>DASTSB010000415.1:0-12243 GCA_035760885.1 Steroidobacteraceae bacterium | reverse complement strand
CGACCCCGTCCTCGACCTCGACGAACGCACCGTTCAAGAAAATCTCGACTCGCTCACGCGCAAACATCTCGTCCTCGAACGCTCCGGCTTCGGCAGCCGCGTGCAGAAATATCAACATCGGTTCTGCAACACCGGCTTCGGATCGATCGAAGTCTCACCCTTGCAGCAAGCGATCATTTGCGAACTCCTCGTCCGCGGGCCGCAAACTCCCGGCGAACTGCGCACACGCTGCGCTCGCATGGCGGAAGTACACGATGTCTCTGAAGTCGAAGCTGCACTCGAGCAACTGACGTCCCGTAATGACGGTCCCTTCGTCGTCAAACTCCCCCGCGAACCCGGCCGCCGCGACTCACGCTATGCCCATCTCTTCAGCGGCCCGATCGACGTCTCGCAGATGCAAGAAGCAGAACCTGCTTCACCTCCGCGCACGACGTCCAACTACGCGTCACTTGAAGAACGCGTTGCGAAGTTGGAAGAACAACTTGCCGAACTTCTGAAAAGATTGCCCCCCTCCTAACCTCCCCCCGCTTCGCGGAGGGAGGAATTGAGAGGCAGCGCTCGCTGTTTCATCGACCCTTCGGGCCGTTCCTCCCGACAACGCTGGTTCCGAGTTGCGTAGAGAGACAACAAAGACCTCACTGCCCCTCCCACGCAGCGCAGCGTTGGATCGCTGATGTCCGCCGGGCACCTCTTGCTGCCGCCACTATCCCCTTTATGTCTTGCGGAAGCGCCTCATGCCCACCCGACGCGAAGAGGACGTCTTCGGTCGGAAGCTGTTTTCGAAACGTTCAAAAACAAGGGTTCGGTCGTGCCTTTCACAATCGATCTGCTGCCAGAACGATTGCGACCGAACGGGTTCGCCAAGGACGGTGTATCCCGGCTTGCCCGCAATGCAGGAGCAATTGCGCGGCGAGTTTTTGTACGAGCTTACAAGGACGTACTTGCAGCGTTTTCGAAAACGGCTTGCGGCCGGAGACGGCCGAGCTTCGCAAGACACCACAGGTCAAGCGGTCGCAAGAGACCATGTCGTATGTGCACGCAAGGACATCAGCGGTCACAACCGAGCAGCGTCTTACACAACTGTAACCCTTTAAAACTCCGTAACCACCCAAACTTCGCCTCCAGCCGCACGTCTTAACTTGCGTTCTTTGAAACCCTGGGGGTGTACCCATGTTCTCTCGATACTTACGCGTCTCGGTTGCTGCACTTGCCAGCGGCCTTGCACTGACTGCCTGCTCCGGCCAAGTGGGGGCCGATGTACTCGCCTCGGGCGGCCAAGGTAATTCATCCACGGCTGCTGCCACTCAGCAGCCCCCTGCGGCACCGGTCACGGCAAATCGTGCCGGGCTTCCCGACTTCACCGGCCTCGTCCAACAGTACGGCCCGGCCGTCGTGAACATCGACGTGGTCGGCAAGAGCCAACCCGTCGCGGATTTTCCGGGCATGTCGCCCAATGATCCGTTTTACGAATTCTTCCGCCGCTTCGGCCGTCCCATGCCACGCGGTGGCGAAGGGCCTCGCGAGCATGGCGAAGGTTCGGGCTTCATCGTCAGCCCAGATGGCTACATTTTGACCAACGCACATGTCGTTTCGAATGCGGACGAAGTGACGGTACGGCTCACCGATCGTCGCGAGTTCACTGCGAAGGTCATCGGCGTCGATGAGAAAACCGATGTCGCCGTGATCAAGATCGATGCCAAGAACCTACCGACGGTTCGCATCGGCGATCCGTCGAAACTGCGTCCGGGTGAATGGGTGATCGCGATCGGCTCGCCGTTCGGCTTCGATAACAGCGTCACCGCAGGTATTGTCAGCGCGACCTCTCGATCGATGCCGGGCGAGAGCAACTTCGCACCGTTCATTCAAACCGACGTGGCCGTGAATCCCGGCAACTCTGGTGGCCCGCTGTTCAACTTGGACGGCGAAGTCGTCGGCATCAATTCGCAGATCTATAGCCGCACCGGTGGTTACATGGGCTTGTCGTTCGCAGTGCCGATCAATGTCGCGAACGATGTGCGCGAGCAGTTGGTGAAGTACGGCAAGGTCACCCGCAGCCGCATCGGCGTTTCAATCCAAGACGTGAGTGCACAGCTTGCAGAATCCTTCGGTCTCGATCGCCCACGCGGTGCGCTGGTCGGCATGGTCGAAGACAACAGCCCCGGCGAGAAAGGCGGACTGAAGCCTGGCGATGTCATCCTGAGCGTCGACGGCACTGCGATCGACACCTCCGCGCAAGTGCCCGGCCTGATCGCAAACAAGAAGCCCGGCAGCAACGTGAGCTTGGAAGTTTGGCGAGATGGTTCGACGAAGAAACTCAACGTTCGCCCCGAAGAGATCAAGGGCGACGGTGAGCGGGTTGCGTCGAACGACAGTGCAAACCAAGACGAAACCGACAAGCTGGGCTTGGCGGTGCGTCCGCTGCAGCCAGATGAGAAACGCGATGCCAAGACTCAGGGCAATCTGGTCGTCGAAAACGTGGCGGGACCTGCGCAAGAAGCCGGCGTTCAACCTGGCGACATTATTTTGGGTGTGAACGGCAAGCCGGTGAAGACGGTCGACGATTTGCGTACCGCCGCGAAGAAGCGCAACGGCAAGGTCGTGGCGCTACTGATCGAGCGTGAGAATTCGCAAATCTTCTTGCCGGTCCGCATCGGCTAAACGCGATTCGCGGCTGGGGCATGGGCTCCAGCCGCGCCCAACCCATCACAAGAGTGAGTTGCGTGTGGAAAGCCAATTCAAACCCGCTCCTATCTCGCCCGACCGCAGCGCCGCCAATCCTTCAGCGGCTTCCGGCATGAAGCTGCTTCTCATCGAAGATGATTTACAGGCTGCCGAATATCTCGCCAAAGGCTTGCGCGAAAGCGGCTATGTCGTCGAGCACAGCGCCGACGGCAAAGACGGCCTGAATAAGGTCACTACACAGAGTTACGACGTGATCGTCGCGGATCGTCAATTGCCGCACATCGACGGGCTCACCATCATTTCTCAGCTGCGCGAACGCGGCGACCGCACTCCCGTTCTGATTTTGTCCGCGCTCGGTACCGTCGATGATCGCGTGCACGGGCTGCGCGCCGGTGGCGATGATTATCTGACCAAGCCATTTGCATTCTCGGAGCTGCTGGCCCGCATAGAGGCATTGAGCCGTCGAGCTGCGAACGCCTCACCGGCTACGCGCTTGCGGGTTGCCGACCTGGAACTCGACCTTCTTTCGCGCAAAGTAACGCGCGGCGATCGCAACGTTGAGCTAACGACGAAGGAGTTCCAGCTGCTCGAGTTCTTGATGCGCCGGCACGGCCAGGTGGTGACGCGCACCATGCTGCTGGAAGGGGTTTGGAACCTGCATTTCGATCCCCAAACGAACATCATTGACGTGCATATGAGCCGGCTCAGGACCGCCATCGACAAGGGCTCGAACAAGCCGCTCATTCACACGGTGCGAGGCGCAGGTTATGTTCTCAAGGAATGACGAGAAAATTCATGCGGCTCTCCTCGGCGCGACTGGCAACGGTGTTCGTCGCGATCTTCGCCATTGGAGTCACGCTGCTACTCGCGACGGTCTATGTGTTGACCGTCCGAGTGTTGGACCGGGAAGTCGATACGATCATCCGTGCCGAGGTCAACAGCCTCGTTGAGGACTACACCAGCGGCGGATTGATCCAACTTGTCTCCACGCTGCGGCGCCGTTCGGACAACTGGGGCCGCACCGGCGCCGTCTACCTACTCACCGAAGCAAACGGTTACCCGATCGTCGGTAACCTCGCGAGCTGGCCGCACGAGTTGGTCATCCGCGGCAACTCCATCGAATTTGAAATCGATGCCAGCGAAGCTGGCGGCGTGGTGGCGCATCCGGTGCGCGCACAGATGTTCCGTCTGCCTGGCGGTCGTCGATTGCTCGTCGGCACCGACATCCTCGAGCGCAGGCGGCTCGCCTGGCGGCTACGCAATGCAATGTTCTGGGGTGTCGGCTCATGCGTCGTGCTTGCGACGTTGTTCGGTGTGTTCTACAGCCGGCGCGTTCGCCGCCGCGTCGCCGCCATTGCCACTACCTGCGAGACCATCATGGAGGGCGATCTTGCGCAGCGCTTGCCGGTAGAGCGCACTCAAGATGAGTTCGATGAGCTCGCGACCGCGGTCAATCACATGCTCGACCGCATCCAGCATCAGACCGACATGCTGCAGACGACATTCGACAGCGCTGCTCATGATCTGCGCGCGCCGCTCTATCGAGCTCGAGTGCGTATCGAAGAGTCGCTGCAGTACGAAGAACTCAATCCGCCGGCGCGAGAGACGCTGGAGGCAACCGTCGCGGAACTGGATCGCGTGCAGCGCACACTCGGCACCCTGCTGCAAATCGCCCGCGCCGATGGCCGCGGCCGTCAAGTCGATGCTGAAGATGTGGATCTGGCGGCGCTCGCTCGCGAAATCGTCGAGCTCTATCAGCCCGAAGCCGGGGATCGCAAGATCGTGCTGGAATACGAAGGCGCGGCCGTCGCGCAGATGCGCGGCAATCGCCAACTGCTCGCACAAGCCATCGTGAATTTGATCGAGAACGCTTTGAAGTACGTGCCGAGCGGCGGGCGCGTGTTTGCCGAAGTCACCGAGAAACCGGACAGCTGGTCACTCGCAGTCTGCGACAACGGCCCAGGCATTCCGTCAGAAGATCGTCAACGGATTCTGCAACCGTTCGTGCGCCTGGAACGTGATCGCGAACAAACCGGCAGCGGACTTGGGTTGAGCTTGGTCGCCGCCGTGACACGGCTGCATGGCGGCACGATCGAGTTGGATGACAATCAACCAGGGCTCATCGTGCGTTGCACGTTTCCTAAAAGGAAAGTGTAGGTGTGTGGAGTGTGGCGGAACGTGTAATACACACTACTCTCGCGTCAAGCGCCCACACTCACGGTAAGCGCCGCAAAGCGCGTGACGTCAATGCCCACGATCCGATCGCTGACACCGTCCATCCGAATCCCAGCGCGGCGACGACGCCCATCAAGCCGAAGTGCCGCAGCAGATAACCGCCGAGGATGCTCACGGCGACGGTGAGCCATCCGAGCCAATTCAATAATACGAGTTCGCGCGAATTGCCGATCGCACTAACGGTCGCGCCGCCGGTTGCTTCCAGCACGCGAACGAATCCGCTCGCGACGATGATGCCGACCAATATGGCGGAAACGTGATATTTCCCATGCAGCAGATGCGTTGCGACCAAGGGCCATGCGATCAGGATCATCGCTGCGGTC
Source organism: Steroidobacteraceae bacterium (assembly GCA_035760885.1). Taxonomy (GTDB): domain Bacteria; phylum Pseudomonadota; class Gammaproteobacteria; order Steroidobacterales; family Steroidobacteraceae; genus Steroidobacter. The sequence goes on along the minus strand of DASTSB010000415.1, from coordinate 7,003 downwards.
ACAACGCTCGCCGCCATTAGGACGGTGGTCTCCTTCTTCAGCAGCGACACCGCGTTCGATCGTGTAGCGCACGCGCGCAGACGCGGCAAGAGCGAGTGACCTGCACCTGTTTGCAACATTCGAAACGCCGAGCCTGCGACGGCCGCAACAGCCGAATAGGTCGCGAGTTCATGGATAGAGAGGAGCGAGCCGATCAGCAAACGATCGAGCTGGAATAGCAGGTTGCTCGCAAGCATGACGCCCGCTGCACTTGCGCCCTCCACCCACCAACTTCTGAACCGCAGCGCGGTGTTGTCGTGATGCAATCGATGCGCAGCCCAATATCCCCAGGCCGTCGACAACACGTAGCCCCCAAGCAGTACGGTGATCACCGCCAGCGCATTCGCAAATCCGGGGACTAAGAACGCGGCTACGACGCTGAGCAACAGCAACCAGTTGTGACCTTGGGCCAGCACTAGCGAGCTGCGCAAGCGATGGTGCGACTGCAACACCGCCGCCAGAAGTCGTCCCATGCCCGCCATTGCGACAGTGAGCGCAAGCACACCGAGCAACTCGACAGGCGCTGACCGCAGCGAAGCAACGAAGGCTGTGGATGCCGCACCCGCTACGATCGCACCCACGATCCAACACAAGACGATGGTGCGATCAACGGCAAGGTGATGCCGATTGATGATCGTCGGCAAACCCGGCACGCAGAGCGCGCCTCCGACCTGAATCACCGAGAGCATTAGGCTCACCAGACCGAACTGCTCCGACGGCAAATGACTTGCGAGCAGCAGATTGCCGACGGCAAAGCCCACGCCGCCGAGCGCCATCAGCGCTGCGGACTGCAGCGCGGGCGATTGAATCAGACGCTTCGCGAGAATGAGCACAGCAGCACCCGTAGAGCGAGCGCGCGCATCGACGAGCTCGCTACTCACCGCGGAGGTCTCATTCACAAGTTAGCGGGATGCTGCACGCGCCACCGCTTGAAACCGCTCCGTCGCATTGCCGCCCACTTGGGCGTTTTGCGGGTAGCGCCCGCGGCCGTCCAAATAAATCTCGGCCCAGATCTCAGTGACGATCGCGGTCCACAAACGCATCGCGGTTTCAGGGTGATAGCGATTTCTGCAGGCGCGGCGAATACGTTCGAGGTGTTCCATTTCGAAAAATCCACGGCGCTTCACACGTTCGCTGCTCAAGTAACGGTCCGCCAACAATTGCAGCGTACGCGCGAATTCGCCTCCTTGCTGCATGCGCATCAATTCCTTCGGCGCACGGCGCAATTCATCGCTCATGTAGGGCTTCATGGCCTGGCGAAGAATGTACTTCTGCGTGCCGCGACGGATCTTCAAATCGCTCGGCATCGTGAAGGCAAATTGGATGACGGATTTGTCCAGGAACGGTGATCCGTAATCGAGCCCATACGCTTGCAACGGCCGCTCGATGCGCGCGAGCGTGCGACTCGTGGGCTCCTGACCATCGAGCATCAAACAACGATTGATGAATTCCGGCCCGGGTTCAGCGAGCAATTCCGGTTCATAACTGCGCTCGCAATTCACGACCGATGGTGCAGGCGGCAACCCGCCGCGGTAATAGAGGGACGTCATCAGGCGCGCGATGGGGCGCTTCGAAGGCTCGCCCGTTTGCGTCGATTCGAAGAAGGCCAACAAATCCTTGCGCAGAATCGGCATGACTTCGGCCATCCACAATACTTTGTGGCGTGGCATGCCGCCGAATAGAAGATCCGCTCCCATGCCGGTCAGCAGATAGTCGAAGCCTCGTTCGCGCGCACGTCGCGCAAGTGCGAGGTATTGGAACGTCTCGCTGCGGCCGATTGGATTTTCCAAATGCCAGACGGCAACAGGAAGTCGAGCCATCAATTCCGCGTTCTCGACGATGAGCGGCTCATGCTTACCATTCAGCGCCGCCATCACCTTGGATGCACGGTGCACTTCCGGATCTTCGGGACACTCGCCCGCAGTGAAGCCGACCAGTTCTGCATCGGGCGCGCAGCGACGAGCTAGGAAGGCAGCGCTCATCGAATCGATACCACCGCTCAATGCGATACCGATGCGCGAACGCCCCTCGACGAGCGGCTGCGTCGCTTGCTCGAGTTTGCGACGCAGTTCTTCGCAGGCCTGCTCTTCGGTCATCGGATCGACCGCAAGACGCACGTCCGGCATCCGATCCTGCATCGCAATGCTGCCATCGCGATGCAAGTGCAAGACACTTCCCGGTGGAACGGGAGCGACATCGGCGAGCAGCGTCTTGCCCGATGGCACCGCCTTGTACATCTGCAAGCAACGCACAGCATCGAGATCGGGCCGCGCCGGAACCTCACCGATCGCAAGCAGTGCCTTGTATTCGGTCGCGAACGCGACGCCGCCCGAAGGTAGCCGGCAGAAGTGCAGCGGCTTCAAGCCCAGAAAATCGCGCACGAGCATCAGCCGCTGATTGGCGTCGTTCCACGCTGCCAACGTGAATGGCATCGGCAGTAGATGGTCGAGTTCTTCCGCGCTCTGCGAGTGTAGAAATGCCTCGAGTACGCGATTGGTGGATCCGGGTATGAGCCCTTCGGGTGCGTCCAATACAATCGATAGCTCGCGATGCGCAATCGGACCTTGCTCGGTCCGGCTCACTTGACCCAAGAACACGCCATTGGCCACTTCTTTCCACGACGCTCGCGAACCGCGGTGCGCAAGTCTGCGGCCCATTTCGTCCAGTTCATTCGCAGTAATCGCACCAATGACGCCGAAAATTGCGGCCATGCTTCACCAAACCACCGAGTAAAAGTTGAACTTGTACGACCGCGTTGCGGCCGCCATGGATTGCCGCGGCATGCGCTTCACCCCGCCGGAGTCGAAATGCCGATCTGCACGTGTGCGTTCCGGGCTGATGCGTTGTCCGGATCCAAAGCCAGCGACTTCGATGCCATCGCGAGCGGTCGATGGACCTCCAACACGAGAGGTTGACTGTCTTGATTCGCAGAGTTCGTGAGCTGCGCTTCAACGGCCACTTCAGGGTTGTCCTGTAGTTGCCAATACGATCCGCCCATCGCATCGAGTGGAATGTCGCTCGCAGAACGGACGGTACGAATCTTTCGACCCGACGTCGCTGTCGGCGGCAAGTAGCCCATTTGCCGGTACCAATTCACCGCATCGCGCACGCCCACCTGAAAAGTAATCGTCGCCTCGAACTGCAGCCGGTTCTTGGCTTTCTCGGTCGAGAACCACAACGACTCGCGAAAAAAATCGACACAACGCCGATCGACTTTCGGTTCGATTGCAAGTCCCTTGGCTGCTGTCTCGGCTAGGGTAGCCGCCGCGACAAGCGCGACCAACGGTATGCGCGCATAGTGAACGCGAGCATCCATTGCGTTTGCGCTGGCTTCGATCATGGCGCGCGTGGTGATAGGAGCAGGTCCCGCCAGCAAAAAACATTCACCGATTGCGCTTTCCCGTTCCAACGCACGCAGCAAACCTTGCGCAACATCTCTTACATGAATCGGCTGATGCAGATTCCGATTGGCCGCGATTTCCGGTACTACTCCGCGCTCGATCAGCCGCAACAGCTTCAACAGCCGGAAATCTTCCGGGCCATAGCTCTCGGCGATACGCACGATGGTGGTCTGCAACCGGTCTCGATAGAGATGAACGAGTTCTTCGGCTGCTAGCTTGGACGCTCGCTCGATTCCGCGTGGCACAACCGCCGACTCTTCCGAGAGCGCACGGTTGGTCCCTGAGTCATACACCTCCACAGTGCTTCCCAATACGAATCGTCTTATCCCGCTGCGCACACTGCTGTCCAGCAGCAAGCGCGTTGCTTCGACGTTCGTGTCAAAGAAATACTCGACCGGCATGTCCGCCGAAGGTCGTGCGGATGCGAGATGAACTACTGCATCGCAATCCCGGACGATTCGCCGTGCGAACGCGGGCACGCGCAGCGAGCCGTCGTGGACGTCCAACCCACGGCGATGAAGTCGCTCGCATCGCTCCCGCTCTGCGGCGTTGGTAATTAGACCGGTGAGAACAACATCGTGGCCGGCTGCACGGGCTTCGAGCGCGAGTTGCGAACCGATAAAGCCGGTTGCACCCGTAATCAGGAGCTTCATTGCAGATGACCTCTGCGAACTAAGAGGGAGTGCTGCAGTAATTCGTATGCCGCCGATATGTTCCTTGACGTGGCGGTCAGGGCATCCCCGCAACGCGATAGGCAGGCTACTGACAGCTTGTTCTTACCGACAGCTCGCGAGGGGTGCGATCCTCCCATCAGGCGGATCGGCAGCGGAGATGTCGATGTGCTTCAGCGTGGTCTTCTGGTTCGCGACGCGTGGACATCCGTCGCCATTATCAAAGTTGCACCGCTTCCGGTCCAAACTGCAACCCACTGCTGCATGGCCCAGGGCATTGAGAACGAGCTGAGGTTCAGTGCTGACTCAGGGATTCGACAAAGAAGAGTTCGCACGCACCATTGCCGGTGTCCTCGCGCGTCAACGAGGTGTTCCAATAAAAGCCATCGTCGCGCGTGGCATTCACTAGCCAACCTTGCAGATGCACGACACTGCCGACGCGAACCCGCTTTAGCCGATCCGCGATCGACCCGTCGGCGGGAATCAGGTGCATATTGGCAGCCGACCGCAATGCCTCGTTCAAGTCGATGGCACCCTCATCCGGATAGATGGTGAAGAAGCGCGCGCCCTGCGTCACCCGAAAATGCTCCAGCACTGCCGAGTCCGACATCGCCCCCCAGCCGACCGCGAAATCGATGGGCGCCAACCCCGAGCCGCCGTCCAACCGATAGCGCTCCGTGGATAGCACGCGTGCTTCGATGTCGTAGCGGGCTTGCGGCTTGATGAGATATTCGCGTAATCGAAACGGCGCGGCATCGACCATCGATTGCACCGGCTCTTGCGGGGCGAGAATCCCTGGGGCGCGGTGAATTTCTCGTTGCGAGAATGCATGCGCCAGACCAACGAGCCCGATGCTCAACACAAGTAACGGTTTCCACCATTCGCGCATGCGCGAATGCTACTGCGCCTCCACCTTGACCCAGAGTGTGCGTGCATCACTGTTTGTGGAATAACGGCCGCTGGCAATTCCGTGCTCGCGCGTATCCTCCGACTGCATCACACCCCCCAGCTCGATCCATTCGCCCAGGACACCGGCAACTTGCGTTCCTAATGCTTGGCTGCGAATTGCGCCTCCTTCCAACTGCTGCGATTGCTGATCGATTTCGAGCACGACGCGCTCGCCGTTCACTCGCGGCGTCACCGCAAATCCGCTCGAGACATTTTGATATTCGAGTGCTGCCCCGCCCGCAATTCCGCGCGCGCCTTTGCGTGCGAACACCGCCGTGACCCTCGGCACGCTCGCGCCTGTGGAAATGAATGCGGATCCGCCTTCGAGCAGACGCACCGAGGAAACATCGTCACGGGCAGTTCGCGACCGCGCGTTCTCAGCTTGCACATTCGCCTTGCCTTGCGTTCGCCACGCGCCGTCGCGGTTCTGCACTCCCGCTTGCATGCTTGCGCCTATTCGCTCGTTGTGAATTTCGCTGCGAGTCGCTTCGCGCACCGACACCAAGAGATTGCGAGGTGCACGGTCGATCTGAGCGAGCGTTTGGCGCAACTGCTGCAGGTTAGTTGGGCTCGTGCGTACGAAGAGCTGATAGTCCTTGCCCGTCAGGACAGCGCCGCTCTCGAGCATAGGCTGCAACACGGGAATCACCTCGTCTGCAGTTCTGTATTTGAGTTGAATGACCTCCAAGGACTGCGCCGACGCGAACGTGCTGCAAATCAGTGCAAGCAGAACCAACATCGGCCGATGGCAACGTGACGCAAACCATAGAAAAGGGCGCGGCATCCGACTGATCTCCTGCTGCACGAATAAGACCTTCCACTAGGGGGACCTCCCGCTGGGTAAGGATAGGCCGACCGCTCAAGCTTCGGTTGGACCGGCCGACAATGCTGCCTGAAAGCCGCTCATGCCGCCCCTATCGATGCCCAAGGCTGTGCATCGATCGGCGGCCTTTTGATGAGCAGCGCTGCGAGCTGCGAACGCATGAACTTAGTGGTCGGAATTCTAGTCGTGTTCGGATGCGTGCTCGGTGGTTTTGCCGTGCACGGCGGACACCTTCTAGCGTTGTGGCAACCTTCGGAGCTGCTGATCATCGGCGGCGCGGCAGTGGGCGCCATGATCATCGGCAATCCGGTTCGCGTGACAAAGAAGATCTTGGCCGCGGCGCCGACACTGCTCAAAGGTTCTCCATTCAAGAAAGAACATTATCTGCAACTGTTTGCGGTGATGTACGACTTGCTCACCATCGCGCGCAAGGAAGGCATGATGGGGCTGGAACGCGTAATCGAAGAACCGGAGAAGAGCGATCTATTTAAGAAGCGTCCGTTGATCGCGAGCGACGAGCATGCCATGGAGTTCATCCAGGATTATCTGCGCATGATCATCAGCGGCGACATGGATCAATATCAGCTCGAAGCGTTGATGGATCTGGAAATCGAAACGCATCACCACGAGCACGAAGAGCCTGCGGGCGCGCTCAGCAAAATTTCTGACTCGATGCCCGGCTTCGGCATCGTCGCGGCAGTGCTCGGCATCGTGAACACGATGAGTGCGCTAGGCGGGCCGCCCGAAGAAATCGGGCAAAAGGTCGCTGCGGCACTCGTCGGAACATTCCTCGGCATCTTGCTTGCGTACGGCTTGCTCGGCCCGATGAGCAACGGACTTGAACGACTCGCACGCGATGAAAGCCAGTTCTACGTGACCATGAAGACTTGCATCATGGGGTTCGTGCAGGGGCATCCGCCGCAGGTCGCGATTGAGTTTGGCCGCAAGGCGACACCGTACGAACTGCGGCCCAGTTTCCGGGATCTCGAGAAGCAATTGCGCGGCAAGAAGTAGCGCACGCTCATGGCAGCCGCGGGAGAAGAGAAGCCGACGATCGTCATTCGGCGCAAGAAGAAGGGCGGCCACGCACATCATGGCGGCTCTTGGAAGGTTGCGTTCGC
>DASTSB010000414.1:0-12392 GCA_035760885.1 Steroidobacteraceae bacterium | reverse complement strand
GGCAGTGCGAACCATTCGCCCAGCACCGGTAGATGTCCCATTCTGAATAGCTTCAGCGCCATGTCCGACATCGCGCGAACATTCGCTTCCAGTAGTTCAGGGCGATCATCGGTGCCGGATCGATATGGGCCGGCAACCAAGATCATCAACGGCTTGTTTGATTCCATGTAACCCTACTTCGCGAGATTGGCCGGTGCAGGCGGCGACTCCACACCTTTGCTGCTCCACTTCCACACGACGAATTTCAGCGGTGTCTTGCCCGTGTTGGTTATTCCGTGCAAATCCCAAGGCGCTGCATAGAGCATGTCGCCGGCGTGCGCTGGCTTGGTCTGGTTGTTCAAAGTCCACGTCCCTTCGCCGGAGACGACCATCAAGAACTCTTCGTCCGCATGTTGATGCGGCGGATGGATTTGTTTGCCGGGCTCGATCACTGCCACCGCCGCGAGATCTGCCTTCGAGCTGAAATTCTCGCCTTCGAAATACGTGTACATCTTGCCCCAGTCGAACTGCTCTTGTTTGGCTTGCGCCTGCGGAACAATCGAGGAAGAGCGCACCGCGGTGGTCTGCGACACGACAACGCCGGCACACAAGCCCAACGTCAGTCCGGATGACAGTGCGACGATTCCGATAGCGATTCGATTCATTCGGCTCCTCCTTTCTGAGGCGCCATTCTGGCAGAGCACCGCGATCGCGAATACGAAGAAGAGTGAGCAACCGAGTGCGCTATGCGCGTGAGCAGGTGCTCGCTTTCACTTCCTCACGTCCTCGATACCCACTCGAACATTTTGGTCGGATCCGCACTGCCGGGCAGTGTCGCTACGTGAGTAAAAACAAAGCCGAGCTTCTCCAACACTCTCTCGGACGCGAAGTTGTCGAGCGAAGTAATGGCCAACACGCGGTTCAATCCAAGCCGAGTGGCTGCATCCCGCAAAATGGTTTCCGCCGCCTCCAACGCGTACCCGCGCAACCAGTATTGCTCCAACAGCGCGTAGCCGAGATCAGGTGCGTCAAGGGTCTCACGCTGCAAGAGCCCGCATATGCCGATCGGCTCGTTGGACGACTTCAACTCGACCGCGGCCAGCCCGAAGCCATGGCGTTCGTAGCTCGCCATCGCACCGGATCGAATGTAGGAGCGAGCATCTCCCGGTGTCCGAACTGATTTGTCCCCGATGTTCTTCAGAAACCCGGGCTCGTTGACGAGCTTGAGGATAAAAGACGCATCGGCCTCGGTGAGCGGCCTAATCCGAAGCCGCGAAGACTCCAAAACCGGGACGATCGAAGTCTGGGTATCGCAAACACATTGCATTCGCGGAGCGTAGCCTCAAGGCTGCAATGACGCACCTTGTGTCTTGCCGTAGCCGGTGTACTCATCGTAGCGGCGCTCGAGAACTCGATATTCCGCCAGCAGTCGATAGCCCAGGCTGTTGGCGTCTTCTGCAAGTGCGCGACAGCTGGACGCGGTCGGCAGGTTGTAGATGCCACGATCGATCGCATCGGCGGCATCCTTTCCTAGTTGATAGTGGCCGAATTCATGCGTGCGCAGGGCAGCGAGATACGGATAGAACTGTTGCCTCTGCCGCAGACTTCCACCGACCAGCCTCGGCAGCTGCATCGTCGAGGTGAGATCGACCGTGACCGTAGTGATCCGGCATCGCCCGTCCGGCTCACGGAACCGTCGAAAGTTCCAGCGGACGTTCCACGAGGTGAATGCGTGGTACTTCTTGCCCTCGAAGACGATGGGAGTCGCGGCGTTCAGCAGATTCAACAGCGAACTCTCTTCATCGCCGCGAACGTCGTATTGAGATTCTGAGAGCTTCTCGTGCACATTCGCGCTTGCCGTCGATGCAAGCCCGAAAGCCAATACGGCGCGCGCACACATCATCGCAACGCCAAATGCCGGTCTACGTTCACGATGAGGAGAACGGGGCGCAAAACCCGATGCGGGAGACGGAACAAAGAGTCGTAGGTGCAAGCGAGCGCCGAGCGGTGAGAGCTCCGCCGATCTTAGCCGGCGCGGCCCTCGGCGCAAGCGATCAAGTGCTCGGAATGACTTGAATCGCTACGAAGGCCAGCATGCCTCCAATCGTGGCGCCAGCAATCACATCGCTGGGGTAATGGAGCCCGAGCACCACACGAGACGCGGCCACGAGCACCGCAAATGGGACCACCAAGATCGCGAACGCCGGGAATGAATTCAGGATCACGATAGAAAAGCTCACCGCGTGCAGAGTGTGACCCGAGGGGAAGCTGTATCGATCCAGTGGCGGCGTACCCGGGACGATCCCAGCCAGAGAGATATATGGCCGCTCGCGTACCAGGCGCGACTTCAGTGCTTTATAGATCGCCACACCCGCAACGCCGACCGCACCCATTCGCAGAGCAGGCACAACGCCGGCTGCTCCATACAAGATGGGCAGAAGCACCATCAAGGCATACCAGAACACACCGTCCCCTAACCGACTCACGATCGCAAAGAAATTGCGCACGAACGATTGCCGGCAGCTGCGATTCAATCGCAAGCACCAGGCATACTCGAAAGCATCGGCCCGGCGGAACAGCTCTGCAGCTCGGACGGAAGGCGTCATGGCGCCACTCTCTGCCTGACAGGCTGCAATGCAGTGACGATTGTGTGACGATTCGGTTGCGGAAAGCGGTTAGCGGTTAGCGGTTAGCCGTTAGCGGTTAGCCAAGATGATCTTCTTTCCCGATTCCCGATTCCCGATTCCCGATTCCCGATTCCCCGTTCCCCAATGCACCTTCTCCTCATCGAAGACCATCAAGATCTCGCCGATAACGTGTGCGAGTTTTTCGCCGCCCGGGGCGATAGCGTCGATCACGAGAACAACGGCGTGAAAGGTCTAGAGCGCGCGATCGGCAACACGTTCGACGCCATCATTCTCGACATCATGTTGCCCGGCCTAGACGGTCTTTCCATTTGCAGGCAGCTACGGCAAGCAGGGCACACACGGGTGCCAGTGTTGATGTTGACGGCGAAAGATCTCATCACCGACAAGATCGAGGGCTTTGAAGCTGGCGCGGACGATTACCTGGTCAAACCTTTTTCGCTGGCGGAATTGGATGCGAGATTGAAAGCTCTCGTGAGACGCGCGAGCGTGGCACCTCCGACACATCGATGGTTGCAGGTCGGCGATCTCAAGTTCGATCTCGACACGCTCGAGGCCGAGCGCGAAGGCGAACGCATCAAACTCAATCCCACCACCCGACGTTTGCTGATGGTCCTCATGCAAAACAGCAATCGAGTCGTCACACGTGCAGAACTCGAACGTGAACTCTGGGGTGACCACCCTCCGCAAGGCGATTTTCTACGCGCGCACATGCATGCACTGCGTGCGGCAATCGACAAGAACTATTCCCTAAAACTCCTTCATACGATCCATGGTACGGGTTACCGACTTTCAGCGGATCCCGCTCGTTCGTAGCTTGCGTTCGTGGTACGCGCAACTGAGTTTGCGCGCACGAATCGCAGGAACGATGATTGCACTCGTCGCGAGTGCGGGCCTAGTGTTGGCCGCGTGGGCGCATCTCGCCGATGAACGATTGAAGCGCAACATCACCCTCGACCTGCTCTCCGAAGAACTCACCCACTTCGAACAACGTATGCGCGTGGATCGCGGCGCTGAACCGTTGCGCTCAGCTCGTCTGCGAATTTACCGGCCCAGCGATTTGGCAGAGTTACCGCGACATATCGCTCGGCTGCCGCCGGGAGAAATGCATCGCGTACGCTCGGACGGCCGTTTGCTCGATGTGCTGGTTCGCGACGGCGAATTTGGCCGCTTGTACATCACCTACGACGTCACGACACACGCGACCCAGGAAAACATCGCATTGTTCGTCCTGGCGCTCGGCGTCGCGGCCATCGTTCTGATCGCCGGCTTTGCCGCGACGGCGATATCGCGCAGGCTTGTCGAACCGGTGACAGCACTTGCTGATCGGCTGACGCAAATCGATCCGGGCGAACGCCATGTGCGTATCGGTGCTGAATTTGCCGGCAACGAACTCGAGCCGATCGCCCGCTCTGTCGACATGTTCATGGAACGCCTGGATGGGTTCGTCGAACGCGAGCAATCGTTCACGTCGACGGCGAGTCACGAGCTCAGGACTCCGCTTGCGGTGATGCGCGGCGCCGTCGAGTTGCTTGAAGCACAGTCGGCGAATCAACCCAGTGCTGCAAAAGCACTCGCGCGCATCCATCGCGCCGTGCGTGAAATGAGTGAGTTCACCGACGCCTTGCTGGCGCTTTCGCGCGAACCTTCCGCGGAGACTTCACCCGAATGCGACATCGGGGCCATCCTCACACGCGTCGTCGAAGATCAAAGCGCCGTCGCACCTGAGAAACAGATCGTCGTCGATCATCATGCAGGATCACGCATGGTCAGCGCGCCGGAAAGCATGATCGTGATGGCGATCAGCAATCTCATCCGCAACGCCATTCAACACGGCACCGGCGAACGCGTGCTGTGCAGACTGACCGGCTCAACACTGACAATCGAAAACCGTGGATTGTTGCCGGTCGATTCACTCTCCCCTTCACCTCGCCGCTTCACCACACACCCGGCCGGCCACGGCATGGGTTTGTACTTGGTACGCCGCATCTGCGAACGCTATGGCTGGACTTTGCAGCTAGAAAACACCGACGCCGGCGTGCGCGCCACTCTGCGGTTCGAGAAACCCAGCGCTCCGGCAAACGCGTGAGCCCGCCCTTTCCACCGTTCGCAAGACAACAAACGCCCATCAACCTCCCCCACCTCCACCCAAACGGCGCTCGCATCGACACCACGATCGCAAACGGCGTAACCAGCGTACGTGCGCAGCGAAGTCGCCCGGCGCCTCGGTCCAGACGAGATAGGTGTCAGAACCTATTTTCCGGAGCGTCGAAACACACGACGTGTTTCGCCGCAGGCCTACATGGAAGTACTCGCGGCCGGTCCGGAAAAATAGGTTCTGACACCTGTTTCGTCGCATCCAAGACACTGCGAACTTCTGACAAATCACCGACCACAGCCGCCGAACAAAGCGAGCGCTGTGCTAGCATCCGCACCCCGCAAATTCCCCGTCGTCCACGGAGTCCTTTCGATGCCGACAGCGTTCAAACCGAACGTGCCCCCGCAGGGCCAAAAGATCACGATCCAAAACGGCAAATTGACTGTGCCGGACCAACCCATCGTCCCCTTCATCGAAGGCGACGGCACCGGCCCGGATATCTGGCGCGCATCGGTCCGCGTGCTCGATGCAGCCGTGGAAAAAGCGTACGGCGGCAAACGCAAGATTCAGTGGATGGAAGTGCTCGCCGGCCAGAAATCTTTCGACCAATTGAACACCTGGCTACCGGATGAAACCGTCGAAGCCTGCCGCGAATATCTCGTTTCCATCAAAGGCCCACTGACCACCCCGATCGGCGGCGGCATTCGCTCCTTGAACGTGGCGCTACGACAGCTGCTCGATCTCTACGTGTGCTTGCGCCCCGTGCGTTGGTTCAAGGGCGTACCTTCGCCCGTCAAGGCACCGGAGAAAGTCGACATGGTGATCTTCCGCGAAAACACGGAAGACATTTATGCCGGCATCGAATTCGAAGCCGGCTCGGCCGACAACAAGAAGTTCATGCAGCTCTTCCAGGAAGCTTTCCCGAAGCAGTACGCGAAGATTCGCTTCCCGAACACTTCCGGGATCGGCATCAAACCCGTATCGCAGGAAGGCACGGAGCGCTTATTCCGCTCTGCCTTGGAATACGCCATTGCGAACAAGCGCAAAAGCGTCACCATCGTGCACAAGGGCAACATCATGAAGTTCACCGAAGGTGGCTTCCGCAATTGGGCCTATGCACTGGCTGAAAAGGAATTCGCGGCCCAAACCTACACATGGGATCAGTGGGAACGCACCAAGGCCGCGAAGGGCGAAAAGGCGGCGAACGAAGAGCAAGACGCGGCGAAGAAGGCCGGCAAGATCATCGTCAAGGATGCGATTGCCGACATCGTGTTGCAGCAGGTGCTGACGCGTCCCAATGAGTTCGATGTGATCGCCACCATGAATTTGAATGGCGACTACCTCTCGGACGCCCTCGCCGCTCAAGTCGGCGGCATCGGCATCGCACCGGGCGGCAACATCAACTACGTCACCGGTCACGCGGTGTTCGAAGCCACCCACGGAACGGCGCCAAAGTACGCAAACCTGGACAAAGTGAATCCCGGCTCGGTGATTCTTTCTGGCGAAATGATGCTGCGTTACATGGGCTGGACCGAAGCCGCCGACGCAATCATCAGCGCAATGGATAAGACGATCGCGCAGAAGACCGTTACTTACGACTTCGCACGATTGATGGAAGGCGCGAAGGAAGTGAAGTGCAGCGAGTTTGGCGATGCGTTGATTCGCAATTTGTAGCAGAGCTACAGATGCAGTGACGGCCACTCGGCATCCTGCCTTCGCGGCATTGGCACGTCCGTGTGCGGCAGGTCACGGGTCACCAGTCACGGGCCAGAAGAAGAAGGGGCGCAATGCGCCCCTTCTTCGTTTCTGTTCGATCTCTGACTCGTGACCCGTGACTCGTCCGATAGCACCATCTCGCTCGTCACCCGTCACTCATCACGCGTCACTTTCTCTCTTGGCCATCATGCTTCTGCCGATACACATCGCGGCTCGCGTGATTCAAGTCTTTCTGCAGATCGCGGCGTTCCGCAGCGGTGAGTTGTCCATCCGCTTTGTATTGGCGTTCTTCGCGGCGAATACCGCGCTCTTCACGCTCGAGCTTGCGCGTTTCATGCGGCGTCAGTTCGCCTGAACGAACGCCCTGATGTATGCGGGCTTGCTGGTTGTGCTGACGAGCGTTGACGCCCGGATCATGGTCTCCCGCACAAGCGATTGAAGCAGCGCCCATTGCCAAGATGGCGATCGCCGATGCGACTGCGAAAGATTTCATTGTTGCCCCTTGTCCGGCTTCTACCGGTGTTGCTGTTACAACGATAAACAACGCCCTCACTCACAACCGGTTGACGCGCTCGAACACCTTCACCAGATTGCGACTTATGTAATTCCTGAAAGGGAGACGAACCATGCAGCGCATCCTCATCGGCTTGGGTCTTGCGCTAGTGATCGCAGGGTTGGCGTGGCCCTGGCTGCAAAAGTTACCGCTCGGCAGATTGCCAGGCGACATCCTGATCGATCGGCCGGGATTCAAAATGTTCTTTCCTTTCATGACGATGCTTGTCATCAGCATCGTCCTCTCGATCTTGATGTGGCTGTTTCGAAAGTAGCCGCTCAAGTCACGCCACCTCGTTCGGCCTGGACCACTGATTCCGTTCTACCAGAGGGCCATTTTTGTCCTTCAAGCACTTGCAACGCAAATACGAATCATTATCATCTGCAAGCATGAAGTCCGAGCCTATCGACCGCCGTGCCCCCAAGCGAGACGCGTCTCCTCAACCCGCCGCAACCATGCCCGGTACGGATGTGGTGGACGCGGGGTCGCTGTTCGGGAACCGGCGCGAATTGCTCATTGCCCATGCAGGTTCGTTTTATCGACTGCGAATCACGCAGAACAACAAACTGATTTTGACCAAGTGATTTGATCAGGCGCGGGATACGCGAGCCATCTCGCTCGATTCGCATCGAGTGTACGAACGCCAGCCGTCCCTCTGATATCGCGGTAAGACCGCGGAAGAGGTTTGGCTATGAGTTCACCAGAACTCGTCGACGATTTTTCGATTCCATACCAGCGATCCAGGCGTTACGAAGGCGCGAGCACTCGCGTTGTCTCATTCCTCATCGTCGCGGGATTGCACGTGCTCGGCGCACTCGCATTTGCAGCTCACAAAATGATCGTCGAACGCGAAGATCCTCCGATCGCAGTCACGCTGATCGAAAGCTCCGCACAAGATGAGCCCCAAGCACAACCTTTGCCGGCACCGCAATTCGAACCAGCGAGATTGCCGATCATGGTCATGCCGGAAGTCAGCATTGATGTCGCCCCCTCTGCCACTGCGATCACCGCAGTGAACGAGACGCTTATTAGGACTTCCGCGCCCTCGATTGCTCAAGAAACATTCACCGAAGCACGTTTCGATGCCGATTACCTCGACAATCCGCAACCGAGCTATCCGTCGATTTCACGGCGCATGCGCGAAGAAGGCACGGTGGTGCTCAAAGTGAAAGTACGCGTGGATGGGCAACCGGATGTCGTCCTCGTGCAGCAAGCGAGCGGCTCAGTGCGCCTCGATCAAGCGGCGCTCTCCGCAGTCAAGTTGTGGAAATTCATTCCAGCCAAACGCGGCGATCAAGCTGTCGAGTCCTGGGTGTTGGTGCCGATCGAATTCGACTTGCGAGCGTGAGATGGCTACTGAACTGTCGAGCCCCATCCTCGTAACGCGCGCTTCCGCCGTGCAGCCACGAAGCACTCTGCGCGTTCGCGCCCTGCAGTGGCTGCGAACGGCGCATCTTTGGGTTGGATTGTGGGGAGCCATGCTCGGCTTCGTTTTCGGCCTCACTGGATTTCTGATGAATCACCGAGCGGTGATGAAGATTCCAGTGGAACGTGCTGAAGTCGCGCGTGCGCAAATTCCGCTGACACAATCATTTCAAACGCCAGAAGCGCTGGCGGAGTGGCTAAAAACCAGGGCGGCGATGCCCAACGCTCGCGTCAACATTCGACCGGAACCTGCTTCGACCGTTCGCTGGCGCGATGACGTCGTCGTGCAACCAGAGCGTTGGAATATCAACCTCAGTACGGCAAAGTCGCCGTCAACGCTAAACACATTCCAGGCAGTGGCATCGTCGACGTTGAAACACAAGACGCAACTGCATGGGGCGTTCTGATGCGCATGCATATGAGTACCGGTGCATCCAGCGTCTGGATATTGGCAGCAGACACGGTCGCGGGCGCGCTGATGTTTCTGACGCTCACCGGCGTCTTGCTGTGGTCGAAATTTCGCGCTCCGCGCTTGATGGGAGTCGCGATATTGATCGCCCTACCCACCACCGCACTGTTGTGCATTGCGAACGCATAACGGCCGAGAGCGCTCCATAGCGCGAATACATCCGCCAGCCAGAATGCTTCGCGTTCGAGCCAGCAACACAATTCAAACGAGAGGACTGGCTGATGATGAACAAAGCGCTGCGCGGCACACAGGTGTTCTGCGCATTGATGATGAGTCTGCCCACCTTGGCCGCGCAGACCGAAACTGCACCGAACGAGCCGCAAGTGTTGCGCAAGGTGCGGGTGGAAGAAAGCGTGGAGGCCAGTGAGGGCTACAACGCACCCAGCAGTTCCACTGCGACGAAAACCAACGCTCCACTTCGCGACATACCGCAGACAGTCAATGTAATTCCCGCGGAAGTCATCGCCGATCAACACGCAACGTCGCTGCAAGATGTGATGAAGAACGTGCCCGGCATCGGCCAATCCCACGGCGACGGTCAGCGCGATCAAGTTTCGATCCGCGGCTTCACCGCAATCGCCGACCAGTTCGTCGATGGATTTCGCGATGACGCGCTCTACTTTCGCGATCTCTCGAACGTCGAACGAGTGGAAATCATCAAAGGCCCCGCGGCGGTGCTGTATGGACGCGGCTCCTCGGGTGGATTGATCAATCGCGTGACGAAAAAACCCGGCATCGATCTGAACGAGATCGAATTGTCCTACGGAAGCTGGGATGACAAACGCGCTGAAATTGATGTTGGCCGACACGGCAATGTGGCGTCATGGCGTGTCACCGGAGCAGTTGAAGACGCCGATAGCTATCGCGATCAGCAATTCTTGAAAAGAACGGCGGTCGCGCCGTCGATAAGCTTCGATTTGGGCGCCTCGGATACTTTGCTGCTGCAAGGCGATTACTTGCGCGACAAACGTCTAACCGACTTCGGCATTCCTGCGTATCGCGGCCGCCCAGTCGACGTTCCACCTGAAACGTACTTCGGGGCTGCGAATGCAGAAGACGCCGACTACAGCGAAGCCGAAGTCTATTCGGCAGCAGTGAACTACGTGCATCGCTTTAGCAATACGCTTTCATTGCGCAATGGCCTGCGCTACTACGACTACGATCTCGATCGAAACAACACTCTGCCCAGTGGCCCTGTTAACGAAGCTGCACAAACCGTGCAGCTCAACCGCAGTCATCTCGATCGCAAAGAACACGGCTGGTTCAACCAAACCGAGCTTATGCAGCAACTTTCGATTGCGGGGCAAACTCACGAGATGTTGTATGGCATCGAAGTCGGCCAGCAGGACAAGGATCAATTCGGACGCTCTCAAAACAACGTAGCGATCGTCTCGTTGTTCGATCCGGTATTGCCGGCCCTGCCGCTTGCGATTTCAGCCGCGCCGAATAACGACAATACAGGCATCACGAAAACGCGCGCCGCGTACGCGCAGGACACCGCGACAGTCACCGAGCATTGGAAAGCACTGCTCGGCATCCGCTTCGATCGTCTTGAACAGCAGACCGAACAGCATCTCGCCGGACAGCAAGACTTATCGCGAGTCGACCAAGCGTGGAGTCCGAGAGTCGGAATCGTATGGCAACCCTCCGACGCGCAGTCGTACTACGCATCGTGGTCGCGCTCTTTCCAACCTTCCGGAGAATCTTTCGCGATCACATCTAGCAATGCGGATATCGAGCCTGAGAAAACCGTCAACCAAGAAGTCGGCGCGAAGCTCGATTTTCTAGATGGCCGCTTAAGTGCCACCGGCTCGCTGTTTCGTCTTGAGCGAGACAACATCAAATCGAGCGACCCCATTACCAACCGCCTCATTCCTATCGGCACTCAACGCACTGATGGACTCGAACTCACGATTGCTGGCGATCTCGGCGGCGGTTGGAAAGTGCTCGCAGGCTATGCGTATCTCGATGCGCGCGTGATTGAATCGATAGCGATCGATGCCGGCCGGCCCGTCGAAGGCAAGCGCGCCACGATCACTCCGGAAAACAGCGCGAATCTGTGGATCACCAAATCCGTAACGCCGCACCTTGGATTCGGCGCGGGTGCGAACTACGTCGATGATCGCTTCGCCAATCCTGGCAACACCGTCACTCTACCGAGCTACACGACCGTGGACGCGATGGCGTGGTATCGCGTCGGCCAATTCGACGTACAGCTGAACATCCGCAATCTGTTAGATCGCGAATACATCGTCGCCGGTCACGGCAGCAATGCGAATCTGAATCTTCCGGGCGCACCGCGGAATGCGACGTTGAGTTTGAGGGTTGGGTTCTAACTGTGACACAGGCCGCCGACGTTCAACTCATTGGTGATTAGTGCTTTCAATGAGGCCGCAGCGAATCGCTGCGGATAACGCGAGTGGTCATGCGCCAAACGACTCGCGCGCAGTGCTTCAATGAGGCCGCAGCGATTAGCTGCGGATCACGAGTGGGGTGACGTCCAACGTGTCGAGTGGACCTATGCTTCAATGAGGCCGCAGCGATTAGCTGCGGATCACACGCCGCCAGGTTCGAAGGCTCTGCACTGCAACGGTGCTTCAATGAGGCCGCAGCGATTAGCTGCGGATCACTGCGGTTATCCGCGCGATGCTCCGCCCCGACCGCTTTAGCTTCAATGAGGCCGCAGCGATTAGCTGCGGATCACAGACGGTCGCTCTCCTGGGGGATGGAAGTACAGACGCTTCAATGAGGCCGCAGCGATTAGCTGCGGATCACTGCGGTTATCCGCGCGATGCTCCGCCCCGACCGCTTTAGCTTCAATGAGGCCGCAGCGATTAGCTGCGGATCACGCCGTGGGCTGAGAAGACGGCCGCGAAGATGCTGCTCGCTTCAATGAGGCCGCAGCGATTAGCTGCGGATCACAATGAAGCCGGTGCCATTTCCACCAGCGACTTCCATGCTTCAATGAGGCCGCAGCGATTAGCTGCGGATCACCGCGCGCTTGAGCTGAGAATGACCGGCACAACGATTGCTTCAATGAGGCCGCAGCGATTAGCTGCGGATCACCACGTGGTGTTGGTCCACTTGCTTCGTGGCCCAGCCGCTTCAATGAGGCCGCAGCGATTAGCTGCGGATCACACGTGGCTTTGTCAACAACGCGACGCTGCGGGCTTCGCTTCAATGAGGCCGCAGCGATTAGCTGCGGATCACCGGCACCGAGATCCAGGCCGTGGCTCGCGAAGTGCTGCTGCTTCAATGAGGCCGCAGCGATTAGCTGCGGATCACCCGCGCAGCGACGGCGCCAAACCCTTGATGGACCTGCCTGGCTTCAATGAGGCCGCAGCGATTAGCTGCGGATCACGGCAATCAGACGCTGCGATGGGATCTGCCGCCCGGTGCTTCAATGAGGCCGCAGCGATTAGCTGCGGATCACCTTCGGTCCCGGCGTTCTTTTTGAACGCGGTGTTGGGGCTTCAATGAGGCCGCAGCGATTAGCTGCGGATCACG
>DASTSB010000413.1:0-20319 GCA_035760885.1 Steroidobacteraceae bacterium | reverse complement strand
CCTGCACACACATGACAACAGCGGCATTCTGCACGTTGAAGCGCCGGAACCGGCCACGTTCACCTTAGGTCAGTTCTTCGACATTTGGGGGCAACCCCTCACCAACACAAATGTTGCTGGCCTGGAGGGTATGCCGATCGTCGTATATCTGACGGAAAGTGATGGCACAACGACCATCGTGCAAGACACCGAGTGGCGAAACATAGAGCTGACGTCGCACCGACTGATCACGATCCAAGTCGGAAGCCCGATTAGCAAAATCCCAAACTTCACCTGGGCGGGGCCGTGAACCGAGGCGGCAGAGAAGCTTCGCTTGGGGCCGCTTTTAGTCGCTTTCGTAGATGGAGTCGGCTTGGCGCGAAACCGGACGAGAGTTCATGTCACCTGCTAACACGCAAGGTCTCCTGATAGTCGTCGAGGTCTCGCTGATAAACGATCTGATCGCTTTCGAGTTGTCGTATCTCTTGTTTGAGGCGACCGACGCGCTCAGCAAGATGCTTCACGTCGACGACCGCCTGTGCTCGTTGTTCCGAGGTGGCATCCCCACTGATTGCGAGCGCCGACTTCGTCACGATGTCTTGCTCAGCCTGCTCGAGTTCTTGCCTGTCTGAATACAGGCGATTTGCTGTGTTTTGGACACGCGCCTGCAGCGTGTACAGGTGCTGCCCTGACTCGAAGGATTCCAGGAACGCGCCTTCCAGATCCTCGGGGCAGAGGCCGTTGTAGCTTCCGCCGTGCGATCCGATTCGGAATCCGTTCGCAGGCACGCAGTACTCCCTGAGTCCGGACGTTCTGCCTTGCTGATACTCAGCCAGGTTGGGTGTGACGCCGTACTTGGCGCAGGCCTTTCGATGCTGACCAATGCGATCGCCTGAATAGCCCGCCGCTCCATCTTCGTAGCCGACGGTGCGCCAATCCACCGTGAGGCATTCATCCCTTGCTCATGCTGGCGCAGCCGCAAAGTGCCGCCAGCGCAATCATCGTGAATTGCAGCCTCAGTCGTCTGATTAGCATGGGACACCCGGGAATGCGCGTTGATTGCGCATCGCTAAGGTAGCGTTCCTACATGCGTGATCGTGTGAGAGGCATCACAAACACCCTGCAATTTGAGGGCTTAGAGGGCCGCATCGCGATCCGAGAACTGCATTTTCCACGAAGGGCGCGGAGAACGGACCCCGCATTGAGACAACCACGCCAAATAAATATGTCGGACAAGTCGTCAGACTCAGTCCAAGTGCGGGGGATCGCGCAGTCCGGCTGTTGGCGATCGAGAGCCAACTCAGTCGCGTTCTGGTTTGTGACTCGGCCGAGCAGAGTCGCGCACCGACTCTCTGGATCGTCCACCATTACAGACACTAGGGACGAAAACCGCCTGCAATTGCCCGGAGAAATCTAGGTCTGGATCGCGGCCGCCGCCAGGCAGCGCGCTCGGTGGCACGCTTCCATGAACGATCTCGCCCGTGATCGATATAACTGAACCGGTATGAATCTCACGTTGATTGTGGAATTCGCGGATGGTAAATATGTCGGACAATTGAATGTCCTGTTAGACGGAGATCACGGTACTCAGGTGATCCGACTTTGGGGGTTGAGGGAAGCGGCATTCGTCGAACGTGCCGAGCACGGCGGGCATGAGACCGGGTAGTGCTGAACGGACGTTCCGAGAAGAATTCGCGAATGACTCTTCGCAATGGTCAGTCTGCAAGGCCGGTTTATTCCCCCTTCCGGTAGGGTGGGGCAGTTTCCCGGAGCGGTTCCGCCCGTCTTCGCAGACACGAAGTGCCGGGCTCGTGCCGGCACTTTGTCTTCAGCGGCTTCGGTTACACACCTATTCTGGGCGTGCGCCTTGCTGTAACTGTTGGAAAGTCAACAGCAGCTGTTCTCGTGGAAAATCATTGCCGCGCCGATACCGGAACGTATATGCGCGCAGCCGCAATCAGAATTGCAGCAAAAAAATTCAGCTGATAGCTTCACGTCCGCTGCGGTTCGAAGGGGGATTCGTGTTGATGCCGCAGCATCCGGGAACTCGCTAATCACAACGATAGGGAGAACCCAATGCTTCGAAGATTAAAGAAGGGCGCGCTCGCCGGTGCGCCTGGGCTGGTTGCGCTCGCGATCGCGATGCCCGCAGCCAGTCAGACGACCGCGAGCAACAATGACGACACGTTAGAAGAGATTGTAGTTACCGGCTTGCGCGGTTCCTTGCAGAGGAACTTGGATTTGAAGCGCGAAGCTTCCGGTGTAGTGGACGTGATCTCGTCCGAGGACATCGGCAAATTTCCAGACTCGAACGTCGCAGCTTCGCTGCAGCGTATTCCGGGCGTGTCTATTCAACGCAACGGATATCGCGGCGAACCGACGCGCATCACCGTGCGCGGATTCGGTGGGGATTTCAACGAGACGCTCGTAGATGGGCGACGGCTTTCAACGGCAAGCGGTGGACGTTCCGTGGACTTCACCACGGTGGGTGCGGATTTCGTCGGCTCGTTGGCAGTTCTCAAGACGCCTGACATCAGTCTGTCCAGCAGTTCCATCGGCGCGACTGTGAACGTGATGTATCCGAAGCCGATGGACAAGCCCGGCCTGCGAATGGCCGTCAGCGCATCTGGCTCGCTCCAGGATGAAGCCGGCGACACATCGCCCACGGCGGGCGTTCTATTCAGCGATACCTTCGCCGATGACACCTTCGGCATTCTGGCCGATGTCATTTATAGCGAACGCAAAACCGATACTAACCGCGTGTTCGTGTCCGGGTGGGAAGGCGGATACTTGCGCGACTGTCAACTGACATCGGTGTGCACTGACGATCAACTCAAAGAACCAGGGACGATCACCAGCTGGTATCAGCAGCAGTTCGGTGCCGAACAAGCACAGACCAACGACAAGCGCGTCGATGGTCGGATCGCTTTGCAGTGGCAGCCGAACGACAACCTCCTGCTCACGCTCGATGACAACTATTCGCGCCAGCAAGTGAGGACGTACACCTACGGGATCGGTGCGTGGTTCGATTTCAATGCGTTTCGCAATGCGAAGTTGGATGAGAACGGCACCATTGTCGACTTCATCAATCTCGAAGATGTGATGAATCTCAACGCCGGTATCAATCGCGATTTGTTGGAAACGAATCAGATCGGTGCCAACGTGAAGTGGAAGCAGAACGAAAACCTCAGCTACAACTTCGACGTCGCGTACTCCAAGAGCCAGTTGAATCCAAATGGACAAATTGGGTTCGATGGCGCGGACACGGGTTATGGCGGCGCATTGGGTTGCGATATGGGCGTTCGCGTCGCCGGAGACAGCAGCAACACGCTACCGCAGATGACGACATATGGACCCGGATGCGACCAAGCGCGGGTGCTGGATCCCGCGGTGGTCGGCTCTCATGTCTTAGTGCGTACTCGGCAGGACACGCAGGACACGATCAAGCAGGGCAGGTTCGGCCTCACGTGGGAAGATGACAACGTCAAGTTGGACGCCGGCGGATCGTACATGGAAGACGCATACGATCTGCAAAACTACAACACGTTCGCCAACAACTTTTGGCAGGCGTGGGCTGGATATGGAGCGCCATCGGGTCGCACTGCCGGTGTCGTGCTGCCGACGAGCCTGAGAAACGGAACGATCAGCACGTCCGGTTTTATACCCGGATTCTCGGGCAACGGCGCACTGTTGCCTGACCTGCTCGTGTACAGCCCAACCGCTCTGTATGGATTTCTTGAAGGCCTCGGCGATCCATGGGCGCAACAGATCGATGGATTCAATTATCCAGGACCTCTCAACGATCCGACGAATCCCGTGCCGACGAGGGCGAACTCGCTTTCCCGTTGCGCACCAGGAGGCGATCACCCGCCGTTATGCGACTATCACGGCTCGCTCGATCTGGCGCTCGATCCAGGCAGCGTTCAGCACATCAGAGAGGCAACATGGGCGGCCTATCTACGCGGCAACTTCACCGTATTACTGGGTAGCAAGCCGCTGCACTTCAGTGCAGGGGTGCGGCAAGAGCATACGCACGTTTCTTCCGCGGGCATCGGACGCCTTCCGACGCAGCTCACGTTGAATCCTGCGGATCCGACATTGCTCTCGACGTCCTATTCGCCATCACAGCCAGTCGACACGGGAAGCACGTACTCGTATTTGTTACCAAGCCTTGATGTGAAGCTTGAGGTTACAGACAACCTTCATCTTCGCTTCGACGCATCTCGTACTCTTACGCGTCCACCACTCAACTATCTGACGCCGGTGCTGAACGTCGGCGCATTGCCCCGCGTCGGAGCGCTCAATGCGACGGGCGGTAATCCAACGTTGCGACCTTATCTCTCCGATAACTTCGATTTGGGTGTCGAGTGGTACTACCAGACCAACTCATACGCGGCGGTCAATTTCTTCTTCAAGAACGTCACCAATTTCATCGTGCAAGGTTCATCTCGACAGACGATCAACGACGTGATCGATCCGTCGACTGGACAGAAAGCGCAGTACACGGTGACACAACAAGTCAATGGACCGGACGCAAGAGTGAACGGAGTCGAGATTGCCTGGCAGCACGTGTTCGGCGAGACCGGTTTCGGCTTCAATGCCAACGCCACGTTCGTCGATACCAACAAGCCTTACGATCGCAATGATCTGTCGATCAGCGGCTTTGCCGTGGCGGGCTTGGCCAATTCAGCCAACCTCGTCGGGTTCTACGACAAGAACGGTTTCGAAGTGCGTCTTGCAGCGAACTGGCGCGATGAATACCTGAGCCAGTTCGGTCAATCGCAAAATCTCTCGGCGTTCGGCACGGAGCCGACGTTCGTCAATTCGAGCCTGCAGTTCGACTTGAGTGCGAGCTGGCAGGTCACCGACAGATTCAACGTGTTTGTCGAAGCGTTGAATTTGACCAACGAAACGATGAGCACGCATGGCCGGTTCGACAACCAGTTGCTCGATGTCTATGCATACGGGCGGCGATACGCAGCGGGGGTGCGTTTCCGTATGTAGCGGTGAGCGAGCGAAGGGCGTGCCCGAGACGCCCTTCGCCTCGCGCATCTGCAATACGCCAAGTCAGGTTGACATGCGTACGTTTACTGCGGAGTTGTCCATGCCTCACGAGTTACTCAATTCGGAACAGCACCGCCATTTGCGCGTTCGGCCGCGCCCGGGTGCTGATCCTCATTTCGTACAAATCGTGCCAGCCGAATTTGTTGCCGCAGCGGCGAACTGCCCGATTCTATTGACCAAGCATCCGCAAACGGGCGAATTCTACGTGGGTGCGATGTTCGGATTTCGGGCTGGAGAAACGTTGCTTGAGAGCGCAGCCGCACGCGGTGGTTTCGAACCGCTGGGCTTACTGCGCGACGGCTTCTTCATTGCCGGCGAGAGTATTGCGATCGATGTCCATCATGAGCGGTTCAGTACGAGCGAAGGAGATCCGTTGTTCGACGATGCGCTCATGCCAAGCACCGAACTGCGGCACATTCAACGCGTGCTTGGTCAAGTTCAATCCGGGATCGAGCAGTCCGAAGCATTCGTGCGCGCGCTTCTAAAATTCAAGCTGATCGAGCCAATCGACATCACCCTCAGATTCAATGACGGTGAACAGCTTGTTCTGCAAGGACTCTATACGGTCAGCCTGGACAGATTCCGTGAACTCGGTGACGCGGATGTTCTACAACTGGTGCGTGCAGGCCATGCACAGTTGATGTATCTCATGAACATGTCCCTGCACCAGATCTCTCGGCTGGCGAGTTTGCGCAACGCGCGCTGTGCGTGATCGCAGCGCTAGCCCCGTTACTGAGCAACCCAACCGCCATCTACCGCCAGTGCATGGCCGGTGACGAAGGAAGCGTCATCAGAACATAGCCACACGACGGCTTTGCCGATCTCCTCGGGTTTTCCGAGCCGTCCAATAGGCTCGCTCGCGACGAGCTGACGATTCATGTCGGTGGTCGAGCTCATGATGCGATCGAGCATCGGAGTGAGAATGGCACCCGGACACACTGCGTTGATACGTATCCCGGACTTCCCGCATTCAAGTGCCGCCGCGCGCGTGAGTCCTATAACGCCGTGCTTGCTCGCGGCATAAGCCGGCAGTTGTGGAAACCCGACTAGGCCGGCAACTGATGAGCAATTGACGATCGCGCCGGCGCTGCGCTTGAGCATGTGCTCCAACTCCGAACGCATGCACAGCCAAATCCCTTTCAGATTCACTGCGATCACTCGATCAAAGTTCTGCTCGGTGCAATCAACCGTAGTGGCCATTTCGCCTTCGATGCCAGCGTTGTTGAACGCGAAGTCGAGTCTACCGAAATGCTGCAGCACCTTCTCGATGAGCGCGCTCGCCTCAGAGGTTTGCGAAACATCCGCGTGAATGAAGAGCGCATCGGTTCCCCGTTCGCGGATTGCGCGTGCAACTTGTTCTCCTGCAGTGTCCTGTACATCGGAAACAGCGACTCGGGCACCCGCGTCGGCGAATGCAAGTGCTGCTGCGCGACCGATACCGGAGCTTGCTCCAGTGACTAGTGCGACCTCATCCTTCCAGCGCTTCATGGGAATTCTCCGTGTGTTGCCGTGCCGATTCGCTCCTTGTAGCTGACGCGAAAATAGCTCAGAACAATCTGCAGGTGCGCTGTTTAGGTGGAAGTCCGCAGTCGCTTGCGGTTTACGTGAAGACGAGCGGCGGATCAGTCCTCGGCGCGAGCAGTGACCCCTGCGCGCGTGAATTCAAACTTCACAAGCAGCGTGCGGGAGTCTTCCGTTTGGCTCGGTGTGAACGTCCATCGTTCGACGGATTGAAGCGAGAGTCTCTCGAAATACCGGCTGGGACCAGCAACCTGAGATCTTGCCGAACGCACTGTTCCATCGGCGTTGAGAACCGCTCGAATCGACACTCTGATCGTGCCGTGAATCGTGTTCAGCGCACTGCGAGGTACGGTCGGAAGTACTTCGTTAATCGCAGTGGTCGCTGATTCCTCGTGCGTGGCCTGTGTGGGAGGTGTGACGGCCGTTGATGCTGGTGCTGGTGCTACAGGATGAGCAATCGCAGGCGCTGTTGCTTGCCTGATCGGGTTCGATGCCTGCGCGCGAGGTGCACTTTCCGAACTGCGCCGCAACACGATTACCGCGAGAGCGGCTAACACCAGCAATGCAACGACGCCAAAAATGAGTGAGCCGGGTCGTCGCGTGACGAATTGAGTTTGAGTGGGTCGGGGAGGCGAGTGATCCGGGAGAATTCTCGCGCGAATCACGAGACGGACGGTCGTTCCCTCGCTTGAGTCCGCCGCATCTGCTGTGAAATTGGCTGCCGACTGCTGACCCTCAGTCAATGGTTCGCTCCGTTGCGTGTTGGCGAGTACCGCGAAGCTGCGGCCACACTCTACAACGAAATCGGAGTGGTCGATGTCGGCAATCGCTGGCTTTGCCGCATCGGAACTCGCGTGCGCGAGCTCCGATGCGGTTACAGACATTCTCTCAGCTGCGTGCTGTCGTGCTAGTTGCAGTTCGACAGCGACGTGATCCATTCGCGGATCAAAGCGACGCCCTTATCGTCGATCTTCAAACCCAAGCCCTGAGGGGGCATCTGATCAGGTGTGCCGCGCTGACTGATGCGCTTCACCAGTGTCG
The DNA here is from genome assembly GCA_035760885.1 of Steroidobacteraceae bacterium. Lineage (GTDB taxonomy): Bacteria > Pseudomonadota > Gammaproteobacteria > Steroidobacterales > Steroidobacteraceae > Steroidobacter. The sequence continues at coordinate 12,714 of DASTSB010000413.1, read as the reverse complement.
AACGATCAGGATCCCCAGGCGCAATGATGCGCGCATTCGCAATGCCGAGATCGCTCGTATTCGGGACGACGTCGCACGTCTTGGTGTTCGCAAATGTGGTCTCGTAACGCAGATCCATCGTCGCGCTCGTCGGTCCGCCCGGACGATGGCACAGCGAGCAGTTCGTATGCAGGTATGCACGTGCACGTTCTGCGACGGTTCCTGCGGTGCCGTATGGATCGGGATATGGCGTCTGTGTTGCCGGATCGGTTATTGGCGGAGACAACATGTCGAGCGCATTCAACGTCACGAGTTGGTTCGCATCGCGGTTCGTTTGCTTGTAGTGATAGCTGAAGGCGAGTTGCCGCGTTTCAGGTCCAAGCGGCCCGCCGGTCGCTTGGTTGTGGCACATCATGCATTGCGACTCGCTCGGATAGATCCACGTTTGGTCGCCGATGGCTTTTTGTTTGCCTCCGCGCACCAGCGTTGCATCCTTGCCGTCCGCGTTCCACTCGTACGTGTAGCCGGCCCACACTCCATCGGGATGGCGCATGAACAAACGCGTCTCGATGAGTTGGTCGTTCAGATGGAAGTTCTTCATCAGCACGGTGCGCGGCGGGAAATTCCAATCGCCGTCTGACCCGACTTCGACCTTCCCGTCATTCGGCAGTGCCATCCACCGATCCTTCACTGCGCCATCTGACCAGAACGGTGCGCTCGGCTGATATGGAATGAGTCCGCTGGCGGGCTGGGTGTGATCGTTTGCATCGACGCAACCCGTTTCCGACAGCAGCGTCGGCGGGCCACCGGTCACCGGTCCGCTGGCGGCACCGGTCACACGGAAGATGCCCTTGCTCCCGCGAATGTCGAGGTAATAAAGCTCGCCGTCGTTGTCCTCTCCGAACGAGGGGATTAGGTTGCCGGTTTCGAGTGCAGTGTCGGCGGTCACGGTGACCGTTGGCTTCGTGTCGTTCGCAATGGCCCAGATCTTTCCAGTCGAGAAGTCGGCGAAGAGATATTTGCCGACCAAATCGGGGTACGCTTTGCCGCGATACACGTAACCGCCGGTGACGGCTTGACCCGTCGTATGCTCGAACTGAGCCACGGGCGCTATCGGATTTTCCGGCTCAATGCAGGTGACGCCGGTTCTTCGATTCGTGCCCTCGAAGCAGCGCCACCCGTAGTTGCCGCCCTTCACGACACGGTCGACTTCTTCGATCGTCGACTCGCCGACGTCGCCGACCCAGATGTCGCCCGTCTCGCGATCGAAGCTCCAGCGCCACGGGTTGCGGAACCCGGAAGCCCAGATTTCCGGGCAATTTTGTCCACTGCTGCTGCTGCCGCTGACATTGCAGAGCTCGGTGCTGGAGGCGTACGGGTTGTCAGCCGGGATGCCGTACGGCACATCTCCCGTGGTCTTGTTGATGTCGATGCGAATGAACTTGCCCTTGATGCTGGTGGCTTGCTGAGCCACGTCGATCTTGGCTCCATTGCCATCGCCAACACTCATATAAAGGTAGCCGTCGCGGCCGAACAAAATGTTGCCCGCGTGGTGATTCACCCCGGGCTTATAGACCGTGAGAATTCTCTTCTCGGAACTCGGATCCAGTGTCAGACCGCCGTCGGTGGTGGTGAACTCTGAGAGATGCGTGTCCGGCCCGGTGTCATGGCGCTCCAAGGATGTGTACGAGATGTAAACCTTCGGCGTCGTCGGATAGTCGGGATGAAACGCAATCCCAAGCAGCCCGCATTCTGCGCATGACCATTCAACCTGTGCACTGATGTCCAAAACAAGTGATGAACTGCTCACGTCGGGCCGATTTTCGAACATGCGCACCGTGCCGTTTCGAGTGCCGACGTACCAGCGGCTCGAATCATGGGGCGGCATTCTCAAAGCGAGCCCGAGGTCGACGCCTCGCAAATTTGGATACACACGTTCCGACGCGATCGTCACGCTGCTTGGTGTTGCACGCTCGGGTGCAAGACACGTTGTGTTGCTTGGGCGAGCGTCCAGTCCGATTGTCGTCGGAGGAGGTTCCGAGGGCGAAGGAGTTGGAGTTGGAGTTGGAGTTGGCGTTGGCGTTGGTGTTGGTGTTGGTGTTGGAGTCGGAGTCGGAGTCGGAGTCGGTGTAGGCGTTGGCGTCGGAGTCGGGGCCGGGGCCGGCGTTGGTGTCGGTGTCGGCGACCCTGAAGAGGGTGGCGGATTGTTCTGCGCATCTTTGTGATTGCTGCTTCCGCAAGCGGAAATCAAAACGGCAGCAGAGACGAAAACGCTGGCCAATAGACTAACGCGAGGCATAGGGGCTCCCTGTAGTGCAGTTCGCACGTGATCTCAGCTACGTCTGACGCAGTAAGTTGTTCCATGAAAAATCGACGCGCGCGAACGACATGAGATGCCGCGATGCGGCCGTGTCAGATTTGCACGCGGCTGGGAGCGGGGAACGGGGAACAGCCGCTCTCGGCGTCCTGTCTTCGCGGCATTAGCACATCCAGGTGCGGCCGCCGTTCTGGCTGCCAACCGTCAACGCACAACGGTCAACAGAAACGGGAAACAGGGAACTGGGAACTGGGAACTGGGAACAACACAACCTCTCCCCTTGTGGGAGAGATCGAACGAAGTTCGGGAGAGGGGGCTTGAAACGGCCGTCGTTCTGCCTGCCACTTCTCAACCGCCAACAGTCAACTCACAACCCAAAACTAATTCTCCCGAACCAGCAACTGCGAGTCTTCTACGTCGACATCGTAGAGTTCATCGATCCCGCGCGCTGCGAAGCGCGAGGCCGCTGCGATTCCGCTGCGATCGTGCAACGAATCGAGTTGCCATTGAGCGTGTTCGGCGAGCAGCGCGAGTTCAAGCGCTCGTCCAATCGTCATCGCGAAGCGGCGCGCAGAAGATTGTGTCGTTGCCGCATCTCGCTCTGTGGATAGCCATTCGCGTGCCTTATCCAATCTCGACAAGCTGCCATCTGCGCATTTGACCAGCCTTGAGTCCCGGACGGAGGTTCTACACGCGAGCACCCGCTCACGCATGGCGTTCAGACCTGCTGCGACGTCGCTGCGAAGGAGTGCATCGAGCGATAGCACATTCGTCGTCCCTTCCCAAATCGGAAGGACTTGTGCATCTCTTAACAGCATGGGAATGCCGGTGTCTTCGATGTACCCCGCGCCGCCGAATGCTTCGATGGCTTCGCTGACGCAAGCTACGCATTGCTTCGCCGTGAGCAGCTTTGCGATCGGTGTGAGCAGGCGCAGCAACGAGCGTTGCTGGTCATCCGCTTCGCCTGCTTCTTGTCGTCCAATCAACTCGACCAGTTCGAACGCAAGCAGGAATGCACCGCGAGTGTCGGCTTCGAGCATCGCAAGCGTATCGACGTGAAGCGGCAATTCAGCAAGCGGTTTTCCGAACGCGCGACGCTCGCGTGCATAGGATTTCGCCAACGCCAATGCGCGGCGCATGAATGCAACCGAAGTCACGCTGTTCCATGCACGCGTGATCACGAGCATCGGTTCGATGGCTCTCGTGCCATTGCGTGGTTCGCCGATCAACGTCGCAAACGTGCCTTCTAGCAGCAACTCTGCCGTAGGCACCTTGCGAGTGCCGAGTTTGTCCTTCAGGCGCTCGACGCGAATGTTGTTCAGGTGTCCATCGCGATCTCGCGTTTCAACGTAGAACATGGCCAGCCCGCTACCGCCTGGGCCGTTGCCCTCGGGCCGGGCGAGCGTCAATGCCATCTGTGATGTGATGGCAGATGTGAACCATTTCTTGCCGAACAATCGCCAATTGCCGTGCTCATCTCGTTTCGCAGTAGTGAGGCTTGCGCCAACGTCGGATCCACCTGTCGTCTCCGTCATCCATTGACCGCTCGTCCACGCGAAATGAGGATCTCGACTCGTCAAGTGCGGAACGGCGCGTTCGATGAGTCCTCGATTGCCGGCGCTCAGCAAGGTTCGAGCGGCCCCGTCGGTCATCGCGAGCGGGCATGTGTACACATCCGTCGAGGGATGAAACAGATACACCGCCGCGAACTGATGGATGCGCGAACACCGGCCATGTCGAGCCTCATAAGGAATACCGATCAATCCTGTTTCTGCCGCGAGCGGAGCAGCGCATTGCCATAACGGCGAAAGCTCGATCGCATCGATGCGATTTCCCCATGGATCCCATTGCGTAAACGTGGGCTCACGCAATCGATCCGCCAGTTGCAATCGATACAGTTCACCGCCTGCTAGGTCGCCCAAACGATCGAGATCACCTTCGATGTCTTTAAGCATTGCCGCAGGCAGTTTCCGACGTAGAAGACCGCGCAAGAATTCGTCGTCGCGATATTGATTGCCCAAGCTCGGCGACGATTGGATGAAGATGTCCGGCATGGTCTCAGCTCCATCGTGCAATGGGCTGAAGATACGGCGCGGACGAATCAGGTGGGATAAGGGGAATTCGCCCTGCGGGACGGCTAGGGACCTGCATCGATTGCGGCTGTGTGTCGCTCAAAACCTGTCGATTGACCAATCCAAGCGATCGAGCGGCTGTAATGGGCTCCGGACCGGCGACGTGGGCAAGGACAGGCCGATAGCACACACACATATAATATGTGTGCTCGGTCTCAAGGAGATGAATCCCGTGGAGGTTGCCTCGACTATCGATGACGGCATCAGTGCTCTAGCCGAGCGATCTTAATCGGCAAAGGCCCTCAGACCATGCGCAACACTTCACCCAGCACGGGACCGGCGGCGAAATTGTTGCGGCGACATGCCTGCGGCGCGATGGAACGTACGAACGAAATTCGATAGATCGCCAAACCCTACCATCGCTGCGATCTGTGTGACGGCGGAGTCATCGTGCGTCAGCAATCGAGCGGCGTGACGCAATCTCGATCGGATCAGGTACTGGTGGGGTGTGAGCCCAAGTACTCGGGAGAACGTTCGGAGCAGGTGAAAGGAGCCCATGCCGGCGGCGCGCGCCATTGAATCTAGATCGACCGCTTGATTTGAACTCGCCTCGATCCAGCGTGCAATGTCGATCGCGCGTCGGCGGTGGTGCGGCCGGATCCTTGCGGCTGCTGATCTCGTGCCGCGCACGTTTCGTACGAATATTGCCGCCAGCATGAGCGCGACTTCATCGAAGGCAAGTGTGCTGCTCCCCTCGGCTACGGCCTGTGCAAGTTCGCCAATAACCATGATCTCGGGCAACGGCGGTGCGGCGCCAATTTCCCACGCCTCATCATTGGCGCCGATCTCTTCAATACCTTCCGGGGTGAACTTAAAAGAGAGGCACTCATCTCCACCGGCATGATGCTCATGCGTGCACGAATATTCGAGCCCCGGGCGACCGATTAGCAGCGAGCCCGTAATCAGTTCGTGAGGTTTTCCCTGTGCGACATACCCAAAGCTCCCGCGTCGCACATATGAGATGGAATGCTCGTTGTGCATCTCAGGCACCGACCGATCGCTAGGTCCGGCCTGGCAGCGGTATTCATAGACCGCGAGCTTGGAGGTTTCCGCCTTGGCGATGATCTGCATCATCCAAGTTTAGCCAACGTATCCGCGATCGCTAGCGAACCTTGTTCCATCATTGCGCGGACGTGTTCGGCCGCTGCCAACGGCATGACATCCGCCGTCCACACGAGCCGAGTGCGAGTGCCCGAGAGCGGAATCACTTCGAAGGACGCATGGTGATATTCGATTCGCTCGCTCGATGCTGAATAGGCGAGTCGCCGCAGATCTTCATCGATGGAGATGATGCGCTCGCGAACGACGGCTCCATTTGCAAAGGTGACAGTGCGAGTTCCAGTGTCGAGTCGGGTATCGACGACGAAGTGAGGTGCGAGCCGAGTGTGGACGGCGCCGACATCTCGGATGACGTCCCACACTTTTGCGGACGGCACGTCGACATCGATATTGCAGCGGATGGTCGTCATGGTCGGTCCGATTTGTTATCCATGCGCTATTGAGGTTGAACACAATAGAAGCTGCCCAGGAGATCAAGGCAGCAACGCCAGGGACTCCAGTGACATCTCTGTCGCCAGCCTACTAGCCGTTTGGAGGTAGGGCTTGGAAAAAATTGATCAGATCGCTGCGGCAGCAATGTGTCATCCAGATCGCGCAGGCGATAGTAGCTGGTCCCGTGGCGGATCGGCGATCCGCCACGGAACGTGCATATCTACTTCGCTTGTTTCGTTGCAGGCTGACACGCGCACCCAGTACCGCAGCGACAATTGGCACCGCAGCCGCAAGCGGCTGCAGTCTGGCTTTGGCAGCCACATGTGCAAGCGGAGCCGGGGCAGGTCGTACAAGCGCAGGCGTTTTGTTTCACGTCGTTCATTTGCATCTCCAGTGATGGGTTGGAAGAACGACGTGAAATCTACGCTTGCCTCCTGGGCACGCCTTGAACGAAACGGCTAACTATTCAGGCCGAACGCTGGCAGGCGAAATGCCAAACATCCGTTTGAAAGTACGCGAGAGATGTGCGGAATCCGCGAATCCGCCAGCATGAGCCGCATCGGTCAAGCTCGCGCCGCCCACGTATTCACCCAGCGATCGTTCCAGCCGCAGCCAAAGCACGTACGGTCGCAAGCCGATGCCCGTCTCCTCAATGAACAGGTGACGAAAGCGATCCGGAGAGAGGTGAACGGCGGCAGCCAGCGACTTCAGCGAGATCGTTTGGTTTAGTCGATTTCGAATATGCTCGATGGCCAGTTCGACGCGTTTGTCCGGTGGGTTCGGGGGCGTGGGCGTGGTGCCGGCGAGCCTGGCGATCGTCGCCTTTGCGAGTTCGATCAGTTCAGTGTTCTCAACGCGTCGATCGTATGCGAGTGCGAGTGCGGCGATGTTCGAACGAATCGCCTCGGTATCCAAAGCGACGACTCCGCCCGAGCGATACCGGCGCTGCAACTCACGACCTGCCCGCGATTCGGGTTCCACGAAAATTTGCGCCATGAATCTGTCGCGACCATCGAATGCATGTGGCTGTTCCGCAGCGACGATAGCGGCGTCGTAAGTCACCCAATCGGCCGAGGGCGTCTGAAAGCGCACCCGTGCACCTTCGAAGGGAAGAGCAATTTGCACGGCATGGTGCGAGTGAAATCCAGCCGGCACGCCGGCAAGTCCGATCCACAGGCTGCCGCCACGCCAAAGCAGAATGCGACCGGTCGCCGAGGGTTTCATATCGAGCGTTCAGTGCCTGAAAGATGTTGAACCACGTGCTTACGAGATCTGCGCGTCCGCTACAATCCGCGCATGCGCATCGTCACCTACAACGTCAATAGCATCAACGCCCGCTTGCCGAATCTGCTGCGGTGGCTCGAACAAACCGCACCGGATGTCGTTTGCTTGCAGGAGCTGAAAGCGCCGCAGGAAAAATTCCCTGAGCAAGCGATTCGCGATGCCGGTTACGGTGTGATCTGGCACGGGCAGAAGAGCTATAACGGCGTCGCCATTCTCGCTCGAGGCGAAGATCCGGCCGAGATTCGTCGTGCGTTGCCGGGCGATGCGGAAGACGTGCATAGCCGCTACATCGAGGCCACGATCAAGGGCGTCTTGATCGGCTGTCTCTATTTGCCCAACGGCAATCCGGCGCCGGGGCCGAAATACGACTACAAGTTACGCTGGATGCAGCGGCTTACCGACCATGCGGGCGAATTGATTGGTCGCGACATGCCGGTTGTGCTCGCGGGCGACTACAACGTCATCCCCACCGAAAAGGATGTCTATAAACCCGAGCGTTGGGTCGACGATGCGCTGTTTCGCATCGAGACGCGCGAGGCGTTCGGACGCTTGATGAGCCAAGGATGGACGGATGCGATTCGACACCTCCACCCGGACGCCACGATCAACACCTACTGGGATTTTTTTCGCGATGCGTTCAAGCGCGATGCGGGTTTGCGCATCGATCACTTGCTCTTGAACTCGCATGCGAAGAAACAATTGCAGGCCGCAGGTGTCGATCGCGATGTGCGCGGATGGGAGAAGGCGAGCGATCACGCGCCGGCGTGGGTAGAGCTGAGCTTGTAGGCGGTTCTTCGCAGAATCAGTGCCACTGGCCGAGGTGGTCCAGCAACTGTTCCATATCGGTGATGACCGACGACGCTCCCGCATCGGTCAGCAACCGCGGCGTGAACACGTGATCGGAAGGGCAAAAGCCGATGGTCTTCATAGCCGCGGCATGAGCCGCCGCAACACCCACTGGCGAATCCTCGATCGCGATGCAGTCGCCTGGCTCTGCATCCAGCAACTTCGCAGCGAGTAAATACACGTCGGGTGCCGGTTTGGTGCGCGCAACCTGATCGGCCGAGGCGATTCGATCTCCAAAGAAGCCGCGCAGACCCGATTTTTCTAACGCGTGCTCGATGTACGGTCGATGGGAGTTCGACGCGACGGCAAGCCGGGCACCGCGGTTTGCGAGGATCTTCAGAACATGCGGGATCGAAGCAATGGGTTGCAAGTCCGCCATCACCAATCGATGCAGCTCCGCCTCGATTTGTTGTTCGATATCAGATGGCAACTTGACTCGATGCTCTTGCTCGATGATCCGCAGCATGGCAGCCCTACCGATGCCCGTGGATCGTCTGCGATGCTCGTGCGGGTCGAGGATGATTCCATATTGGGCCAGTATCGTGACGTCCGCGCGATTGTGGAGAGGTTCGCTGTCGACAAGAGTACCGTCGCAATCGAATGCGAAATTGAGCATGGATCAGGGAACCAGCTGAGCAGAAGGGCGCGCATAGTAGCGCACTCGCGTTTGTGAGAAGCGCTTCTCATGCGGCCGGGCGGCGAGGGGAGGTACAGATCTGTTGTGACATCACACATCCCGTTCATCTTGTTGGTCTCCGGAAGCGCGCGTCTCAGTTCGCGGCGCTCGATCGCGACTGCAGCGACTCGAGTTCGCGTTCGGCGCGCGGAGGCTTGCGCCATTTCCTGACACTGCCGATCAGACCCATTTGATACATCGCTTGCTGTTTGACGTGCTCTGGAGCGGCAAGACGAGGCACGGCATCGCGCAGTACAGGCCGCAGTCCCGCACCGAACGTGAGTTGCGAGATGTTCGATTCCCAATCCGACTGAATCTCGATGACGCGTGGACCTTGATCGGTGATCGCGATATCCGAACCCACCAAAGGCGATTCCGGGAACGCGGCCGCCGTGCGTTTTGCCAGGCTCACCACTTCCGGCCACATTGGCAATTGGAAGCCAACCAACATCGCCCCCGTGACCGGGTGCGTATTGAAGGTCTCGATAAAAAACTTTCGGCCAGGCTTGCGTCCATAGATGCGCGTCAGCGTGCCGGTTGCTTTGTCTACACCGGAAGCCAAGTTGCCGTACTTGCCTCCCGCGAAGTTATCGACGAGTCCTGTGTTGCCCATGATTTTTGCGAATGCGAACAAGAACTCAGGCCCTGTGACCGTGAGTGCTGTATTCATGCGGACGCAGCCGAGACCCAAGTTGCCGCCGATGGGGATGAGGTCGGGATGGCTGCGAAGTCTTTCCTGCAACAACAGTCCGGTGGGCGGCGCAGTCGATACCAATCTTTGCGCCAGTTCGCGATCCGTCAGCGTTTCGCCCTGTACTAGCCAGCGCCCCTCATGACGTTCCGGTCCCATCGCGCCTTGGCCGCGCCAGCCGGTTGCTGGTTTGATGAAGAGTCGATCGGGCGCAGATGCCAAGGTGCTCGTGACCTCATCGATGTTCGACAGCGACGGGAAGAGGCCTTCATGCGGGTGCGAGCTGCGATTGCGTCCGATGATCGCAAGTAGCCTCGCCGTGGGAATGCCCGCTTTAGCGAATCGTTCGGTCGTGATGAGTTTGTCGACTGTGAGCCGCTGACCTTGGCCTTGCCAGTTGAGCGTGCGTAGGCCGGGCTCGATGTCCTTGAAGTAGCTCATTGACTCGGGCCAACGTTTCATCGGTTGGCCGTACATCCCGAGCATCAAGAAGCGAGTCGTACCGATTCCGTACATCCCGCGTGCAAGCAGCAGTTTGCCGAGGATGGAAGGAGCTGTCGCGCCGCGATCGCTGATCAACTCTCTGGTGAGCTGACTCAACCTTTGGGTAAGTTCCATCTTTCATCCTCGACGAGGTCGACGAAGGACTGCTTAAGTGGCCAGATCGCGAGTTGGTTCCATGGATTTTTTTGGAAGCGTATTGGGCGAATTCTGGTGCGACGCCGCTAGATGAATTGCGTGCCGAAGGATTCTTCGGCGCAGTTCGCGACTTAGATGTGATGCTGCGGCTGCTTCTTCGGCGGCTCTTCGATGGGAGCTTGGCGCGTCGGGTCGCCTTCAGGCACGGGCGCATCGTCCGGATCTGGATTCCTAAACGGATTCGGATCTTCCATGGCGATGCGGCTAGGTGAGGGGGACGTCTTCATGAGCGGATAACCGATCGCTGAACTCCCCGGTTCCAATGCAGCGCCGCTGCCTGCTGTTGCGCACCAACCTATCGCGACAAGTACTCACATACTGCCGCATCGCGGATGGCATCATCGGACGCATAGGTCCCGGGGGGAGCCTTTATCCCGAACATGAGCGAACAGCCGACAGCGGACGTGCTTCGCCTGCGAGTGCTAGCGGAGCAGATTAGGTTGATGTCGCAATACATGACATCGCCGTTGTTCGGCAGCATTTTTCTCGGTGCAATGCTGGCGTGGCTGACCTCGGAAGAACATGGTGGCGGCGCAGCTTGGGGCTGGTATGGGCTTTTGATGCTGGTCACGTTAGCCCGCTGGCGAGTCGCACGAGCCTACCTTTCGCGCGAACACTCGGATAACCAAGTACTGCGGTTTCGAGCGCTCATGTTCGCGCTCGCTGCGATCGCGGGTTCCGTTTGGTCGTTGAGCGGCACTCTGCTGCTCCCCAGTGATCCTCTGCGGGAGGTCATCGTCGCCATCTTCTTCATTGGCGCAACGGCTTCTGGCATGGGATCGCAGGCTCCCGTCCCGTATGCCTACGCAGCGTTGCTGATCCCATTCATGCTGCCGTTCGCGATCAAGCAATTCTTGATGGGATCGGATCGCGTGGTGCTTGGCCTTGGGCTCCTGCTCTACATCCTCGTCATGCTGATCATTGCGCGCAGGCAGACGATTTCATTCGAACGTCAGATTCGCCTTGCCTTCGAGAACACATCGCTGGTGGATGCCTTGCGCCGCGAGCGCGACCGCACCGCTCGCATAAATGAAGAACTGCAGTCGCAAATCGAAGAGCAGCGCACCGCTACGCGCCAAATCGCGGCGTTAAATCGTAAGTTGCAGGCACGAACGATTGAGTTACAGGCTGCGAATAAGGACCTCGAAGGCTTTTCCTATTCGGTTTCTCATGATTTGCGCGGGCCCTTGCGGGCGATCGACGGATTCTCGAGCTTGTTGCGAGGGCACCTGCGACAGGCGGACGACGCGCAATCGCAGCACTACTTCACGCGCATTCGCGAGAACATTTCCCGCATGTCCACATTGATCGATGATCTGTTGGAGTTCGCCCGCTGCGGACGTGAGAAGTTGCATCGCGAGGACTTGAACATGAACGCTCTGGTGAGCGATGCCGTTCAACAGGTGAGATCGGCGCATTCGGACATCGACGTGGAAATCATCGTCGAGCCGCTGCCGCATGCACAGGGAGACTTGGTGCTCATCCGTCAGGTCTGGCTCAATTTATTGGACAACGCATTGAAATATTCCTCGCGTGTCGCAGGGCCGCGCGTCATCGTCACTGGGCGCGAAGAGCCGGAAATGACGATTTTCGAAATCGCGGATAACGGCGTCGGATTCGACAATAAATATAGCGAAGGGATGTTTGTCGCGTTCAAACGCTTGCATGGCGCGGAATATGCGGGCACAGGTGTGGGGCTTGCAATCGTGCACCGAATCGTGACGAGGCACGGCGGCCAGGTCTGGGCGCGCTCAAGCGTGGGGAATGGAGCGACGTTCGGCTTCTCGTTGCCGCACCTACCGCTCACTGCGACTGATCCGCAGCTGAATGCAGCGGATGTGAATGCCGTGCAGTAGATCGCGCGCCGCTATCTGCCGTCAGCACACCGCATACCATGTGTTTACCGAGTCGATCGCAGTTCCGGCATCTACTGAGCTGCACCGAAGCTGAGTGAGTGCGATACTGCAACTCGACTTTCACGAACCAGGAGACGCGTATGGCCACAGCGAAAAAAAAGAAATCGACGAAGAAGCGTGCGAGCAGTCAGGTAGGCTGGTCCGAGACGATGCGTAAGGCGCTGCAAAACAAGAAGCCGCCCGGTGGGTTTCCGGATCAAGGCAAGCCGCGAGATGGAGTGGTCCAGAAGGTCCGTAAAAACGCTTTCTGACTCACGCACGTTTGATTGAACAGATGCGATGTTGGCACGCCAACCATCCGGTCGATCGAGCCCATTTCGATGGGCTCGTTAGCCCACCGCCAGCCTCCACAACAAAACTACGTTGAGCACGATGATCACTGCAGCGGCAAGGCTGGCCGTATAGGTAAGCCAGCGCGGCGAGACGAGCGCACCCATAAGTCTTCGATCTCGGGTGAGGCGAATGAGCGGTACCACGGCAAAGGGAAGCTGAAAGCTCAAGACCGCCTGACTCAGTACCAATAATTTCGCGATGCCTTCCGTCCCGGCAAGAAACACGATTACAAGGGCTGGAACGATGGCGATCGTCCTCGTGAGCAATCGCCGCAGCCATGGAGCCATGCGAAACTCGATGAATCCTTCCATGACGACTTGTCCTGCAAGTGTTGCCGTCAAAGTTGAACT
>DASTSB010000412.1:0-10412 GCA_035760885.1 Steroidobacteraceae bacterium | reverse complement strand
CGAAGCGCCCATTGTGCTCACGCTGAAGGTGATTCCCGGAAGCGCGACGATATCGCTGCAAAAGGCGATGTCGTTGCTTCTGGTGTATGGCTTTCACGGCGGGATGATGCGGTATTGGGCCGTGCTCGGAATCCAAGCCATCTTCAGAGCCCATGAAAAGACGAAAGAGCGCGAACGCGAGGCCATGGAGTTGACGGTTCGCTCTGCAAAGCTGGCACAGCAAGTATCGGCAGCGCAGCTTGGTGCGCTGAAGATGCAGCTGCAGCCGCACTTTCTCTTCAACACGCTCGGCGCAATTATGGTGCTGACCGAACAGAACAAGCGCCCCGAAGCCGTACAAACGCTGGCTCGCCTCAGTGACCTGCTGCGCTTAACGCTCGATGATGTCGATGCGCACGAAGTGACCCTACAACGCGAATTGGACTTCTTGCGTCTGTACCTATCAATAGAACAAATGCGCTTTCAGGATAGGCTCCTCGTGGAAATCACGGCTTCGCCGGACACGTCAGACGCGCTCGTCCCGCACATGGTGTTGCAGCCGATCGTCGAGAATGCGATTCAACACGGACTGGCGCGAAGCGAAAACACGGTGCTGATCCGGATTCGCGCTGAAAAGAACGAGGATGCGTTGGTACTGACGGTGACGGACGACGGACCGGGCTGCGACACATCGTTTTTTGATGGCGATGGAATCGGCTTGCGTAATACGCGCGATCGGCTCAAGCACCTGTATGGCACGAACGGGATCATTCGTGCCGCGAACCGAGAGCCTGAGGGCGTACACGTGACAGTGACGCTACCGTTCCATACGGACCCTATGGAGGTCGCGGATGCGATTGAAGATTTTAGTCGTTGATGACGAGCCGTTAGCGCGCGATGGCCTGCGCATGCATCTAGCGCGGCAATCGCAGGCGAACGACGTCATCGAAGCAATCAATGGCAGAGAAGCCGTCTCGCTGATCCAACGCGAAAAGCCCGATTTGGTGCTGCTGGATGTGCAAATGCCGGGCATGACGGGCCTCGAGGTCGTGGATGCTGTGGGCCCCGACCACATGCCCGCCGTTATCTTCGCGACGGCGCACGATCAATACGCGATCCGTGCTTTCGAGATCAGCGCTGTCGACTATCTGCTCAAGCCCGTGACACAGGAGCGCTTCGACGCTGCTTTCGAACGCGCGCTGAAACGACTGCAGGCCGGCCCTTCAAGAGATTCGATCGAGCGCTTGGCCACCATGCTCGGCGCGGTCGCGCAGCCTGCCCGATCGCTGAGCCGATTTGCAGTGAGATCCGGCGACGGAACGATCTTCGTGTCCGTCGATGAGGTGGATCGCATCGAAGCCTTACAAAACTACGTGCAACTCCATGCCGGCGGGGCCACCTACACGCTGCACGTCACCATGAACACCATCGAATCATCGCTCGATCCCGAACGGTTCCTGCGCATCCACAGATCTCATATCGTGAACGTGCAACGTATCAAGCGGCTATCGTCGCTTGCGCACGGGCTGTATTCGATCGAGTTGGCATCGGGCGAACGATTGCAGTCGGGCAGGACCTACGGCGAGAAGATTCGCAGCGTGCTCTCCAATCCTTTTTGACTCACAGTAGTCGATCGCGCAACAGAGCAATGCACGTCGCTAGCATTTCCTTACGCGCGTCTTGCGATTGATCCAATCGTGTACCCTTCACGCGCGCAGCGCTTTCACTCCTCACCTCTTCACTTCTTCCGCGATCGAGCAACTTAGGGCTCGATCCGAGTACGGAGCATTCATGCGATACATCGTCATCGGCGGCACATCAGGAATCGGACTTGCCCGTTGGGCGCGTCGGAAAACCGGAAGATCTAGCCGCCGCAATCATGTTCGTCACGGCAAACACGTTCGTGACGGGATCGATCATCGACTGCGATGGCGGATGGAAGCTAAGAAACGGCTAGCTGCATTGTCGCGGGCACAAGGACGCCGACCAGTCAATGCTCAGTCGAACGAGGAAACCGCAACGTCACTCGCAACCCACGCTCGTCAGGACCCCGATCGAAAGTGAGCGCGGCGTTGTGCAATTCCGCGATGCGCTTGACGATCGACAACCCTAAACCGCTGCCTTCCGTCATCGGGCTATCCGCGCGGAAGAATCGTTGACCGAGCCGTGCAATCGTCTGCGGCGGAACGAAAACACCGTTATCGCTGACGCTCAACTCCACGTCGGCATCGCGGTTAACGATCGTCGTCTCCACCTGGACGCCAGGTCCACCATGAATGAGCGCGTTGTCGATCAAGTTGCGAAGCAATGCGTCGAGCAGTGCCGCATCTGCCTTAATCCAAGCCTCACTCGATGCCTCCAAATAAACACCCGCGCCATGCTCGATCGCCGCGGGTGCCGCATCTGCGATGGTTTGTCGTGCGAGCCGCGCTAGATCGAGGGGCTGGAGCGAAACGTTCGCAGCTTTCGTATCAAGCCGAGCAAGTGCTAGCAACTGCCCCACTAGGCGCGAGAGACGAGTCGCCGCTGTCAGAATCTTCTCCAGCCCGGATCGCATCGCCGCTGCGTCGGGCTCGCCCAATGCGGCTTCGGCTTGCGCGCGAATGGCCGCGACCGGATTGCGCAACTCGTGTGCGGCGTCCGCGGTGAAGCGACGTTCATTCTCGATCGACCGCTCGATACGCGAGAACAGATCGTTGAGACGCTCGATCAATGGCTGCACTTCTGCAGGCGCGGTTTCGATATCGATCGACTTCAGATTGAGCGGCCCGCTACGTGCGACTTGTTCGCCAATGCGCCGGATCGGCAGCAGGCCGCGGCTCACGATCCACCAGATCAGAATGCCCATGAGCGGAAGCGCAATCAGCAAAGGCAGCAATCCATCGATTGCGATCTGCGCCGCGAGACGTTCGCGAGTTGCGTGCGGCTCGCCCATTTGGACCAGAATCTGATGCTCCACGTCCCAGTCGCTATAGACGCGCCAGCCGACCCCATCGATCGACGCATCGCTGAAACCGCGTTCGACCTGCGAAAACTTTGTTTGCGGCGCAGAGCCCATCCGCAGCAGTAGATCTCCGTTTCTGCCCCACAGCTGCACCGCGAACTGCTGTGCGTAGTGCGCTAGATCTTCTTGCTCCAGGTCATCGAGTTCCAGCAATTCATGGCCTGCTTGCGCGGACAGGAGCTGAGCGGATTGTGCGAGTTGGGCATCGAACAATCGATCCAA
Source organism: Steroidobacteraceae bacterium (assembly GCA_035760885.1). Classification (GTDB taxonomy): domain Bacteria; phylum Pseudomonadota; class Gammaproteobacteria; order Steroidobacterales; family Steroidobacteraceae; genus Steroidobacter. The sequence continues at coordinate 7,207 of DASTSB010000412.1, read as the reverse complement.
TTCGCGATGCGCATCGCCATAGCTGATTGCAATCGCCAGGATCCACAAAGCCCCGATCGCGGCGAGTAACGACCAAAGCAAGCGATTGCGGATCGACATCAGGATTTGCTCGCGTCGGGCATCAAATAGCCAACGCCCCGGACGGTGCGAATCACATCCGGATCCAATTTGCGCCGCAAGTGATGCACGAAGACCTCGATCGCGTTGCTCTCCACGGCACGATCCCACTCATATAGCTTCGCTTCGAGTTGGTCTCGGGTTAGGACCCGACCAGCATTCAGCATGAACTCGCACAGTACGTCGAATTCGCGTGCGGAGAGTTCGACGGGAGAGCCACGGAAGCGAACGACGCGTGCGGCAAGGTCGAGAGAGACATCGCCAACCACCAGCAGTCCCGACGCACGACTTTGGGATCGCCGGATCAAGGCGCGTAAGCGTGCTGCCAACTCAGAAATCGCGGCGGGCTTAACGACGTAGTCGTCGGCACCCAGGTCGAGCCCGGCAACCCTGTCTTCGACAGCATCACGTGACGTCAGCACCAGCACTGGCGTGGCGTGGCGCTTACCTCGCAGCCAACGAATCAGATCCAGCCCGCTCAGACGCGGCAACCCCAAGTCGAGCACGACCCCTGCAAACTCTTCCGCAACCAGCGCTGTCCGCGCAGCCTCGCCGTCCTTGAGCCAGTCCACCGCAAAACCCGCTTGACGCAAGCCTTCGCACAGCGCCGAACCTAGTAACTCATCATCCTCGACCAGCAGAATTCGCATGCATCAGTCGTCCTCGTGGCCTTCGTGCTCGTGACCCTGCGAGCGTACCGCATCCGCAGACATTTCTGATCCACCCGGCAAGACCACAGACCCATTCGTGAGCGGAACGGCGATCCAAAACGCGGATATCGCAATCAGCATGAGAACGCCAAGCCCGGACACATTGCGCACCGAACCCGCCGACTCTTTGAGATTCTTGTATCCCGTCACCATCGCGCGAGGCAGATTGGTGCGTTCCGCCAGGCTGCTCACGATCACACCTGCAACATGCACGAAGACCATGAAGAGCCATGCGTTGGCCGCGACCTCGTGAACTTCTTCGAAGCCTTCCCCGCCGATCTCATTCAACGTGAGCCAACCGCTACCTGCCGTCACAACAGCAAGGACGAGCATCGCCCAAATTGCCCAACTGCCCGCAGGTGTGTGGCCAACATATTGAGTTCCGTCGCGTCGAAGCAAACCCTTAACGTGCCTGCCCACTGCGCGCGGTCCGAATACGAATGAACTGAACCGAGCATACCTAGTACCGATGAAACCCCAGACGAGTCTGAACACGACCAGTCCCAGCACCGTGTACCCGAACATGACGTGGAAATGGCGAACGCGCTCGGATTCGGCCAGCAAGTAGGCGCCGAAGAACGAGATGGCGAGCGACCAGTGGAACACTCGCGTCGGCAAATCCCAAATACGCTGCTTCGATGTGGATTGATCGCTCATGAGAAACCTCACTTTGGAATTTGGACTGAGTGTTCGTCGAATCGACCCTGCTCAGCCTGACGATGGCATGCGGAACAATTGCTCGGACTTCCGATTGCAGGGCGCCGCCACGTTGCCGTCGGAATCTCATCGTGCTCGTGCAGAAACCATCGCGATCGCGTGATGCGCAAGGGATCATCCGGGGATACACCTCGCGGCTTCTGAGATGCGTTGGCTTCGAGATAGCGTGCAATCTGCTGCGCGAGTGGCGTTTCGATGCTCGCATCCGTCCCGAAGTGATCCTTCAGGTTGCGCATGATTTCTGTCCACGAACTGCTCGGCAGAAGCCTTGGTGGGTAAGCCACATGACAGGCGCCGCACTCCTCTCGCCACACCTGCGCATCGGGTGAATCTACGGTGGACGAAATCACGGGTGAGGCAGCGGATGCGAACTGCCATCCGGCAACGCAGAGCACAGCAACACCGAGGGCCTTAGATACATAGCTCATGGTCACGGCCCTTGCGACAACAAGAAGGTGAGCACATCGCCTTTCTCTGCAGGCGTGCACTCCCGCTGCAGCACATCGCGGCAATTGCGCCGAAACCACTTCTCCACTTTCGCTTCGTCGGTGAACCGCGCGGGATTGGCCATGGGAGAGAAAGGCTTGATGTCCTTCTGGGTCACAACGTGCCGACCCATGGAGCGCGGATTGGACGTATGACAGGTACTGCAACTCCAATCGGCAGGCTTCGCGAAATACAGGGCGCGACCACGCTCCGCCGAGAATTCTGTAAACGTCGGCGACTGCGCTTTGGCAGCGGCTTTCCACGACTGCAATAGTTCAGTGGGTCCTGCGGATGCCAGGCTGGCGGACAGCAAACCGATGCAGGCGATTGTGATTAGGCGAATCATGGTGGACCTCCGTGGACACACCGTACGCTGTGAGTCTTAAGCGATCCTTAAAGCTACTGAGCCGCCATCGAAGGTCGCTGCTAAGCTTCGCAGCTCAACTCAAGGCGGATAACAAGAACCCTCAGCTCCATGCGCATCACTTGGCAAGACCTTCTGTGGCCCGGAAATGCCGATTCGTTCTTTGCGCGCGATCCGTTACCGATCTTCGATCCATCGCGTACCGAATATTCGTCTGCGAACGCGTGGTGGCTGGCGGAACTAAGCCGCATCGTTTATCGACTCGGCGAATTCGAAACACCCCAACCGCTGCGACCGCTGCGTCGTGAATTCCTGAATGCAGTTGGCCTCGAAGAGATCGGCTTGTTTAGATCGGATGAAACGGGAACAGCTGCACTGCTGATCAGAGCGCGTGGCCCAGTTGCGTTTGCAATATTGGTCTTTCGGGGTACGGAGCAAGAAATTGAAGATCTTCTGCATGATGCCGACACCTGGCCGGTACCTGCATTCGGCAACTCTGCAGCGGTGCATCGCGGTTTCAAGCGCGCATTGAACAGCGTGTGGACACCCATCGAAGCCGCACTGAAGTCGATCGACTGTCCACTCTTCTATACAGGCCACAGCTTGGGCGCCGCGCTCGCGACATTAGCCGCAGTGCGACGCACGCCCAGTGCTGTCTATACGTTCGGCTCACCTCGAGTTGGCGATGCTCGCCTCGCTGCGAAGTTGCAGCACGTTCCGATCTATCGCGTCGTCCACGGCAAAGACATCGTGACCACCGTGCCGCCGGAGTTGCTGGGTTTCCGTCATGTCGGCGAGGAGCGGCACATCGGCAGCAGCGGCCTCAATGATTTTGTGTTCGATCGCAATCTGCTGTTCGATCAACTCACGACACCGATCAATGTGCTGGCGGATCATGCGCCGATCAATTACGTCGAGATGGTTTAGCCCTCGGCAGCTTTGATAGCCACCCTGACGTTCAGTACCCACTAAATTCCTCGGTTCGAATATCGTCATCGTCGATGCCGATGCCGTTGAGCGTCGTGCGCAGAGCGGCAACCATGGTCGGCGGACCGGCGACATAAAAAATGGGAGGCGAGCCGGAAGTGTCTCCAGGCGCGGTGCGATGGGTATGTCGGCCCAACAGCTCCCGATCAATGTGACCCGTTTCGCCGGTCCATTCGGAATGCGAAGCCTGGGTCATCGTCGGTACAAAGATGAAGTTCGGATTGCCCTGTTCCAGCCAGCGAAACTCGTCCAAGAAGGGTGCGTCCCGAGGTCGGCGATTCGAATAGAAGAGCGTGATTCGATGCGGCAGCTTCTGTCGCGCGGCGGTGCGGGCGATACTTCGAAACGGCGTCACGCCAATTCCGCCCGCGAGCAGAATCGCAGGGCGCGCAACGTTGTTGTGCAGTGTGAAATCGCCGAATGGGCCTTGCGCGGATATCATCGTGCCGAGCGGCATGGAGCTGAGTACTCGCTTGAATGCGGTGTCGCGCACGCGCGTCGTAAATATCAGTTCCGCCTCATCCGGCGCACTATTGATCGAAAAGGCACGCGTATTACCTTCGGCATCCGTCTGCGGCGGATCGTTCAACGTCAGATCCATAGACTGACCCGCCTTGAACCGAAACTCTGCGGGCTTCAAAAAACGAAACTCGATGGTGCGCTCGGCCACTGCGGAACGCGCGGCCAGCTTCAGGGGATAACCTGAGGAGCTTACGCTGGTAGACATGAATCGCCTCTCCGCGATACTTGATCGCATGAACTGTCCCACCGCCTGCGCGGAGTTCCGCACGAACCTCATCGTGCAGCTGTGAGCTGGAGCATCGGATCGGACTGATTCGGCGATGCCTCGCCATCGCGCTGAACAACAAGCGCTAATGTGAAGTAGAACGTGGCGCCCTTGCCCGCTTCGCTTTCGACCCACATGCGTCCGCAATGTGCGTCGATAATTCCCTTCGCGATAAAAAGCCCCAGTCCCGTGCCCTTCTTCTGCGAGGCCTCGTGCTTCCAAAAGCGATTGAAAATATGCGGCACATGCTCAGGTTCAATCCCGACCCCGTTATCGTGAACGCCGACGAGAACATAGTCGCTTTGCCGCTCCGCCGATAGCGTCACCTCGCCTCGTACCGGCGCAAATTTCACTGCGTTGCCCAGAAGATTCGAGAGCACCTGAATGATGCGCTCCCTATCTACCAAAACAGTCAGCCCGGCTTGATCGGCCGGCCGATTCAATTTGATTTGTTTGGCTGCACAGAGCGGTCCGAAAATCTCGACGCTCTGGCGCAGCACGTCCTCCAACGGGCACGGAACTAGCTTAACGGAGAATTTCCCCGCCTCCATCGTCGTGACATCGAGCATGCTCTTGATGAGGTATTCCATGCGCGTGGCGATACTCCCGATCGAATCCGCCTGCTGTCGCATGGAGTCGGACTCAGACAGTCGGCTCAGCAACAGCGCTTTCATCGTGATCGCGTTGAGCGGATTACGCAGATCGTGAGCGACCACGCCTAGAATTTCGTCGCGAGCGGCAACAGCCTTAATCGCGGTACTGCGTGCATCTTGTTCCTTTCGATACGCGCTCGACATCGACTTGGCGAAATAGGTGGTAATGGTCGCGGCCAGCAAAATCAGCAAAGCCTGCAAGCCATACAGCAGCAGCGTGAAATGCGCTCGCTGTTGTTCTGCGATTTTGTACTTACTCGCCAGCGCGGCTTCCTTCTCGATCACGAATTGATCCAGGGATCGGCTGAGTTCGCCTTCGAGCCCCAACAATTCCTTTTCGAATCTATCAACCAGTTTAGCGATGGACTCCGAGTCCGCGCGGGCCACCATAATCGACTCCTGCGCTTGCACGAACTTGCGAGCGGCAGCTTCGACCTGTGCAATTTGAGCTTCGCTCTGCGGAACGAGCGATTCCGTCCTGAGTGCCAGCACGTTGCGGTCGAAATTCGATCTGGCGTTTAGCAACCTCATTAAAAGCCTGCCGTCTCCGGAGATAAGATAGCCGCGGCCAGTTGAGACGATCATTTGCCCGTTCCAGCGCAGGCGCTCCGCGAGTGTAATTTCTTGCTCTTCGGCACGGATGCTCTGCATCTGCGAGGCGGCGTTCGCATCCAGACTGCGGATCGTCAGCGACATTCCTATGGCGAGCAGCAGAGTGACGATAGCGCCGCTCGCCATCGCCTTAGTCGCGAAGCTCACTTCCCGCACTTACACACTCCTATTGCATGCCGCGATCGATCCACACGGCCGCACGCTGTCTCAGCGTGTCGTCCGAAAGACGCCAATCGCTAGCCGGCCGTCTTCGATTTGGAAGGCCGAGCACCGAAGCAAGCCGAAGGAATTCGGTGAATCGCAATGTGCAGTATTGACGGGAAAATTACATCAGCAAATACCCGCCCGGGCGCGAAAATAATTTTGCGAGCCGGTCGAAAACGCCCGGGCTAATCCGTCTACCCTGTAGAAGCAACTCACATTGAGGAGATATGCCATGCAATACATGTTGATGATCTACGAGGATGAGTCCCAGTTCGGGGCCGATAAGAACAACCCGCAGATCAGGGCGCTGATCGGCCAGCACATGGAGTTTTCCAAGAGCCTTGGCGCGACTCGCGTGGGCGGGGCCGGCCTGAAAGCAACCGCCTCCGCCACGACTGTCCGCCGCTCGGGCGCGGAGCACACCATTCACGATGGCCCCTTCATCGAGGCACGCGAGCAGCTGGGCGGCTTTTATATGATCGATGTGCCCGATCTGGACGCGGCGCTCGAGATCGCGAAAAGAATCCCCTTACTGACCAGCGGCTCCATCGAAATACGACCGGTACTCGGCGGCTGATGAGCCATCAGACACTCGAACAAGTCTTCCGCGAAGCGAGCGGCCGCATTGTGGCCGCACTCGCTGCTCGTTTTCGCAACTTGGACCTGTGCGAGGATGCATTCAGCGAGGCCTGCGTTCGTGCTGCAACTACTTGGCTACAGACGGGGCCACCGGAAGATCCGCAGTCCTGGCTCTATTGCGTCGCGCGACGTTGCGCGATCGACCGGCTGAGGCAGCAGCGCACCGAAGAAAAATACACCCCTCTGCTGCTATCGGAGGACGTCATGGAGCACGAACCCGACGGCCAAGACATTCCGGACGAACGACTTCGTCTGATCTTCGTGTGCTGCCATCCTGCTATTGCAGGCGCATCCAGAGCGGCACTCACATTGAAGCTGGTGTGCGGCCTGGCAACCCGCGAGATCGCACAGGCGTTTCTCGTTCCGGAAACCACGATGGCGCAGAGATTCGTACGTGCGAAGCGGAAAATCGCTGAGAGCGGCATCAGCTTCGAAGTGCCCGGTCCGAATGCATGGCCCGACCGCTTGGAAGCCGTCCTCTCGACCCTCGACGTCGCCTATTCCAAGGCGCATGAAGACGCCGCGTGCGATGGCTCACATGCGAACTTCGCGAGCGAGATGCTGGAGCTGACGAAGACGCTAGCCGTCCTCCTTCCCTGCGATCCTGACGTCCTTGCACTTGCTGCCACTGTCCGTTTTGCAGAGGCACGCCGCCCGGCACGCGTCACCGAGGACGCGTGCATGTGCCCGCTTGCCGAACAAGATCCGCGCAAGTGGCGCAAAGATCTCATCGACGCAGCCCATGAATATCTGCAGCGCTCACTCGGAACAGGCCATTGCTCCTCTCGCATCATGCAGGCACAGATTCAGGCTGCATGGTGCTCAAGAACATCGCTGCAAGATCCGCCGCCTTGGCGCAAGGTGCTCTCCTTGTACGATGATCTCGTCGCAATGCGCCGCGACCCGTTCGTGCGCATCAATCGAGCCGTCG
>DASTSB010000411.1:0-3210 GCA_035760885.1 Steroidobacteraceae bacterium | reverse complement strand
CGAAGGGGAGAGGTGCCACACACCCGATCTCTCAGGTCACAGGACAGAGGGGCGACAGGCTGCTTGCGGTCTGGCGTCATCTTCCATCTTTGTCGATCCACCGGAGCGCCTTATGGGACACAAGACCCCGCTATTCGATACGCACGTTGCCGCCGGCGCCCGCATGGTCGACTTCGGCGGCTGGGACATGCCGGTCAATTACGGCTCCCAAATAGAAGAACATCACGCTGTGCGCAGCGATGCGGGCATGTTCGATGTGTCCCACATGCTCATTGCCGATGTTCGCGGCCGGCGTTCTCGCGAATACCTTCGCTATCTGCTCGCGAACGACGTCGCCAAACTCACCGAGCCTGGCAAAGCACTCTATAGCTGCATGCTCAATGAAACCGGCGGTGTCGTCGACGACCTGATCGTCTACTTCATCGACGAATCCTGGTTCCGGGTTGTCGTGAATGCAGGCACGCGAGATAAAGACGTCGCATGGCTTCGCAAGTACGGGTCGCGCTTTGACCTCGACATCACACCCCGCACGGATCTCGCGATGATCGCAGTGCAAGGCCCGAATGCGCGCGAGAAGGCATCGAAGCTGATCGGCCAGCGCGCTGCTGAAGCACTTGAATTGCGGACCTTCTTCGGCCGCGAATTGGATGGCTATTTCATCGCTCGTACTGGCTACACCGGCGAGGACGGCTGGGAAATCATGTTACCTGCGGGTGAAGTAGTTTCGCTCTGGACTCAATTGCGCGACTTGGGCGTGGCCCAATGCGGCCTCGGTGCTCGCGACACCTTGCGACTCGAAGCCGGCATGAACCTTTACGGCAACGACATGGATGAAACGGTGACGCCGCTTGAATCCGGTCTGAGTTGGACGGTTGCATTGAATCCAGCGGATCGCGATTTCGTCGGTCGTGCAGCGCTGGACGCGCAGCGCTCCAATGGCGTCCAACGCAAACTCGTCGGCCTGCTTCTCGAAGAACGTGGCGTGTTGCGTAGTCATCAAAAGGTCGTCACGAATGCGGGTGAAGGCGAGATCACCAGCGGTACGTTTTCACCCACGCTCGAACGCTCCATCGCATTCGCTCGTGTGCCAGCAGGAGCCGAAGGCGAAGTCCAGGTCGATATCCGCGGCAAGTTACTGCGCGCGACCATCGTCAAATATCCGTTCGTTCGTCACGGTAAGCCAGCTATTACGTGAGGTGTGAGGAAGTGCAGGGGTGAAGGAGCGTAGCTCTGCGCCGGTCTTCACCCGTTCACTCCATCACTCCATCACTTTCTCACCCTTTCCAGAAGGAACCTCCCATGTCCAACATCCCCAGCGATCTGAAATATCTCGAATCCCACGAATGGGCGCGGCTTGAAAGCGATGGCACCGTCACCGTCGGTATTTCCGATCACGCGCAAGAAGCCTTGGGCGATCTGGTGTTCGTGGAAGTGCCGGATGTGGGTCGCGCGTTGACGAAAGGTGCGGCTGCTGCAGTCGTTGAATCAGTCAAAGCCGCCTCTGACGTGTACAGCCCGGTCTCGGGCGTGGTCACTGAAAGAAATGAATCCTTGAACGGCGCGCCCGAGTTGGTCAACGAGGATCCGTACGGCAAAGGCTGGCTGTTCAAGCTCAAGCCCAGCAATACGAGCGAGCTATCGCAACTGCTCGACGCCGGCGCCTACGGCAAGGTCGTCGAAGAAGCCGGCCATTGATTCTTACCTTCACGAGTCCACTACATGCCTTTCATTCCCCACACGGACGATGACGTGCGCGAGATGCTCGCGACCATCGGTGTTCCCAGTATCGATACGTTGTTCGAGGAAATTCCGGCAGCACTGCGTACGCGAACGTTGTCCGGCATTCCGGACGCACTCACTGAGATGGAAATCGGGCGCCTGATGCAATCGCGCGCCGAACTCGATGGCCGCCCGCTCAACTTCATCGGTGCCGGTGCTTACGAGCATCACATTCCGGCGGCGGTGTGGGCCATCGTGACGCGCGGCGAGTTCTACAGTGCGTACACGCCCTACCAAGCCGAAGCAAGCCAAGGCACGCTGCAGTTGCTATACGAGTATCAGACCATGATGACCGGTCTCACGGGCATGCAGGTCTCGAACGCCTCCCTATACGACGGAGCATCTGCGCTCGGCGAGGCATGCTTGATGGCCGTTCGTGCGCACCGCAAATCGAAATCGGCACGCATCGTCGTGCCCGCCACGGTCAATCCGCACTACCTTCAGGTGGCTCGTGCGACGACGGAAGGTCAGAACCTCAAGTTCGATGTGGTGCCGTACGATCGCGAACGTGGCGTGCAGAGTCTGAACGCCTACGAGTCGCTCGCAGGCCAGGATCTCACTGCAGTGGTGATCGCGCAGCCGAACTTCTTCGGTCTGCTGGAAGATGTCGATGCAATTACCGATTGGGCTCATGCGCAGGGCGCAATGGTGATCGCAGTGGTGAATCCGCTCTCGCTGGCAATGCTGAAGCCGCCGGGCGAGTGGGGCACGAAGGGAGCCGACATCGTAGTGGGCGACGGGCAGCCTCTCGGTGTGCCGCTGTCTTCGGGTGGTCCGTACTTCGGATTCATGACGACTCGCATGGAGTTCGTGCGTCAAATGCCAGGTCGCATCATCGGCCGCACCGTCGATCTGGATGGCAAGACGGGCTACACACTGACGCTGCAGGCTCGCGAACAACATATCCGCCGCAGCAAAGCGACTTCGAACATCTGTACCAATCAGGGTCTGTTGGTGACAGCAGCCACGATTCATATGTCTTTGCTCGGCGCCGAAGGGCTCGAGCGAGTGGCCGCTGCGAGCCAGCAGCAAGCCAAGGCGATCGTAGACGCGCTCACGAAGATTAAAGGCGTTCGCTTGCTCTTCCAGGGCCCGCGTTTCCATGAGGCGGTGCTGCAGCTCGATCGCAACGTCGCTGAAGTGATCGAACGACTCGCTCAGCGAAACATCATCGGCGGCTATGACCTGTCGCGACATTACCCGGAGCTGGGGAATGCCTTGCTGGTGTGCGCGACCGAGACACGCACGGATGAGGATATTCAAACCTACGCGCGTGCCTTGAAGGAGATATTGCAATGAGCGAACCGTTGATCTTTTCGCACTCGCGTCCGGGCCGTAGTGCAACGGCGCAGTATCCGAGCAAAGCGGTTGCGGCCGATGTGCCTGAGCATCTGAAGCGTCGCTCGCGGCCCGCGTTGCCGGAAGTCTCCG
>DASTSB010000410.1:0-6798 GCA_035760885.1 Steroidobacteraceae bacterium | reverse complement strand
TCCTTGGAACAGCTCGGCCACGGTCGGAAAACGAATCCCGCGTCCGAAGCTCAGCCGCACGGTGGTCCTTTCATTCGCGAGATACGCGAGAGAGAGTTTTGGTGACGTGCCGCTTTCATGCCGATCGGGATAGGTGACGTTGGCCGTGCCGGCGGACTGTCCACCGTTGAACGCAGCCCAGCGCTCAACGCGAACACCTGATGTCACCGACCAACGATTCGACAACCGCCATTGATCTTGAACATAGAGCGCCTGCAGCCGCGTATCGCCGTAGACGTTCTGCGAAAGCGTGCCACTACGAACTCGCCAATCAGACAAGTCGAAGACTGGATTGCGCAATTGATAAGTGTTCTGGTGATACCCAAACGCAAGCGTGTGATCGCCATGTGACCAGTCATTTTCACTGGGCGCATAACTGACTTGAGTTTCGAACGTTTGCCAGCCGGTTCCGTCTCGCTTCGTGTCCGTGCCTGGACCTCCATACATCGCAAGCGGATCCGGTGAGTTCGCTTGCAGCGAATCATCTTCGCGAATGCGATATTCAGAATAGACGAGTGAACCATTCCAACCTTGCGTTCGAGTCGTTCTCAGCGTCGTGCCCCATTGGACATGCGTCTCTTCGCGCGTGTTCGGTGCGAGTGCGGTGTCGGGAATCTTGAAGACCAACCCGTCCTGTTGGACAACTCCACTCCACACCGCCTGGCCGTTTAGATCGCGAAGGAAGGTGCGATCTTTGCTTTCTGAATCGTTGTGCCAGCGTGCGATGAAAGCATCGATGGCTAAGTCGTCGCTGATTTCGTAGCCGCCGCGCAGCTTGAGCTGATTCTGGATGGCGTGATCGATCGCGCCCGCGCTTGCGCCAAATACCGCACGTGTGCGGCCCTGCGGATCGGTGTCGAAGCGAATGCCGGAGACTTGAGTCGGCGTTCCTGTTGCATTCGGAAACCGTCCTTGAGCATCAGCCGAAATCGTGAAGTACTGCATCGGATGGCCCGTCGCGTCTTCGCGATTCGCCGCGAGCGCGAACCAGCCTCTCTCGCCGATGCGATCACCGATGAATGCGGAAGCCTGATAGCCCGAGTAGTCGTCCGCGTGTCCATACTCGTCGAATGATTCCGCGAAGCTCGTCGTGCGCACGCTGGCCTGAAACGCATCGGGACGGCGAGTTTTGATCACGACCGTCGTGCCGATCGAATTGCCGGGGTAGATGGCAGAGTAGGGACCGTACAAGACATCGACGCGTTCGATTTCCTCTGGCGCGACCATGTTCCAACGCGGCGCATCGAAGCGACCGAGGAAGTTCGAGAGTAGATAGCCGTCCACGAAGACGAGTCCGCGCGGCGCTTGAAGGGTCGAAAAACTCCGGCCACCGATCAACGCGTTGCGATCCCCGATATAGCGTTTGCGAATGGTCAGATTTGGCACGTATCGCAACGCGTCTTCGGGATTGACGAGGTTCTCCGCACGCAGGTCCTCAGCGGACTTGGTTGCGATCGGATTCGGCTGTGTGCGAATCGATGCCTCCTGGGTGGCGGTGACGGTCACCGAATCCAAATAACTATCTGTCACCACGCCTTGGGCGTAGCTTCGCGCCGCGCAGCACATCGTCAGTGCGCAGGCGCAAAGATGCATCCTGTTCATATAGGGGCTCCAACCAGCGGTGCATTCGCAGCGTCGAAACCATGCGAACGCAGACCGCCACGCTAATGCGTGACCGATTGATTAAATGTAAGGAGTGCGATCAAGCCAGAGGTGGCGGACCGCGAATCGGCTCGGTTTGGGTTGGAGTAAGAGAGGGCTGCGCAGGCTCCTCCAGCCGAAGCGTGGGTGCGCGAGCAGGCGCGTTCGGTTCGAAGGTTGGGATGTACGCAAGATCGGCAGGGCCCGTGAGGCCATATGGGCAAATCGAGCGTTCATGTGCCTCTGAATGATGATGCCCGCCCGGCTGGCCATCATCCTGGTGCTGCGCATGATGGTGATGTTGCGCATGAACATCGGCCGCAGCAGGTTCGGCAATGCTGGAACAGAATGTGATCGCCAGCACACCGTTCTCGCTCCCCAACATGAAACCCACGGGCACGAAGGCGCGCAGCGCGAACAGCGGCAGCAGCCATACGATCCAGGGTTTCAAACGAGCGCGATTCATACAGGGTGCGGGAGTATAGCCTGCGGGCACAACCTAAATGCCTCGCGGATCCACGTATCAAGTAGCAAAACCTAGCGTCTCAATTCACCTGACGTGGTGCGCTGGTGCGCGGTTCCCATCATAAGAAATGAAGCACAAAGAGAATTAGCCGCAGAGAACGCAAAAAAGAGTGTTAATAGTCGACATAGGCGATAGCAATAAGATTTCGAGTTAACTCGGCAAATCGAGCAGTTCGCCGCGCAAACATTCCGGTCGAGCGTCTTGCAGCCGGTGCTGAGGCGTTACTGGTGACCTGTAACCCGGCAAACCCAGCACACAATTTCTTTTTTGCGTTCTCTGCGGCCAATATCTTTCATCTGTAGCCCTTCGCCTGCAGCGAAAACAAATGAGCATAATGGCCATTCAACCCGACGAGCTCATCGTGGCTGCCGCGTTCGATGATGCGGCCGTCTTGAAGAACGACGATCTGGTCCGCCATGCGCACGGTAGAGAACCGGTGCGAGATGAGGATGGCGATCTTGCCTTTGGTCAACGCGCGGAAGTGTTCGAAGACGGTCGCTTCGGCGCCCGCATCCATCGCCGACGTGGGTTCATCGAGCACCAAGATATCCGCACGCGTGCGCATGAATGCGCGCGACAGCGCGATCTTTTGCCACTGACCGCCCGAGAGTTCACGGCCATCGTTGAACCATTTACCAAGCGGTGTTCGATAGTGTTGTGGTAGTGATTCAACGATCGGTGCAGCCATGCCCTTCTCGGCCGCATCTCGCCAGCGCACTTCATCCTCGAAGTGACGCACATCACCGGCGCCGATGTTTTCGCCCAGCATCAATTGATAGCGAGTGAAGTCCTGGAAGATCACTCCGATGCGATCGCGCAAATGCACTTCATCCCATTCCTGCAAGTCGCGACCTTCGAGCAAGATGCGGCCCGACGTCGGCGCGTACAAGCGCGTGAGCAACTTGATGAGCGTCGTCTTTCCGGAACCGTTCTCGCCGACGAGCGCGAGCGACTCGCCGGGTTTGATGTGTAGATTGATGTCGATCAGCGAGGGTTGCTCCGCACCGGGATAACTGAAACTCACGTGCTCGAACCGAATACCGTCGTCCGGCTTGGGTCCATGCAGTGCGGCGCCTCTGATACCTTCGACCGGCGTTTCCAGATATTCGTAGAGCGTCGAGAGATACAGGTTGTCTTCGTACATGCCGCCGATCGCGGAGAGAATCGCCGAGACAGCCGACTGACCCTGCCGAAACAGCATCAAGTACATCGTCATCTGGCCGATGGTGATGCGCGTTGCGATGGCTGACAGCGCGATCCACGCGTACGCACCGTACAGTGTGGTGGCGCCGATCAAGCCCAAGAAAAAACCCCAGGTGTCGCGACGTATCGTGAGATCGCGATCTTCCTTGTAAAGCTTCTGGAAGATGTCGCGGTAGCGCTGCAGGAACAGCGGGCCCAATCCAAACAGCTTTACTTCTTTGACGTGATCTTCTCTTGCGAGCACGGTTTCCAAGTAAAGCTGCATCCGCGTTTCGGGCGAGCGCCACAAAAACAATCGGAAGGCGTCGCCGGAGAACTTCGCCTCCGCCAGAAAGGCGGGGAGACCTGCCACGATCAGCAGCACCACGGCCCACGGCGAGAAATGAATCAACAGCGTCGCAAAGCTGATCAGCGAGACAGCGTTCTGTGCAAGACCGAACGTGCGCATCACCAGCGACAACGGCCGGCTCGATGCCTCGCGTCGTGCGCGCGTGAGCTTGTCGTAGAAATCCGAGTTCTCGAAGTGTGCGAGATCGAGCGTCAAGGCCTTCTCGAGAATCATCACATTGACGCGTTGGCCGAGTTGCGCTCGCAACAGAGACTGGCACAAGGAGATGCCGCGTTGTGCGCCGGCAATCCCCGCCACGAGCACGCCTTCAGCAATGACCATTAATAGTGCGTGCTGCGTCAGCGCCGCTCGAGTGGGCGAGTCGGCACGCACTGCCGCGACGACCGCATCGATAATGAGCGATCCCACATAAGCGACTGCCGTGGGCAGGGCGCCGGCGATGATCGTCAGAATCGCGAAGCTTATGGTGAGTGTTCGACTCGTGGTCCAGACGAGCTCGACTGCGCGGCGGCTATAGGCGAATACGCCGCTGAAGCCTTGAGCGAGGTTCGGTTTTGATGTGATCGTGCGGCGATGTGGATTCAAGGGCGAAAACCTGACGGGCGGAAACGTGAAGGGGCGAAAACCTGAAGGGAAAGCCTGAGTGTTGGGGTCAGGGAAAGCTTCTGCAATGGTTAAGCCTTCGCGTATTGCAACCAATAGGTGCGAGGCCGACAATCCTTAAAGGTGTTTATGCGGGAAGAATGCCGCACATGAGCGATTCCAAAGGCAAGGGGCCGCAGCGGCCGCCAGAAGAATCCGACCCGTCCGATAAGAAGCGGACCGGCCGGGTGAGCTTCGATGAGCGTGGCAATTCCGTCTGGGAATGGCAGCTCGAGACGGGCGTGTACAGCCGGGACGTCAACACGCAGAAGCTCAAGAAACTCGATCTCGACGAACTTTCGATCGCGGATACCGGCATAAACAAGAAGCCCGGTGGCGTTACCGACCCAGCCAAACCGACTGCGCCCGGCAGCGGATTCAATCCATATAACAACTCGCCTCAAGTCGGCGGTGGTAGCAGTCCGTACGATACCGCTCGCGCACTGGGCGATAAGTTGTCAGGCAAGCAGCCTCCACCCAAGGCTCGCACGCCCGAAGATATGCGCAAGTTGAACGAATGGATCAAAGCCAAGAAGCGCATGGAAGAGGAAGGGAAGAAGTGAACTGAGAAGAGGGCAGCCGATCGTCGCGTACGACTCGTGCTTGAAGAGAGAAGAGGGCAGCCGATCGTCGCTTGCGACTCTCGGCAGGCAAGCCTAACGGCAAGCAAGCCGATGGCAGGCAAGCGCTTCGCGCAGGCCAGAGAAGATACAAACACTGAAGAGTTGAGAGGGTAGCCGATCGTCGCTTACGACTCTCGGCAGGCAAGCCTAACGGCAAGCAAGCCGTTGGCAGGCGAGCGCTTCGCGCAGGCCAGAGAAGATACAAACACTGAAGAGTTGAGAGGGTAGCCGATCGTCGCTTACGACTTATCGGTCCGCATGGGATTTCCTTCGGTCACAGGCGAGCCTTCGGCAAGCAAGCCGTTGGCAGGCAAGCGCTTCGCGCAGGCCAGAGAAAGACAAAGACAAAGAATCGAAGGCCAGCCACTCGTCGGCTCATTCAATCCGCGTCGTACCCGCGCAGGCGGGTATCCATCCTATGATTAGATGAGCTCCCGGACGCGCGCGGACGCGCGGGAGCAACTGCAGCCGCAATCCTACTGAGTCGATATCTGATCGAATATTCCGCCATCGCTGAAGTGCACCTTCTGAGCCGCAGTCCAGCCGCCTAGATCTTGGAGCGTGATGAGCTGGACTTGTGGGAATTGCTTGGCGTACTTCGCTGCGACTTGCAGATCGATCGGACGATAGTAATTGCGCGCGATGATCTCTTGCGCTTCCGGCGAATAGAGGTGCTTCAAATACTCGGTTGCTACCTCACGCGTACCACGGCGCAACACAACTTTGTCGACGACTGCGACCGGCGGTTCTGCGAGGATGCTCAACGAAGGAACCACGATCTCGACCTTGTCGGAGCCCACTTCCTTGATCGATAGGAAAGCTTCGTTCTCCCATGCGAGCAGCACATCGCCGATCTCTCGCTGCACGAATGTCGTCGTTGATCCGCGCGCACCCGTATCGAGAACCGGGACGTTTTTGTAGAGCTTGCGAACATATTCCTTTGCACTCGCTTCGCTGCCGCCGGGTTGCTTCAGCGCCCATCCCCAAGCGGCGAGATAGTTCCATCTTGCTCCGCCGGATGTTTTCGGATTCGGCGTGATGACCGAGACGCCGGGCTTGATCAGATCGCCCCAATCTCTGATGCCCTTTGGATTGCCTTTGCGAACGAGGAACACGATCGTCGAGGTATATGGCGAGCTGTTGTGCGGCAGCCGTGACTGCCAGTTGACCGGTAGCAGCTTGCCATTCGTGGCGATCGCATCGATGTCCGCAGCGAGCGCGAGTGTCACGACATCGGCGGGCAATCCGTCGACGACCGTTCGAGCTTGCTTGCCTGAACCGCCGTGCGACTGCTTGATCGAGACTTCCTCACCCGTCTTCTGTTTCCAATACTTCGCGAATGCCTTGTTGTAGTCCTCGTAGAGTTCGCGCGTCGGATCGTAGGAAGCATTTAGAAGCGTGGTTGCCGCATGAGCAACGCCGCCGAGAAATGTGCTCGCGAGCACGATCGCTGCAAGCGAGGAAGGTCGAGAGATGTTCATAAGTACTCCGATCTTTAGAAGCTGAGTGCAAAACGAGTGAAGATGGCCTTTTCGTCGGACCGATCTATGCCGCCCGGAGCGCCGCCCTCGAACCGCGTGACGTCATAGTTCACTGCCCATTTGAAGTTCTGATTCAGATACCAGTTGACTCCCACACCCCAAGCT
The DNA here is from genome assembly GCA_035760885.1 of Steroidobacteraceae bacterium. Taxonomy (GTDB): domain Bacteria; phylum Pseudomonadota; class Gammaproteobacteria; order Steroidobacterales; family Steroidobacteraceae; genus Steroidobacter. The sequence goes on along the minus strand of DASTSB010000410.1, from coordinate 129 downwards.
CTCGCTCTGCTCGCAGAAGTATCGGGATTGGCGAAGGAATTAGTTCCGCCAGTGAATGCGTCATCGTCGACATCGAGTTGGTGATAGCGACCAACGAACTCGAATGCACCCCACGTGCGGTTGTCGAGC
>DASTSB010000409.1:0-3661 GCA_035760885.1 Steroidobacteraceae bacterium | reverse complement strand
TGCATCGCGAGCGTCAGGATCTGACGAAGTGCCGCGGCAAACTCATCGTCGATCTCCGAGTCGCGCTTGCACACTGATGCGGCCAACGAGCTGTCCGATTCATCCAACGATCGAACCGCATCGCGCAGCATGGTCGTCGTCAGTTCCGCCATGTGCTGCAGATAGCGCGCGACGGCGCGAACCGGACCTCGCGGCTCGCCCGTTGCAATGCGAGCAGCGAAGCGCGCGATCTTCTTCGATTCATCACCCGCTCGCTCCAGTTCAACGCTGATTCGCGACACAGCGGTCGCCATGCGCAAATCCCCAGCGACGGGTTGATGAAGGGCAATGAGACGAAACGCTTCGTGATCGAGGGTGCGTTCGAAATCGTTCACCCGCGCTTCGCGCGAAAGCACCATCTGAGCCAGTTGTTCATCGCCTTCGAGCAATGCGCGCGTCGCGGTTGCGACCTGATCGATCACCAAGCCGCCCATCGAAACCGCATGTAGACGCAATTCCGCGAGCGCTCCATCGAAGGCACGGGCAGTGTGGCCTTCGATAGGATCACTAGAGACCTGATTAGCCATAGCGGCCGGTGATGTAGTCTTCCGTCGCTTTCTTACTTGGGTTCGTGAAGATCTTCGCGGCCTCGTCGAATTCGATCAACTCACCCAAGTACATGAACGCTGTGTAGTCGGAAACGCGTGCAGCTTGTTGCATGTTGTGCGTGACGATCAGAACCGTCACCTGATCGCGAAGCGTCGAGATCAGCTCTTCGATTTTTGCAGTGGCGATCGGATCGAGCGCTGACGTCGGCTCGTCGAACAACAGAATTTCAGGCGTCGTCGCCAGCGCGCGCGCAATACATAAGCGCTGCATCTGACCACCCGACAAGGCCAGAGCCGAATCTTGTAGACGATCTTTCACTTCGTCCCAAAGTGCCGCGCCGCGTAGCGCCTTCTCCACCTGTTCCGCCAGGGTGGCACGGTTACGCACGCCACGCAGCCGCAGTCCGTACGCGATGTTCTCGAAAATAGATTTAGGGAATGGGTTCGGCTTTTGGAAAACCATGCCGATCCGCATGCGCACTTCGATTGGATCGACCTCGGGGCCGACCAAGTTCAGGTTGTCCGGATGCAATGTGATGCTGCCTTCGTATCGCGTGTTCGGCTGCAGGTCATGCATGCGATTGAAACAGCGCAAGAACGTGCTCTTACCGCATCCAGAAGGACCGATGAGCGCCGTCACTTGTTTGTCAGCGATCGGAATCGTTAGATTCTTCAGCGCCCGATGCGTGCCGTAGTAGAAGTTCAGGTTATCGACCGCAGCCTTCACGTTCAGCGCACGAGTCTTGCGGGTGTCATCGACGTTGATGGCGATGCGCGGCACAACGGAGCTCTTGGCGGCTGCGGGCCGCACGGGTTCTTCACTGGACAATTCGCGTTCCTCTAATTGAGGCCGAGTGGATGCTGAAATCGATTCCATGGTTACTCAATCCCCTGGTCCGGGCCCTAGACAGGCCAGGCATACCATCGGCAGCCGACGGGCCCGCGGGTACGCGCACTTTACTGATTGAGCCCCGCACACTCCAGGCTTGTGTTCCCGTGAAGATTGTACGTCCGGGCCCGAGATGCCATAGGTTGAAGGAGCGATGTGACAAGCTCGTGACAGCGGCCAGGGGCGCTTGCCGCGCGGCACCACGTCCTATATAAGTCCGCGCCTGCTCTCGCCTTCGAATCTTCACGGAGCCGCCATTGTCGACGCCCGCTTCGGCCACTCTTCTTCTCACGCAAGATCTCATTCGGCGCCCCTCCGTCAGCCCAGAAGATCAAGGCTGTCTGCAGGTCATCTCGGAGCGGCTCAAGGCGCTGGGCTTCGATGTTGAACGTATGCCGTTCGGCCCCGTTGAGAACATCTGGGCGCGTCACGGCCGCTCAGGTCCGGTCCTCTGCTTCGCAGGTCACACGGACGTGGTCCCGACCGGTCCGCGTGAAGAATGGCAAACCGATCCGTTCGAGCCTGTCGTGAAGGACGGCATGCTGTATGGCCGCGGTGCGGCCGATATGAAGAGCGGACTCGCTGCCATGATCACCGCGACTGAGCGCTTCATCGCCGCGCATCCCAATCACACCGGTACGTTGGCGTTCCTGCTCACGAGCGACGAAGAAGGACCTTCTGTTGATGGCACTCGGCGCGTCATGGAAGTTCTAGAAGCGCGCGGCGAGAAGATTACTTGGTGTGTTGTAGGAGAGCCGACCAGCACCGATGCGCTCGGTGACACCGTGAAGATCGGCAGGCGCGGCTCCCTGTCGGGCAAACTGACTGTGCATGGAATTCAGGGTCACGTTGCGTACCCTCATCTCGCCGACAACCCAGTGCATTCTGTCGCACCGGCGCTCGCCGAGCTCGCATCGCGCGTCTGGGACAAGGGCAACGAATTCTTTCAGCCCACCACGTTTCAGATCTCGAACATCAGCGCCGGCACAGGCGCACCGAACGTGATTCCGGGCGAACTCAAAGCACGTTTCAACATTCGCTTTTCCACTGAGCAAACGGTGGAGAAATTGCAGCAGACGATCACGGAGATCCTGAACCGTCACAAGGTCAACTACACCTTGGAATGGTTCGTCTCGGGCCTGCCCTTCTTCACCGCGCCCGGCAAGTTATCGGAGGCGGTGCAACGCGCCGTCAAAGAAAAGGCAGGTCGCAATCCGGAACTGTCGACGACGGGCGGTACTTCGGACGGCCGCTTCATCGCTCCCACTGGCGCCCAGGTTGTGGAACTCGGTGTCATCAACGCCAGCATTCACAAGGTGAATGAATGCGTGCGTGTCCAAGATGTAGACACGCTCTCGGCGATGTATGAGCGAGTGATGGAGTTGTTGTTGGCCGAAGCCGGGTGAGGAAGTGAGCAAGTGATGAAGTGAACGGTGCAGGGAAGTCAGCCTTGCTCGCTCAGTAGTTCACCATGGCTCGCGCGCAAAGCGCAGCGCTTCGTTCATCACTCCGCCCTTCAAGTGCGTCTCTTGGTGTCCTGCCGTTCTCAAACGATCAGGCCCATTCTCTGGAACGATTGGACGGCCGGGCCAGGACATTAGCCCACAGTCCCCACAATCCAAGTCCCCCTAGCGCAAACGCAACCCACCAGGGCATGGACAGCCCGAGCCAGCGCCAGTTGACTTCGCCGCACTCGCCGGACCCGGTGAGCACTTTCGAAATCACGTCCTTGAGCGGCAGGATCTCCAGCATGTAATTGAGATCGGCACCGCAGGCGGCAACGGTTCCCGGGGGCTGCGCTTGGATCCAGATGTGACGGGCCGCGATCGCGATGCCTATGAGTGCTGCCAGCACGATTAGAGCAGCGTAGACGTATCGGCCCATAGATCGTGGATTGTGAATGGCAGCAATGAGAAAAATGATGCCGACTGCAATGACGGCAATCCGCTGAAAGATGCATAACGGGCACGGCGCCAAGCCCAGAACATGCTCTGCATAGAGCGCGTAAGCGATCAACGCCGCACAAACAACGAAGCCGATTCCGTTAGCGAGCCGGGTATTGCTCAACATTCTGCACAACGCTCTGAAAGTGAGGAGGCAACTGAACGCACCAGCCGTTCGATACGGCCAGGAGTCTTGAACATGCGCGAGTGTACCCGCTCTCAACCAGGCGGGCGCACAGCAA
>DASTSB010000408.1:0-8744 GCA_035760885.1 Steroidobacteraceae bacterium | reverse complement strand
ACTGCTCTTTCGCGCTGCTCTTGTCAGTGTGTTGATGACAAATCAAGAGTCCGTGAGTTCGGGGCGATCGGCAACCTCGCAACCATGCTGCGCGAATACCCGCGTTCGCTGAAAGCGTACGGATTTCTCGACGCGCGCTGTCCCCACACCATTCCGTACTGGTACCTAGTGCACAGGCTCATGACCGTTTGCGGCTTACGAACCTAGATGCACTGCCATGATTTGGTCGTAGCCATGCCAGCCCTACATCACCTTTCTCGGCTTGGCGCGATCACATGTCGAACGTCTCCGCCAATGCTCCTCTGAACGTCGTAATCATCGACGACAACCGTGATGCTGCCGATACCCTTGCACTGTTGTTCGAGGTGATCGGACACGCGGCGCATGTCGCCTACGCTGCGCGCAGCGGAATCAATTTAGTTCAAGAAGTGCAGCCGGACCTCGCGTTTTTCGATCTCAACATGCCGGACTTGGATGGCTGCGAAGCACTCGCGGAACTCAAGAAGTCCGCACCGTACCTTCGTACGTTGTTCGTGTGTCTCACGGGGCAATGTTCGCCTGAAGCGAAGTTGCGTTGTCAGGAGGCGGGCTTCGAACACTTCATCACCAAACCGCTTTCGAATGTCGACTTCGAAACGATCATCGATCTGGCGCAACGTCGACGAGCGCTCGGGTAGCGCTCGTTCTCACGGGTGTCGGTTTTGAGTTGACGGTTGGCAGCAAGAGTGCGGACCACCGCCTTCGATCAGACACGTTACACAACGCACGTCACACCTGCTCGTCCTCTATGCGAGCGAGCGTGAGGACATAAGAATCGCCAGGGGGACAGGGGTTGCGGGTCCGGCTAGTCGCCAGTCACTAGTCACTAGTCAGTAGTCACGAGTGGGAAATCTCCACGCAGAACACGGAGCAAGAGCGTGCGCGGACGTGTGAAGTGTGTGGTGTCAGCTGCGCGTGCACTCTGGCGCGCGCGAAGTGCTACGTTGCCAGGGGCTTCCCTGCCAACGGCTACCTTGCGCAGCGCGCTTCCTCTTCGCTGAAGACCGGACGAGGAGATTTCACACGGAGGGAGTGCGTGCGGACGTGTGATGCGCCGGGTGTGAGCTGCGCGCGCATTCTGGCCTGCGCGAAGCGCTTCCTTGCCAATGGCTTCCCTGCCACCTGCCACCTTGCGCAAAACGCTTCCTCTTTGCTGATTGCTGAGAGAAAAGATTTCACACGGAGGACACGGAGGACACGGAGGACACGGAGGACACGGAGCAAGAGTGCGTGCGGACGTGGCACGACCATGGATATCTTGCGCAATCAGCGCACATCGGAACCCCAATCCATTCGCGGCGTTGTGTTCACCTACGAACTAGCCAGACGGAGACCACGATGAACAGCATCGTCGCGAAAGCCAGCCCATCGATCACCTCGATGATTCGCATGGATCACACGCACGTCATGGCAGCATTCCATCGATACAAGAGCGACACTTCGCCAGCTCGCAAGCAGGCCATCGTCGAACACATCTGTCTCGCGCTCACGGTGCATGCGCAGCTGGAAGAGGAGATCTTCTATCCTGCACTGCAATCCGTGCTGCAAGGCGATGAGGTTCTGAATCACAGCAAACCAGAGCACGACGAAATGCGTGGCTACATCGACAAGCTGCGCGGAATGAGTCCTGAAGAGGATGCATTCGATGACACGTTGATGGACCTGATGAGAGTTGTGATTCATCACGTCGCGGATGAGGAGACACGGCTTCTGCCTGCTGCAGAACGCCTGCTTGGCGATCAGTTGGGTTCGCTTGGTGCCCAAATGACGAAGCGTCGTATGGAGTTGCTCGGTCCGCACGCAGGGGAGATCGTTCGCACCGGTGCTCGGACATTTCCTGCGGGAGCGGCGATTGCGATCGGCGGCGCGTTGGCGATCGGTGCGATGCTGTTTGCGAAAACGAAAAGCAACTCGTCCCGTGTCCGCTGGACTCGATGACCTAGACGACTGACTAGATTGCTTGTCTCGCTCGAAGGGGCTTGCATCGTCCAGCGAGCGAGTTCAAGCATTTGCTTCGCTGATCTTCGGTTTGCCAGTGCCATTGGCTTTGTTGCTCGCTTCCACTGCGAACATCCCCACGAGCGCGGCAATCAACGGCAATAACTCGAACACGCCTCGGTAAGCGAGCACCGCACCGATCAATTTCCCTGGCGGCACTTGGGGGAGCATCAATAGGAGGGCGGCTTCAAGTACTCCCAGTCCCGCCGGCACGTTGCTCATCTGCCCAGCAACGAATGCGATGCAGTAGATGCCAACGAACGCGGGCCAGCTCATCTGCAGCTCGGCGGGCATGAGGACGTACAAGATTCCAGCGATGGCAGAGAGCTGCGTGATTCCGATCGCGATCTGCGCGAGCGTGTGTTTGAGCGGCGGCAACTTGATGCGCTTGCCGCGAATGCCGATCGGCTGTTTGCGTCGTGCCACGACGATCAACCACGCAGCCTCCAAACAAAGTCCCGCAATCCCGATGGCGGTGATCGTACGCGACGATAGATGAAGTGCCTTGCTCGCCTTCTCTGGCTGCAGCAGGAAAGAAATATCGATCAGCAGCATGACGCTGAGAGCGAAGGGCATCACTGCGAGCAGCACGATTGCGCTCACTTGAAGGGCATCCAACCCGAGTTTCGAATAGAGTCGATACCGCAGCGCGCCACCGCTGAACAATGCCGCGCCGATCGCCCGGCCGATGGGGTTGGCAATAACCCCCGTGCGAAATGGCGGCCAGAACTCGGATCGACTCGTCACTAGCCGGAACGCCAGTCGTTCATACAGACCAACCAACGCATAGCAAGTCGCGCAGCATGCGAGCGCAATGGCTAGGCGTACGCCTCCAACGCCGCGAATTTGAGCGAGAACATCCTCAAAGCGGACCGACTGGAGGCGGTGCCAGAGAATCCACGCGGCCAGGATGGCCGCGCCCAGCCAAAGCAACGGACTAAACTTTCGCACTTTTTAGATCACGTATCGGCACACCGAAGCCATACAATGTGAACGCAAACATGGGTTCCCTCACAACGAGCGGGAGCCCTGCTGCGATCCATTCACAAGTAAAAAAGGGCAGGAATCAGCATGCAGCCCGTCGAGCGTCATAGCCGTCACCGCGTTCAATCGGCCGGGAGCCTGGCCGGTACGAACTTGGAGCGCGCAGGGGACTACAACCAGCGCGTGACGCTGCAGGCGATTCGCGTCAACGGCGAAATGACGCGGGTGGACCTCGCGAGACTCACGGGCCTAACCACGCCCGCGATCGCAAATATCACCAATCGCCTATTGGATGAGGAACTCATCGTCGAGATCGGCCGGACCAAGGGCAAACGCGGTCAGCCTGCGATGCGTCTCGCGATCAATCCCGACGGGTGCTTCTCTTTCGGCGTGAACATCGATCGCGACCATGTCACCGTGGTCGCGCTGGATTTCTTGGGCAATGTCCGTGCTCGCGTCACCGACGAGATCGACTTCGCCTTGCCCGACCGCGTCGCGAATTTCTCGCGTAAGGCGATCGACAACATGCTCAAGAAGCAGATCCCTCGCGAGCGAGTGATCGGTATTGGGGTCGCCCTTCCGGATGATTTGGGCCGCATCAACCTGCCGCACCGTCCTTCCACGTATGGCGTATGGAATACGGTGGATGTTTCGAGATTGTTCTCGGATGCGTTGCCGTTGCCGGTGTTCGTTGAAAATGACGCGGCGGCTGCGGCCATCGGCGAGCTGCAATTCGGGCACGGCCTGCGCAGCCCCACCTTCTTCTACATCCTGATCAGCGCCGCACTCGGCGGCGGATTGGTCATCGAAGGCAATTACTTCCGCGGTGCCGATGGACGCAGCGGCGAAATCGGATTTCTGCCTCTGCACTCGCGTCGGACCGAAGCGAAGTCCTTGCAGGAAGCCGTGTCGCTGTCGGCGCTGTATCAACGCTTGGCCTCCAAGGGCCAGAAGATTTCGCGCCCCGATCAGCTCCAATCTCTGAACGCATCCGGTCAGAAGGCGGTCGAGGAATGGATCGATGATTCCGCGCACTTCCTTACTGACCCGTTGGTCGCAGTGAGTTGTTTGGTGAATCCCAAGGCGGTGTTCATTGGCGGGAGATTGCCGAGCGACATCGTCGATCGGCTCGCAGATCGCTTGAATCAGCGGCTTCGCAAACGGGCGGGGGAAGTCCCGGCCATCGCTCCGGTGCTGCGAGCAGCAATGGCAGCCGATGCACCCGCCGTCGGGGCAGCGATCTTGCCGATCAACGAAACGCTGTTGCCCTCGCGATCGGCCTTGATGAAGACGGCGATGGAATAAAGAAATTTACTTTTCTAAAAAATGACCGTAGCCTTGCGCGCGATCTGTATCCGAAGAGGGTCGCCGGTGAGAGCTTCACATAAGCCCCTTCGGGCCGGTGCAGATGGATCCATCGAGAAAAAATTTGAGCAATCCGTGGCCGCTTCTCAGTCCATTTCAAATCCCGACTCCGCTGAGCTGAACGCGCAAGCGGTGCCGCCCGTGCAAATCGGGATCGATTTCGGGGGTACCAAAATAGAAGCCGCTGCGCTGGATGCGAGCGGAAATTTTCTAGCGCGCGTTCGTGTTCCCAATCCCGGCAGCTACGATCCATCGATTCGAGCTGTGTGCGATTTGGTCGCCAACGTCGAACAGCAGGTGGGCGCGCGCGGAACGATTGGCGTCGGTGCGCCGGGTTCGATCTCGCCAAGAACCGGGGTGATGCGCAATGCCAACTCGGTATGGCTCAACGGGCGACGCTTTCATGAAGATCTGGCGCACGCGCTGGGCCGCGAGATTCGCATCGCGAACGATGCGAACTGTCTGGCTCTATCCGAAGCGGTAGATGGCGCCGCTGCAGGATCGAACGTCACCTTCGCGGTCATCCTCGGCACCGGCTGCGGCGGCGGTCTGGTTGTGAATGGCAGACTCGTCGAAGGTGCAAATGGCATTGGCGGGGAGTGGGGGCACATTCCGCTTCCTTGGCCCACGCGCGAAGAATTCGATACGCCCCAGTGCTGGTGCGGTCAACGCGGGTGCCTGGAAACATGGGTATCCGGCAGCGGTTTGCAGCGGGACTTCGCTCAACACACGGGAAGGTCCTTGGATGGCGAAGGTATCGTGAGCGCTGCACGTGCGGGAAATTCAGAGGCACAAGCTGCGTTGACTCGATACGTCAATCGCTTGGGTCGTGCGCTCGCCGTGATCTCCAACATCGTCGATCCGGACACCATCGTTCTGGGAGGTGGCCTGTCGAACGTCGGCGAAATTTACGAACCACTGCCTGAGATCATCGCAGCGCATGTGTTCTGCGATCGTTGGCAGGCTCGAATCGTGCCAGCGAAGTGGGGCGATTCTTCCGGCGTGCGAGGAGCGGCACGTTTGTGGCAAGGTGCAGGTCCGCCAACAGCATACGCGAAGTAATGACAGCGAAGACCGGCGCCGTCGATGCGGCGGCAAAGACTCTGGCATCGCTCAAGGACTGGCTCATTCAAGATGCATATCCGATGTGGTGGACGCATGGCGCCGACCACTCCGGTGGTGGCTTTCACGAGCGGCTGAAGCTGGACGGGCAACCCACCGGCGAACCGCGACGCGCGCGCGTGCATCCAAGGCAAATCTATTCGTACGCGCTCGCACCTGAACTCGGATGGTCAGGGCCAGCAAGCACTGCGATCGCCCATGCGCTCGAGTTCTTCTTGCGCCACTACCCGCGTTCCGATGGATTCTTCCGCACGTTGGTCGCAGCGGACGGCAGCGTCGTAAACGATCGCGCTGTTCTCTACGATCAAGCGTTCGCGCTGCTCGGATTCGCTTACTCATTTAAGACGTTGCGTGACGAAGCGCTGAAGCAACGCGCACGCGATCTGCTGGCTGTGATGCGAGCAGCGTTGGGCCACACACTGGCCGGTTTCGAGGAAAGCAAGCCACGCATCCTGCCGCTGCTTTCCAACTCGCATATGCATCTGTTGGAAGCGAGCTTGGCCTGGAGCGATCTGGATCCGGACGGACCGTGGCAAGCGTTGGCCGAAGAGATCGTCGAACTCGCCCTCACGTGCTTCTTCGATCCTGCAACAGGGTTCCTGTTGGAGTTCTTCGATCGCGATTGGCGTCCGGTAGCGGGCGTCGATGGGCGCATCGTGGAACCCGGCCATCAATATGAATGGGCGTGGCTTCTGCTCAATTGGCACAGTCGATCGCAGAACCCGCGTGCTCTCGATTCAGCGATGCGTCTCATCGCGCTGGCGGAGGCGCACGGTTGGGATGCGAAACGTGGCGTGGCCGTGAACACGCTCCTGACTGATCGTGTGGTGCGCGATTCGCAAGCTCGGCTGTGGCCGCAAACTGAGAAGATGAAAGCCATGTGCTCCGCGGCACTCCACACGGGCGAGGATCGTTACTGGCGCGGTGCAGATGAAGCAGCACGCGCTCTGCGCGCATATCTCAACACGCCGTTGAAAGGACTCTGGTACGACAAGATGAATCTCGACGGCAGTCTGATTGATGAGCCCGCGCCTGCAAGTTCGTTCTATCACATCGTCTGCGCCATCGCGGAAATGGATCGGGCGTTCGCTCGCTTCAACGCGAAGGCGTAACAAGGATTCGAAACATGCGTCGAACACGAATCCTTGTGGCGACGCTTGTTGCGATGGCCGCATCGATCGTTGTTTACGGCGCAGAGCCCATCGTGCACGTCCAAGCCGGCGCTGTGCGCGGTCAACAAATGGACGATGGCAGTACGCTGTTTCGCGGCATCCCTTTCGCAGCGCCGCCCACGGGCGCAAATCGCTGGCGTGCTCCTCAGCCGCTTGAACCTTGGGCTGGCGTTCGTGATGCAACTCGCCGCGCTGCACCCTGCATGCAGTCCTCGTTTGGATGGAATGAGAGAGACGCGGCAAGCAGCAGCGAGGACTGCTTGTATCTCGATGTGCACACGCCGAAGTTGGATGCAGCCGCGAAGCTTCCTGTCATAGTGTGGATCCATGGCGGTGCGAATCGCGCTGGTTCCGCGGGCGATTACGCTGCGTCGACGATGGTCCAAAGCGGCGTCGTGCTGGTTGCGATTCAGTATCGATTGGATGTGTTTGGATTCCTGTCGCTTCCCGAACTCACGAAGGAATCGCCCACGCGCTCCTCCGGAAACTACGCGCTGCTCGATCAGCTCGCCGCGCTGGGATGGGTTCACGACAACATTGCCGCATTCGGCGGCGACGCAAATCAAGTCACCCTCTTCGGCCAGTCCGCCGGTGCGCAAGATGTCGGCTTGTTGATGTTGTCGCCGCGATCGAAAGGGCTCTTCGTTCGAGCGATCGAAGAGAGCGGCACGGCCGGGTTTGGACTGCCGCCGCGATCCTTGCAACAGAACGAGGAACTCGGTGCCGACTTCTTGAGACTCGCTGGTGCTCGAAGTGTGGCGGAGTTGCGCGGCTCGCCAGCGCAAGCGCTGCTCGCAGCATCGTTGAAGTTGGATCCGCCGCAAATCGAAGACGACAGTTTTATTTGGCTGCAATCAATCGTCGACGGTTACGTGCTGCCGGATACACCAGAGCGCATTTTGCGCTCCGGTAAGCAACAACCCGTGCCGTTGATGCTCGGCACGAACGCGACGGAGTTTCCGCTGTACAAAGGCGGTTCCAATGCGCGGCATGCCGTAGAAGTTGCTTTTGGAAAGAATTCTGCCGAGGCGCTGCGCGTGTACGGAATTGCACATGACAAACCTGTGTCCGAATCACTGGCGACGCGCATCGCAGCCGACATCATGTTTCGCTGTCCTGCTGCATTTGTCGCAGAGGCGCATGAGCGTGCAGGAAACTCAGTCTTCCAATACGAATTCGCTGTCACGCCCGTAAATGGTGGCACGCCGATCCATAGTTCGGAGTTGCCTTACGTCTTCGGTGGGCTCGTGCTGCCGAAGAACGCTGAAGTGAAGCTGCAGAACTATTGGGTGCGGTTCGCCAAAACTGCCGATCCAAATCCGAGTGGCGAGGTGCAGTGGCCACGGTTCGGTTTATCGCGAAGCTATGTCGAATTCAGCGACACGGGTCTGACTGCAAAGCAGCAGTTGGGCGGATCTATTTGCAATCTGAGGAGTGCTCCATGAAACGTCGTACCTTCATCGCCGCGTGCTCATTGCCGTTTGCTTCGACTGTGTTTGCCGCGAGCCCGCTCGATTGCTTGGACGAGAAAACGCGTGCACTCGCTGAACGCAATCAAACCGACTGGGCGCAGCTGAATCGCTATCGTGCCGACAACGAAGCATTGCGCGCGAACAAAACGCGCGTCGACGTCGTGTTCATGGGCGACTCGATTACGGAAGGTTGGGTGACGAAGACCCCCGATCTATTCAAGCCCGGCCGCGTGGGTCGCGGAATCAGCGGACAAACGACACCGCAAATGCTCGTGCGATTTCGTCAGGACGTCATCGATCTAAAGCCTCGAGTCGTTCACATCATGGCTGGCACGAACGACGTTGCAGGTAACACAGGTCCGATGACACCTGAGATGACGCAGGAGAATCTCATGTCCATGGTCGAACTCGCGCGCGCAAACAAGATCAAGGTCGTGCTCGCTTCGATTCCTCCTGCCGATCACTTCTTCTGGCGCCCGGAGTCGCAAGCGATTCCCCAGATTCCAAATTTAAACGTATGGATAAAGCAGTACGCGAAGGCACACAACATTCCGTATGCCGATTACTTCGCGGCCATGGCAAATGACAAAGG
>DASTSB010000407.1:0-3206 GCA_035760885.1 Steroidobacteraceae bacterium | reverse complement strand
GGTGGTACGACCGGCTCCGGTAAATCCACAGCCGTGAACGCGATGGTCCTTTCGCTGCTCTACAAGGCGACGGCCGAGCAAGTGCGCCTGATCATGATCGATCCGAAGATGCTGGAGCTTTCCGTCTATGAAGGCATTCCGCATTTGTTGGCGCCCGTCGTTACCGACATGAAAGAAGCGGCGAATGCGCTGCGCTGGTGTGTCGCCGAGATGGAGCGACGCTATCAATTGATGGCGGCTATGGGCGTGCGAAATCTCGCGGGGTTCAATCGCAAGATTAAGGAAGCGCAGGAGGCCGGTCAGCCGATTCGCGATCCATTGCTCATGAAGCATCTGGGTCCGGATGGCGATCTGAATCAAATCCCATTCCTCGAGCCGATGCCGTTCATCGTCGTGATCGTCGACGAGCTCGCCGACATGATGATGATCGTCGGCAAGAAGGTCGAAGAGCTGATCGCGCGCTTGGCGCAGAAGGCACGTGCATCCGGCATTCACTTGATCCTCGCCACGCAACGCCCATCGGTGGACGTGATCACGGGCTTGATCAAAGCCAACATTCCAACCCGTATCGCGTTCCAAGTATCCGCGAAAGTGGACTCGCGCACGATCCTCGATCAAATGGGTGCGGAACAATTGCTCGGGCACGGCGATATGTTGTTCTTGCAGCCGGGCACCTCCGTGCCGAATCGCGTGCACGGCGCATTCGTTTCAGATCAAGAAGTGCATCGGGTGGTGGGTGGTCTCAAAGGATCCGGTCCGCCGGCGTACGTGGAGGAAATCCTGCAAGGTCCAAGCACTCCGTTGCCTGGTATTTCAGGCGAAGACGGTGGCGCTGACGGCGAAGGCGGCGATGGCGAACAAGATCCGCTCTACGATCAAGCTGTGCAGATCGTCATCCAAAGCCGCAAAGCATCGATCTCCGGTGTGCAACGCCGCTTGAAGATCGGTTACAACCGCGCAGCTCGCATGATCGAAACGATGGAAGCGGCTGGACTCGTCGGTCCGCTGCAATCGAATGGTTCGCGCGAGGTGCTGGCACCACCTCCGCCGGAAGAATAGGTCGATGTCCAAATCTTCGCTGCGTCTCCCTCGGGCGGTTTTGTGCACGCTTGCCCTCGTGGCTGCACACGCTTTCGCCGCAAACAGTCTCGATACGGGACGCGAACGCGTCGAAGCGTTCCTGAGCAACCTCCAAGGATTGCAGGCGCAGTTCCATCAGGTCCTCACCGACCGCACCGGACAAGTAGTCGAAGAGGCGAGCGGTACGCTCGCGGTGCGACGGCCGAATCGATTTCGTTGGGACTATCGTGAGCCGAACGAACAAGTGATCGTCGCAGACGGGACGCGCATTTGGTTGTACGACAGCGATTTGGAACAAGTCACTGTCCGCCGCTTGGATGACACGATGTCTGCAACTCCCGCCATGCTCTTGAGCGGCGAGGGCAAGCTCGAAGATAACTTCATCGTGCGCGAGGTCACCAAGGAGAACGGCATCGATTGGGTTCGTATGGAGCCCAAGCGATCGGATACCGATTTCAAATGGGTGCGGCTTGGATTCGAAGGTCCGAACCTACGGGCGATGCAGCTTGCAGACAAGCTCGGTCAAACGACGAGCCTCGAGTTCACGCAGATCGAACGCAATCCGCCGCTCGATCCTTCGCGTTTCACATTCACCGTTCCGCCCGGCGCCGATGTGATTGGCGATGCGTCCGGCGCAACGAAGCAGTAGCAGATGGCCACGGTTCAATTGAGATATCCGAAATTTTGGGTCGCGATGGGCTGGTTGGCCGTCGCCTTCACGATCTTCATTTGTTTGCTGCCCGGCAAAGATCTCCCTCCCACGGGGATGAGCGATAAGGTCGAACACCTCACCGCGTACACGCTCTTGTCATTGTGGTTTGCGGGCGTCTATCCGCGGACGCGATATTGGGTGATTGCACTTGGCTTGTTGGTGTTGGGTATATCCATTGAATTCGGCCAGTACGTGATGCATGCGGGCCGCCAAGCCGACGTGCGCGACGTGCTCGCGAACTCAACCGGCATCATTGTGGGACTCACCTTGGCATGGCTAGGGCTTGGCCAATGGACCCAGCGCCTCGAATCGCTCGTGGTGCGCAAGGCGTGAACACGCGTGAGGACGAGAGCGTGCGACCGCTTGCGGATCGCATGCGCCCCACCTCCGTCGACGACTACATCGGACAGTCGCATTTGTTCGGCCCCGGCAAGCCGTTGCGCCGGATGCTCGAAGGCGGCCACCTGCATTCGATGATCCTGTGGGGCCCTCCAGGCACGGGCAAAACCACGCTCGCACGTCTAGTCGCGCAGAAATGCGATGCGCAGTTCATTGCACTGTCTGCCGTCATGGCTGGTGTGAAAGACATTCGTGCGGCTGCCGAACAAGCGCGAGAAGCTCGCGAGCAGTCCGGTAAGCGGACGGTCTTGTTCCTCGATGAAGTGCATCGCTTCAACAAAGCCCAGCAGGATGCCTTCTTGCCTTGGGTCGAAGACGGCACGCTAGTCTTCATCGGAGCGACCACGGAGAACCCTTCGTTCGAACTCAACAATGCGTTGCTCTCGAGAGCGCGCGTCTACGTGCTCAGAGCGTTGACGGCTGAAGATCTGCGCAAAGTCGTCGATCGTGCGTTGACCAAGCAGTTCGAAGCCGTCGAAGCCGACGACGCAGCGCTGAACGCCATCGCACAAGCGGCCGATGGCGACGCCCGGCGAGCGCTCAACATGCTGGAACTCGCGATTGATCTTGCAGGTGCGAATCAACCGCCGCGGATTGATGAGAGCATCGTCAAGGAAGTGGCGAGCGGCGGTTTGCGCCGCTTCGACAAGCAGGGCGAAGCGTTCTACGACCAAATCTCGGCCTTGCACAAGTCGGTACGTGGCAGCGATCCGGACGCAGCGCTGTATTGGCTAGCCCGCATGCTCGATGGCGGTTGCGATCCGCGCTACATCGCGCGACGCGTGCTACGCATGTCCTTCGAAGACATTGGACTTGCCGATCCTCGCGGTCAGACGTTGGCGCTCGAGGCCTGCGAGATCTACGAACGTCTCGGGTCTCCCGAAGGCGAGCTTGCTATCGCTGAGGCGGTGGTGTTCCTGGCTTGTGCGGCGAAGAGCAATGCAGTGTATGTCGCGTTCGGCGAAGCGATGGAAGATGCGAGAAATCTCGGATCGCTCGAAGTCCCGCTGCACAT
>DASTSB010000406.1:0-2125 GCA_035760885.1 Steroidobacteraceae bacterium | reverse complement strand
CGCGATGATGCGTTCGGCTTGCGCGAGGTCGACCCAGTCGATCATCGGCTCATTCAAAAGCGTGCGGAAATCTTGCTTCCCAAGACGCATCAGCACGCCATCCGTGAGCATCGAGACCGTCGCGTTGCGCTTTGCTTCTGAGATCAGCGCTTCTTCGCCGAAGGTATCGCCCACGCCAAGCTCGGCCAACTTGATGCCTTCGCGATTCAGCGGCGTTTCGCGCGTGACGACACATTGACCTTTGACGATGACATAAAAGTAGTCGCCATCATCGCCTTGTTTGATGACGTGCTCGCCTGCCTTGCGTTCGATGCGCTGCATGCGCATGAAGATGGCCTGAAGATTTGCCGGTGGCACGCGATGGAATGCGCGCGTTTGCAGCAAGGTCATCATCCAATCGTCTCCCGGCGGCTTCTCGTCTTTGACACCGAGCAGTTCGTTCACTTCGTAGGTGCCGGTCTGATCCCACGTGAGCATCACATCGAGCATCTCGCTGTCCATTGCCACGTATTCCGCGCGATTGGAAACGACGCGGCAGCTACAACGGCGCGGATTCATGGGTGCGATGGGATTGCGCGCTTCAGGCGAACCGCCGCGAATCACGAGCGTCGAGCGGCCGTTTTGCAGCAATTCGACGGTGCCGCTGACGAGGAAGTACGTGCGCTTGTCCGCCTCGCCTTCCTTGAACAGGAGTCGGCCCATCGGGAGATCACGCAGCACGGCTTTGCGCGCGAGCGAATGCAGGTTTTCGGACTTCAGGCCATCCAGCGGCGAAAAGGATCGCAACAATCCGGCTTGCAGCGGCTTGGGATTCATCGAACGTCGAAGGAAAATGCACGAAGGACGCGCATTGTGCACATCCGGGACCGGACGCGCGTCAGGAAAAACTCTGAGAATGACGAGTTACGAACGCTGAAGCGTTACATCGTGTGGGTCGGCTTGTCGCCGCCCAGTGCACCGGCCAGATAGCTCTCGATTTTGCGCTGCGTGTTGCCGCGATCCTGCTCGCTGAACTGCACGCCAATGCCAGCGGTTCTTTTGCCTTGGGCACCCTTCGGTGTCATCCAAATCACACGACCGGCAACAGGGAGCTTCTCGTCTTCGCCCATCAGGTTCAGCAGCATGAACACTTCATCGCCCAAGCGATAATTGCTGTTCGTGGGAATGAATAACCCACCGTTCTTCACAAATGGCATGTACGCCAAGTAAAGCGCGCTCTTGTCTTTGATTGTAAGAGTCAGCAAGCCGGGCTTGCTGCTGGGCTGACGCATCATGCGTGGGTCCGATTCGATCTCATCGATTCGATTTTCTAAAGCCGCGTGGTGTGGACAGCGCCTGCGGCGCCAAGATATCGAGCAAGGCGATCAGCCACGATTCGACCGCCAACTCACGCTGCAGCGCCGTTCGGGACAATTGAACCCGAAGCGCGCGGGCGCGATCCACCATCGAGTAAACGCCGCTTATGTTCAACGTGCGCGGCGGGCTTGGCAAGTGTGCATTCGGTGTAGGGAACGTGAATTGATCGGCAGTTCCGCCAAGTGCCTGCCGAGCCCACGAGTTGAGCCACAGATCGAGCCAGATCAGCCTGTCCTCCAGCTCATCTTTGGCCCACTCTGCTGCGACCTGCGTCACATCGGTGCGCTTCGACAGCAAGGCACCGACCGACTTCGACATCGACTCATTGAGCGCATCGAAGCGCCCATCCGCGTACGCGAGCGCTCGCAACGGCGCTTGTCCTGCGAATGCGAGCAGCTGCTCGGACACCTGCTTGCCGGTTTGTGCCGAAAGCCATTCGAGTGCCTGCCGTGCCGTCGGGCCGGCGACGCTGACGCGCTGACATCGGCTGCGGATCGTCGCAAGCAACGCGCTGGGTCGCGAGGTCAGCAAAATCAGCAAACTATCTCGCGAAGGCTCCTCCAACGTCTTGAGCAGACTATTCGCCGCGCCGGGCGTCATTTGATGCGCCGGATCGATGATGGCGATCTTGTAGCCCTGTCGGAAACTCGTGCGGGTGAGCCGATCGCAGGCTTCGCGTAGCTGATCGATCGAGACTTGCTGCTTGTCCTCTTCTGGGACTACCCAATTCAAATCCGGGTGCGACCCCGCGGCGATCAGTTTGCAACTG
>DASTSB010000405.1:0-5918 GCA_035760885.1 Steroidobacteraceae bacterium | reverse complement strand
GCACGCGCGCAACCTAGGCGGGAAACTGTTATCGGATAAGTACGAGACCGCTCGAACGCCGCTTGCATGGCAATGCGAGGCGCGGCACCGATGGAAGGCAAGCTACGACAACGTCATCAACAAAGAGTCGTGGTGCCCGACGTGCGCGA
The DNA here is from genome assembly GCA_035760885.1 of Steroidobacteraceae bacterium. Taxonomy (GTDB): domain Bacteria; phylum Pseudomonadota; class Gammaproteobacteria; order Steroidobacterales; family Steroidobacteraceae; genus Steroidobacter. The sequence continues at coordinate 5,769 of DASTSB010000405.1, read as the reverse complement.
AAGCCGGGATGAGTGACGTGAAAAGGAAGTGGTGGCGGCAACGGCGGGCGGAGACTCGACGCAAATGACCCAGCTGAGAATGCTGCGCGATCCGCAACCCGCAATCCCCGGCCATCACGCGCAGTTATTCTCGGCGATACGGAAAATCGAGTCGGTAGCTCGGCGTCCCAACATCGAACCAACTGGGAATGAGGCACGTGCGGGTCCTTCGGTCCGTCCACGCTTCATCGTGTTGCGTCTATTGCCTCGAACCCTTCGTCAGAAGCTTGCTCAGCGCCGAACTGTCGCGGCCAGCCACATCGGCCACGGCAGCTGACAGGATTTTTTGCGCCTGCTCCGGCGAGCCCGCGTTCTTGCTTAGCACCGACTCCGCAAAGCGAGCTGACAAACACTGCGGATCCAAGCGCAGAGCGACTTCGATAAGGTGACGAGCTTTTACGTTTTCGCCCCGCATGGCAGCTAACGAGGCCAGCGCGCCATGTGTCTCGGCGAAATTCCGGTCGATCTCCAGCGCTCGTTGAAAGGTCGTCTCGGCAGCCAATAGGTCGCCAGACAGAAGTTGCGCCCAACCCAATACGTGCCACGATCCAACGTGCGATGGCATCAACTCTAGGCCGCGCGCAAGGCGCTGCTTGGCCGAAGCGAGGTCCTGAGCCAAGAGATCTAACGTACCGAGTCCGATCCAAGCGCGCCCAAGCTGAGGGGCATCGTCGATCAAATCCTGCAGCATGGAGCGTGCTTTCTGGGTCTCCAGTCTCGCTGTGAGCAAGGTTGCTTGAGTGATGCGGCCATCTAAGGACTTGGGATTTAGATCCAGTGCGACTTTGGCCCATTGAGCAGCCTTTCCTGAGTCGTTCGAATCCAAGTACAAGAGAGCGTATGCGCCTGCCAGTGCAGCGTCCCCCCTGGCCAGTGCTTCGTTTTCACCAGCGACCTTCACGGCTTCTTCCATCGAAGACAGGTGGTGCAGCGTCGTGATGAGCAGTCTTACGGTGCCCGCATCCCGGACGCCTGCGGCATAGCAACGTTCAAGCGGTGCGCGAGCTTGGTCGAATTCATGCAAGCAGAAATGGCACAGACCAACGTTCGAATCCACGGCCGGATCGGCAACGCCCAACTCTCTCACTTGCGAGAGAACGGCTAGCGCATTCCGGTACTCGCGACGGCCAATTTCCCCATTGGCTTTTTGGAACAGCAGCCAGGGATCTCTCGGCGAAGACGCGAGCAGACTATCAGCCGTTTCGACGATGAGATCCGAGCACCCAGCTCGAGCTGCTTGATCGAAGAAATGCTGCCGGAGCGACGGATTACTCGCGTCTTGTTTGAGCATCCCGACCAATCGCTGCAATCGCTCCAACTCGGCGCCTCGTGCGCTTTCAGGGGTAGTCACGCCTGCTTTCCTCAAGTGATGCCAGGGCTGGAAGCATACGTGCCAGCAAGCCGCCTCACCAGGACCCTAGTGCCCCGGGCAGATCGAATGCGCCCTGAATTAAACAATGAGTCTCAAGCCGACGGCGCATCCGACGGCGAAGCGCGCCACAGGTTCGCGTTCTTGATTCCCACACGCTCTGGATCGAACACCGGATCGATACCCTGCTTCTTTTGTGCCTCGTAATCTCTCAAGCACACCAACGCAGGTTTTTGCAGGATGAGAATCGCGATGATGTTGAGCCACGCCATGATGCCGACGCCGATACTGCCCAGATCCCAAGCAAGCGTCGCGCTGCGAATCGCGCCAAATCCAACCGAGATCATCATGCCTAACTTGAGGAGCATCACCGCCCAACGCGGCGCCTTGTTGTTGGCGATGTACTCGAGATTGGTTTCCGCCATGTAGTAATAGGCGACGAGCGTGGTGAACGCGAAGAACATGATTGCAAGGGCAACGAACCCAGGCCCTACTCCTGCGAATACAGATTCAACAGCCGCTTGGGTGTACGCAGGACCGGTTTCTACACCCGGAAGATTCTCGACGAGCATGCCGCCAGCCGGATTCGCAACGTTGTACTTGCCGGTGCACAGAATCATGAAGGCGGTCGACGTACAGACGACTGCGGTATCGAAGTAAATCGAAAACGCTTGCACGTAGCCTTGCTTGGACGGATGCGAAACTTCTGCGGCAGCGGCAGAGTGAGGGCCCGTACCTTGGCCCGCTTCGTTCGCATAAATGCCGCGTTTGACGCCCCATTGGATCGCCAAGCCAATGATGGCGCCGAACTGCGCTTTGGTGCTGAAGGCGTTGTCGAAGATGAGCCGAAACATGTCCGGCACCTTGCCCGCGTTCAGCACGAGGATCGTGATCGCCATGAGCATGTAGCCCGCGGCCATGAACGGCACCACGAACTCGGCAAACGTCGCGATACGTTTGACGCCACCGAGAATGATGATCGCCAACACGAACACGACGCCAATGGCAGTGATCCATGTGGGGACATGCCATGCATTCGCGATGCTGTCGGCCATACCGTTTGCTTGGATTCCCGGCAGCAGCAATCCGGTAGCGATGACCGTGGCGACTGCGAACACAATCGCATACCACTTCTGGCCCATGCCCTTTTCGATGTAGTACGCAGGCCCGCCGCGATACTGACCGTGATCGTCTTTCTGCTTGTAGATCTGCGCGAGCGTGCACTCAATGTATGAAGTCGAGGCACCGAGAAAGGCCATCACCCACATCCAAAAGATTGCACCGGGGCCGCCGGCGGTAATTGCAGTGGCAATGCCAGCGATGTTGCCGATGCCGATGCGCCCGGACAGCGAAATGGCCAGCGCTTGGAATGAAGACACGCCCGCTTCGGATTTCTTCCCCGAGGTGGTGAGCCGGATCATTTCCTTGAAGCCGCGTACCTGCATGAAGCGGGTGCGGATGGAAAAGAACAGGCCTGCGCCGAGGCACAAATAGATCAGCGCCGAGCTCCAAACCCAGCTATCGACTTGCTTGATCCAAAGGCTGAATTGACTAGCGTCCACGCGGCGGTCCGATCGAATGAGAGGCCGCGGAGGATCGCACGACGGGCGCCCACCTGGCCATATGGACGAAGTGGAAGTGGCGACTAAGCCGAATGAACCAACTTAAGCCGCGGATGGGTACGGGTGATGCGGCTGAGCGCCTCGACGGATTGCGGCGAGGAGACGAATATGCCCTGCGCATACTCCACGCCAATCTCGGCGAGACACGCGAGCACCTCGGCCGACTCGACTCGCTCGGCGATTGTTTTGATGCCCATCGCGTGACCGATCTGAGTGATGGCCTCGACCATGCTACGGTCGACGTGATCGGAGGTGACGTTTTGAATGAACTGTCCGTCGATCTTCAAGTAATCGACAGGCAGGTTCTTTAAGTACATGAAGGAAGAAAGCCCGCTGCCGAAGTCATCGAGCGAGAACTGGCAACCGCGCGAACGAAACTCCTTCATGAAGTGGATGACGTTCGCCAAGTTGGAAATCGCGGCAGTCTCGGTAATCTCGAAGCAAACTGCGCCCGGACTCAGATCGTACGTTTGCAGCTCGTTGATCAAGAATTCGAGGAAGCGATCATCGTTGAGCGACGTGCCTGACAAATTGATCGACAACGTGTACGCGTGCCGAGGATCGCCTTCATGCCGATAGTGAGCGAGCGCGCCCAGTGCCTGCCGCACCACCCAGCGATCGATCATCGGCATGACGTTGTAGCGCTCGGCAGCCGGAATGAACTCCGCAGGATGCACCAACTCCCCCTGCTCGCCCCGCATCCGCAACAACAACTCATAGTGCCCGCGCGGATCGCGGTTGTTGCCGATCGGAACGATGGGTTGGTAATAGAGCTCGAGTCGATTCTCATCGCATGCTCGTGTGAGTCGCGAAACCCACTGCATCTCGCGATGCCGCTCCGGTGCGGAACCGTGCTGATACATGTGAACGCGATTGCGGCCTGAATCCTTTGCCGCGTAGCAGGCCACGTCAGCCGCGCTCATGACGCTGGCAATGCTTTCGCTATCGCGATTGATTTCCACGAACCCGATGCTCGCACCGACGTTCATCGAACGCTCTTGCCACTCGAAACGGAATTCCCGAATCGCTTGACGCAAGCTGTCGGCAATCTTTCCCGCACGCTCGGCCGTGCAGTCCTGCAACAAGATGCCGAATTCGTCGCCACCCAAACGCGCGATCGTGTCGCCGTTGCGGATTCGAGTCTGCAGAATTCCTGTGATTTGTTTCAGCAGCCGATCGCCAGCTTGATGGCCGCACGTATCGTTCACGAGCTTGAATTGATCGAGATCGACATACAGCAGCACATGAGTCGTCATCGTGTTGATGCGCGCCGCAATGAGCGCTTCGTTCAAACGATTCTCGAACTCGCGGCGATTGATCAATCCGGTCAACGCATCGTGGCTAGCTTGATACGCGAGCGCGCGACGCAGCCGCCGTTCTTTGCTCACATCATGGAACACCATCACAGCGCCGATGATCTTGCCCGACCGATCGCGAATCGGCGCAGCGGAATCTTGAATCGCGATTTCTTGACCGCGACGATTCACGAGCACGGTTTGATCTGAAATCGCGATGACGCGACCCTCGCGCAGCGTCCTGGAAACCGGATCTTCGAGCGGCTCGCGAGTCACTTCGTTGATGATGCTAAAGACGTCCGTCAGCGCGCGGCCCTGCACTTCGAGCGTTCCCCAACCCGTCAAGTCTTCTGCTACCGGATTCAAGTACTCGATGCGGCCCTCCGCATCCGTGGTGATCACCGCATCGCCGATGGATTGCAGCGTGACCTGTGCCTTCTCTTTTGCCTCGAAGACCTCGGTCTCCGCCTGCTTGCGCTCGGTGATGTCCGCAATCGTTCCCTCGTAACCAATCACAGCGCCCGTTACGTCTCGAACGACTCGCGCATTTTCGATTACAGTGAGCACGCTCCCATCGACACGGCGCAATCTGAACTCCGCGTTACGCACTTCGCCTTGGGTTTCGAGCGTCTCGATGATCGCGCGGCGCTCTGACGCATCGAGATAAATCGATTCTGGCGGTGTGGCCAGCAGCTCGGCTGGCGATGCAAATCCCACCATGCGCGCCAACGTCGGATTGACGCTCAAGAACCTGCCCTCGCGAGTCGAGCTGTAAACGCCTTCCATCACGTTGTCGAACAAGCGCCGATACCGCGCTTCGCTCGCGCGCAATGCGTTTTCCGCGAGCCGTCGCTCGATCGCGATGCCGGCAAGCTGCGTCATGCGGCTCATCAATTCGAAATCGCGGCGCACAGGACTGCGCTGCGTCTTGAAGTACAACGCCAGCGTTCCCAGCATGCGACCATCAGAGGCGTGAATCAGTGTCGACCAGCAGCTGCGAAGCCCGCTCGCCAACGCCGCGTCGCGACTGCCGTCCCACAGCGCGTCGCGACCGATGTCCGCCACGATGACTTGACGTTGCAAATAGGCCGCCGCGGCACACGAGCCATTGCGAGCGGCCACCGCGACGTTCGACATGCGCTTGGAGTAGTCGGCAGGCAGATTGGGCGCAGCGCAAATCTGCAGTTGCGATCCATCCTCGTTAAGCATGCGGATCGCGCACACCGAATCTTGAGCAACGCGTTCGACGACATCGGTGATGGCCTCGAGCGTCACCGGGAGATCTACATTCGCCGCCAAACGTTCGAAGACTCGTCTTTCGCCGGCCGCCATCAACTCGGCGCGCTTGCGTTCGGTGATGTCAGTGATGCTGCCGCGGATGAGCTGCTGAGCACCCGACTGCAATTTCACCCACCGCACTTCGCATGGAATCTCTACGCTCGAC
>DASTSB010000404.1:0-9692 GCA_035760885.1 Steroidobacteraceae bacterium | reverse complement strand
GGCAAGAGCGGATTGAGTTCCGGGAAATAGCCGGCGACCGAGCCGAGTGGCATCGGGTAGTCGAGTATCGTCAGCCCCTCCACGCGCCGTGGCACGCCATCGTCACAGATCGTTTCCAGCGTCACGCGAGCTTGCGGCTCGATCCCATGCGCAATCCGATCTTCCGGGTTCATGAACAGCACCATGCGATCGTTGTACACGCCACGGTATCGATCGTTGTAGCTGTAGATCGTGGTATTGAATTGGTCGTGGGAACGCACGGTCGCTAATCGCAGCGCGGAGGCATCCGCAATGGGCGCATCGATATCGAGTCCCGGCATTACCAGAAAGTTGGCTTTGCCATTCGGCGTCAGCCACACGCGGCGACGTGGTGCGACATCGAGATGAAAGCCCTTTGGATTCTGGATGCGCTTGGCGAAGTCGTGATAAATGAGCGGATACACTTCCGCGATGGTGTCGCGAATGAGATCGTAATCATCGATGTAACGTTCCCACGAAATCTTGCTGTCCGGCAGCGTCGCGCGCGCCATGCGACACACAATTTCGACCTCGGGCAGCAAGTGCGGACTCGCCGGTTCCAACACGCCGCGCGATGCGGTCACATTCGACATCGAATCTTCGATCGTCACGAACTGCTCGCCGCACTTCGTCCTGATCCATTCCGAGCGCGCCACGACCGGCAAGATGAGCGCATCGCGGCCATGCACCAAGTGGCCCCGATTGAGTTTAGTTGCAATGCCGACGGTGAGATCGAGCTTGCGCATGGCGTCGAACGCCAACTCGGTATCCGGAACCGCGCGTACGAAGTTGCCGCCGAGGCCGATGAACACTTTGGCGGTTCCGGCCAACATGGCTTCGACCGACTCGATCGTGTGATGTCCATGCTCGCGAGGCGGTTCGAATCCAAACACATCGCGGACACGATCGAGATAGGCCTTAGAGGGCTTCTCATCGATGCCGACCGTGCGATCGCCTTGCACGTTCGAATGACCGCGAATGGGCGAAATGCCCGCGCCGGGCCGACCGAAGTTCCCCCGCAACAGCAGCAAGTTTGCGATCTGCTGCGTGAGTCGCGAGCCCTGTTGATGCTGGGTCACCCCCATGCCGTAACAGATGACGGTCGACGGTGAACGAACATAGATTTCTGCGCAGCGACGAATCTGTTCTTCCGTCACGCCGGACACGCGCACGAGATCTTCCCAGGACTGCGCCATCGCATCGTCGCGAACCGCATCGACTCCGACTGTGTGCGCGCGCAGGAACTCCCGATCGAGAATCGCCTCACCTGCGGCCTCTCGTTCGAAGATGACTTTCATCATTCCTTTCAGAAAGGCGAGATCGCCGCCGATGCGGATGTGCACGAACTCGCTGGCAATGGGCGTTGAACCCAGCGTTGCCATCTGCACCACGTCTTGCGGTTCGGTGAAGCGGATCAAAGCGCGTTCCGGCATTGGATTGACCGCGACAATGGGCACGCCGCGCTTTCGCGCGTCAACCAGCAGCGACATCATGCGTGGCGCATTGGTGCCGGTGTTTTGGCCGATGATGAATATCGCCGTCGCGTGTTCGAAATCTTCCATGACGACGGTGCCCTTACCCACGCCGATGGCCGGCGGCAGACCGCGGCTCGTCGGCTCATGGCACATGTTCGAGCAATCGGGGAAGTTATTGGTGCCGTACTCGCGCACGAAGATCGAATAGAGAAACGCCGCTTCATTGGGCGTTCGGCCCGACGTGTAGAACTCCGCTTGATGCGGACTCGCGAGCGCACGCAGGTGATTGCCGATCAAAGCAAAGGAATCTTCCCACTTGCAAGGTACGTAGCGGTCGGTGGCCGAGTCATAGCGCATCGGTTCAGTCAGGCGTCCTTGCATTTCCAGCCAATAGTCGGATTGCTGCATGAGATCGGCGACTGTGTGCTGCGCAAAGAATTCACGGCCCACACGAAACTTCGTGGCTTCGTGTGCTAACGCCTTCGCGCCGTTTTCGCAGAACTCGAACTTTTTGGCGATGTCTGCATCCGGAAACGCACAACTCGGGCACTTGAATCCACCCGGCTGATTCATATCCAGCAGCGCTCGCGATCCCTTCGTTACGACGCTCTGTTCCAGCAACACCTTTGCGGTAGCCGCAGCGGCACCCCATCCGCCCGCAGGGCGATCATAGGTTTTATAACGCGGTTTCTTCGATTCGCTCATGCACTCGCTCCGCTGCTGCCCCGATCATACGCCCGGAAAGCGCGAGACCTGTACCGTCGATAGCAAATAGAGACTCGACTATGATCGAGCCATGGCAGACCCCGCACCGCGCTCTCCTACTTCCTCGCCCGGATACGCCAACATGACGATCGAGCGGCGGCGCGGCGATGTCAGCGAACGTGTCGCGGATTGCATTGCCGAGGAAGTGCCGATCGCGGTGCGCTACAACGGCCAGTCGTTCGCTGTGATGATGGCGAGCCCGCAAGATCTCGAAGATTTCGCGCTCGGCTTTTCGCTCACTGAACGGTTGATCGAATCGGCAGATCAGTTGCTCGGCCTGGACATCGAACCTCAACTCGACGGCATCTTGCTCTCGATGCGCGTGCCCTCTTCCGCACGCGCGGCTCAATTGGATCCGCAATCGCAACGCTTGCTGCCGGGCCGAGGCAGTTGCGGGATCTGCGGCACACGCGAACTCGAAGATGCGGTGCGAGCACCCGATCCCGTCGCTGCGTCGATCCCGATTTCGTCATCGGCGCTCGAGCACGCGCTAGACGAACTCCACCAATTCCAACCGCTGAACGCCGTCACCGGCGCAGTGCACGCAGCCGCTTGGGCGACCGCCGAAGGTCACATCGTGCTCGCGCGCGAAGACATCGGGCGACACAACGCGCTCGACAAACTCGTCGGCGCAATGATTCGCGCCAAACTCTCACCTCAGGGAGGCATGCTGCTGCTCAGTAGCCGTGCCAGCTATGAAATGATCATCAAGGCGGCACGCGCCGGCATCGGTTTCGTCGCTGCCATCTCTGCTCCTACCAAACTGGCCGTTGATCTCGCGCGACGGACGAACCTGTGCCTCGTCGGTTTCACGAGGCCGGGCAGCTGCAACGTTTATACCTATCCTGAGCGGTTGCAGAACAGTTCGTCGTGCACCGAGACGTAGCATTTTCAGTCGTTGAATCGATGAGCTCCAGCGATTCCGATGCATTCGTCTTCATCTAGCCTTCCGGCGCACAGGTCTTGTAATGTGCGCGCATGAAGACCAAACGCTTTTCCGCACGTTCGTGCATTACATCGCTTTCTCTCTATATGGCGTACCTATGCTTCCTCGGTCGGGCGGATGCCGCGGAAGAGCCCGCAACGCCAGCCGTACCCGAATGGGCGCAACCCGGCTCGGCGACTCACCAACAGGTCGCACCGCCCGCTGACTTTCATCGCGCCACCACCACATTCAACACACCGATCGGACTGTTCGAAGGACAATCGGATATTGGCAGTGCCGTTGTTCCAGGCAGTGCGAGCTTCGATCCGAAGACGAAGCAATACACGATCAACTCTGCCGGCTACAACATCTGGTACATGCGCGATGAATTCAGATACCTCTGGAAGAAGATGTCCGGCGATGTTTCGATGGCGGCCGATATCGCGTATCCCGATCCGAACGGCTATGGCGATCGCAAAGCCGTGCTCGTGATCCGGCAGAACCTGGATGACGATTCCAAAGAGGCCATTGTCGCGCTTCACGGCGAAGGCATGATTCACCTTGCACAACGCCCCGAGAAAGGCGCACGCGTAAAGGACATGGAGTATCGAATCGGCGGACGCGGCCGACCCGGCGGCAAATCGCCAGACAGCCTCGTCACCGTCATCGCCAAGCGAATTGGCATCGAAAAACGTGGCGACCAGTTCGCCTTATTCGTGAGCTTGGAAGGCGAACCGATGCATCAGTTCGGCCCACCGATCACACTTGAATTGAAAGAACCCTTCTACGTTGGCATCGGGTTCTGCTCGCACCTACCGGCGACGGTTGACACTGCAGTGCTATCGAATGTGATCCTTGAGAACAAGGCGGGCAAAGTGAGGTAAGGCGCGAGCGCTGCGATTTTCTATCCAGCTGCCTGCGCCAAGCTTATTGCCGGCATGACGACACCTAAGCAGATGTCGCGAATCCAGGCTGCGCTTTCGATCGACATGCACACAACGACTCCCATTCGCGAGCCCGGCTGGCTACGCTGGTTGCCCGGCATCCAGATGCTGCGGCGATACCGGCCCGAGTGGCTTAAGGATGATCTGATCGCCGGACTCGTGCTGACGACGATGCTCGTGCCGGTTGGCATCGCATACGCGGTCGCATCGGGTGTTCCGGGCATCTATGGCTTGTACGCGACGATCGTTCCGTTGTTGGTGTATGCGTTGTTCGGTCCGAGCCGAATTCTCGTGCTCGGGCCGGATTCATCGCTAGTGCCGGTTGTGCTCGCGGTAGTCATTCCGCTCGCAGACGGGGATCCGTTGAAGGCCATTAGCGTTGCGAGTGCGATGGCCATCGTCTCGGGCTTGGTGTGTTTGGTGATCGGGCTTGCGCGTATTGGCTTCGTAACGGAGCTGCTCTCCAAGCCAATTCGCTATGGCTACATGAACGGTATCGCGCTCACGGTTCTCATCAGTCAAGTTCCGAAACTGTTCGGCTTCTCGATCGAGAGTGCGGGTCCGCTGCATAACGTCCAGCAGATTGCGCAAGCAATCCACGACGGACAAATCAACGCAACTGCATTCGCTGTGGGGATCGCAACGTTGATCGTGATCCTGGTCCTCAAACGATTCAGCCGAATTCCTGGTCTCTTGATTGCAGTCGTGGCTGCAACCGTCGTGGTCGGCGTGTTTCATCTCGATCAGTCGGCTAGCGTCGAAGTCCTCGGCTCATTGCCGCAAGGCCTTCCGGCATTCGCAATTCCAGCGATAAGTCTCGAAGAACTCGGCACGGTGGCGATCGGCGGCTGTGCCGTCGCCTTGGTTGCCTTTGCGGATACGAGCGTTTTGTCACGCACCTATGCAGCTAGAACGCGAGCACCCGTCGATCCAAATCGGGAGATCGTTGGCCTGGGCGTGGCGAATCTCGCAGCCGGATTGTTTCAGGGCATTCCGATCAGCAGCAGCTCATCGCGCACGCCTGTCGCGGAAGCGTCCGGTGCCCGAACACAATTGACCGGTGTCGTCGGTGCGCTCAGCGTCGCAATGCTGCTTCTTGCGGCTCCCGATCTACTCAGTTCGCTTCCGAGTAGCGCTCTCGCTGCGGTGGTCATCGCCTCTGCCATCGGCTTGTTCGAAGTACGCGACCTTGCGCGAATCTTCCGCATCCAACGCTGGGAATTTTGGCTCTCGATGGTGTGCTTCGCGGGTGTTGCACTGTTCGGCGCGATTCCAGGCATCGGTATCGCCGTCGTGATCTCAGTCATCGAATTCCTGTGGGATGGCTGGCGTCCGCACTTTGCAGTGCTGGGCCGCGTCGAAGGGATTCGCGGCTTTCACGATACCAAGCGGTATCCCAATGCTCGACTCGTGCCGGGACTGTTGCTGTTCCGATGGGATGCGCCGCTATTCTTCGCCAATGCCGAACTCTTCCAGCAAAGCGTCGTTGCCGCCGTTGCCGCATCGCCCACCCCAGTGCGACGCGTGGTCGTTGCGGCCGAGCCCGTCACGAGTATCGATGTGACCTCTGCCGACATGCTCTCTGAGCTGGAGCATTCGCTGCGAGTAAACGGCATCGAATTGCGTTTTGCCGAAATGAAGGATCCCGTCCAAGACAAGCTCAAGCGATTTGAACTGTTCGATCGCTTCGGCACGTTCTCGCCGACGATTGGTGCGGCCGTCGATGCATATCTAGAAGAGCACGGCGTGGAGTGGAAGCCTTAAAGTTGGGTCACGCTGCAGCAAACCCCTAAAAATCAGGATCCGTCGCCTGTACGCTCCTTTAGAATCGTGCAATCTTCTCGTTCGCCCGACTTCCGATTCCCTTCTTCTCCGACCGACACAACGCTTCCGCACTCCACAGTTCACGCGCTTGGTTCCCCAACCAACGGTGCGGCCGCTCCGTGTTTGATGGACGCATTCGCAACCCAATCAGCATGATCAATCGACTTGCTCCGCTCCTCGTACTGCTAATGCTGTTCTGCGGTGGCTGCGCCACAGCGCCCAGTACCGATGAAATCGAACCACCGGTGATGGACACCGAAGCCACTGCATCAATGGACCAGGCGCCACCGGGCGATGAGGAAACTTCCAAGCAAGAGGAAGGCGAAGTGCCGCTCGCGGTCGCCGAGTCCGAGCAACCTCAGGCCGAAGCTGAGGAAGTCGTCGTCGAAGGCCGTGCGCTCAACCGCTATCAGGCGATCCGCGATCTGGTTGCTGAAGCGCAGACGCTCCTGCACGACGTCGAACTGAAATACGTCTTCACCGGGAAGGGAAAGCGTCAGGTTCTTCGTGGCCGTCCCGTTGCATTTGCTTTGTGGAACGAGACGAAGCGGGATTGGGCTGTAGTGCAAATCGAACTGCCTCGCCCTCCGGTGAAATGGCGTCCCGGTCGCAAGCCCCTACCTTTCCGCACGCTCACACCCGGTATCGAAGCCACTCACGTGAAGGGCACCGGTGCCGAGCGGTTGATGTTCTCGTTCTCGCAGGACGGCGAGCCACTGAAGGTGTATGGGCGCAAATTCCCGGTATTCGACAACACCCTTCTGAAACGCAAACAGTGGCGCGCCCTCGTCCAGAGCGCCACACCGATCGTGTATTTGCCGTTCACGCAGGACACGTTCGATCCGGCCTTCGTCAAAAGCGGAAAGGAATATTTGCTGACCACCGCGCGCAAAGCCCTCGAAGACTTACGCCAAGCCAAAGTACCCAGCGCAGCGTTTCGCGGCGAATTGCTCGCGGACGTCATTCCGGCCCAAGTCATCACCACGCTGGCGGTGATCGAGCAGACCGATGATGCCGACTACGTGGATAAACAATCGCTCGCTTTCGACGAAGTACTGAATCAATACGGACTCAAGCAGGAAGAGGCATATCGATACAGCGTTTCGAGTGCAAATGCGTTGGGACCGATGCAATTCACCAATCGCAGAGGCAACGGAACGTATTCGCTTGTCGTGAGACGCTGCCCAGGCGCACGGCTGGATCCGAACTTCGAGCGCGGCGCGACCAACCTGCAGAACGCAATGAAAGCAGCGGTTTGCCTGTTGGATCTCGAACTGGCAGCGATGCGAGCGGACATTCGCGAGGCGTATCGCGCCAATCCCGAAGTCTTGGGGATTTTCCCCGTCGCCGCATACAACGGTGGACCGCGCAATGTGACGAAGCTCTATCGCGTCCTCACCCGCATGAAGGTCGAGCTGGATGAATTGCGTCGTCCGGCCGCACAGCTCGCAGACAATTCAGTGACGTGTCCGTGTGTTTGGAAAGCAGACGGCGCAGACGTTCGGCCAGTTTCGATCCCGAAATACAACAACGAGAACCGTTGGTATATCGAGAAGTATCAAAGCATCGTTAGTTTGTTCGAGTAAAAGAAGACGCGGAATAAGAAGCAAGCGCTCTCGCGCAGGCAAGCCTACCGGCAAGCAAGCCGGTGGCAAGCGAGCCGCGAGGACGCGGCAGGCCAAAGACTTACCAAAAAAGCGTTTTCTCGCCCGGTATCGGGTTTGCACATCCGCAAGTCTTTTCGTGGCTCACGAAGAGCCAAGGATGTGCAGATTTCACTTCTTAGTCTTTTCGATGATGGCACGGAGTTCTTGGGCCACCAGCAAATCCTTATGGCGCCCGAGCGCTTCTTTTGCTTTGACAAGGTCCTCTATCGAAATTACATGAACTTTGCGTCCGAAAAGCCCGAAGGCCACGGCGTTCTTTTTTATATCGTCAAAGCTGTCGAAGCCCGCGATAGCTCCAAGTAGATCGATGGGACCGAGGTCGGTCTGTAAGTAGAGATTCTTTAAAGGAACACCTGGATCGGGATGCTCCAAGAAAGAAAGCTTCTGGGGCGTGAATCGATGCGTAGGATGAAGATCCCGGAATGTATCTCGGAGCTTCGCTACATTGACATCGGTCAACAATGCACAAACATCCAGATCCCTGGTCAGCATCGATGATCCGTGCAGCATCGCTGCGAACCCACCAACGATCACAAACTCGATATCAGCGTCGCAGAGTCTCTGAAGTAGTTGGTTGAGTTCCGTCATCGGGCTCGCCTAAGCTCGCTTGATATGCCGACTCCAACTGCAGCGCCATCTCAAGCGCTCGTTGATGCTCTCTGGCGCGTTGTTCCGGCGTAAGTAGCAAGCTCTGCTCGATCAGGCTGAGGTCTACGCCAGCGCGTTGTGCCGATTCAATCGCGTTCATTCGGAAAAAGTATACCGCTGTCGGATCCGATATGCGTCGTCAGGTGTCAGGTTTGCATGATGCAAGCCTGACACCGCGTTCCCGATTGTTATTTCGCCCTCTTCGCCGTCAACTGCTCCGTTCCGAACTGTCCTACGACGCGCGTGAGCTTGAGTTCATCGCCTGCCAGCGTACCGCTGTAGTTGATCGTGATCTCATCGCCGTTGATTGAAAGCGGCTCATCGAAGCTCACTTTGTCGCCATCGACTTTCAGATTGCTCAGCGGCACCGTTCCCTTTCCCATCGAATGATCGAATGTCGCTTCACCCGTCAGAGCATCGCCCGTGTTCTTGAATTCATAAACATACTTCTGAACGCCGATCGGCGATTCGAATTCTGCAGTCCAACGACCGACGAGATCGGCTGTTGCAGCCGGAAGTGCCATTGCAACGAGCAATGCAAGCAAGCCGAAGAAGCGAATTTTCATGTGACCTCCGCTGTGCGATTTGAGTTGGTAGGCGGCGAAACCCCGAGCCGCGAGTATTGCGCAAAACTCAGACAAAACGGAAGCCATCCTGCTCGTTATCGGCTCAGCAACGCGACGATCTCTGAGTTTCCCGCTCTCCGCGCGCGCTCCAAAGGCGTCACACCGTCCGCCGGCTTGCGATCTTTGCGCGCACCTTTGGCCAGCAGCGCACGAACAATGACCGGACGAGTCGAGGCGGGATTCTCGGACCAGCCTGGGGCGCGGTCGACTGCGTAATCGAGCGCGGTGTACTTGCCACCATTCATAGCGTTCACATCCGCACCTGCATCGAGCAGCACTTGAACTGCATCCGCCGCACCGGCGTTTGCGGCGATCATCAACGGCGTCATCTGCGTCGTGACCCGTCGGATCAGCACATTCAAATCTGCTCCCTTTGCGGCGACCACCGCCTTGAGCGTCTCGAGAGAATTCGCATAGCTTTCCGCATCGCGCTCACCCATTCCGACCAATCGGGCGCCGTTCATGGCAACGAAAGCGGCGCTCACCGCATTCCCGATAGTCGAGTCCTGTGCACGACGATTCGGATCAGCACCGCGCTCGACCAACATCTTCACGATTTGCGGACGCGAAAACATGACGGCGCTTATGAGCATCGTGCGGCCCTCCCCTGCATCCGCATTGACGTCAGCTCCGGCGGCGAGTGCCGCCTCGGCGGCAGCGGGCTTGCTTGAAACGATGGCGGTGACCAAGTCACCTGTTGGATCGGCAAGCGCCGTTACAGTAATGGAGAGGCCGAAAACAACCGAACAAAAAAGAGAGTGGATTTTCATGCGTCCTATTCCTCGAATTGAGCCCACTCT
>DASTSB010000403.1:0-16091 GCA_035760885.1 Steroidobacteraceae bacterium | reverse complement strand
TCGAGCCAGTTGCGCTGCAGATCACGGGCATTGCCTGCGCGCACTGACGGACCCGCCACCTCGCCCACCCATGCTCGGTGCGTTCCGGTCGCAGACAGCTCATCAACTTTGTGTTCGGCCATGATCGCTCTCCTGTTGGCCGAACGTTATCGAGTAGGCGCCGCCTTAAGTGAGGAACTGGATCACAGGGGATGTCTGATATCGCAAGAGTGCGAACTGCATTCTCGATGCTTGATTGCATCGTTGCGCGCACGCGTCAGAGAGTGACGAAAAGTGCGCTGCGATTTAACCGATAAGCAATGCGGTGATGGGGTGAACGGCGAAGACGCCGTGATGACGTGAACTGCGGACGTCACCAGAGCTGATCGTGAAGTGCCCCATGACGCCGTTACAAGACTGAACAAACTGTCAAGCGACGCGCTTCACGCGCGCAGAGCCCTCACTTCCTCACTTCCTCACTGCTTGCTGCGTCCGCCTGCAGCAGCGGCTCAAACGCCGGGCGAATCTCATCCAGGATGTCGTGAATCGCCGCTGGAACCAGGCTGCTATAGACATCGAGAAGGACGATCGCATTGACGATCGCATCTTGGCGGCTCGCCGCGCGCAGCCGCTGCGCCATGCCACGGTTCACGGCATGAACGCCTCGGTACACGCGCTCCAAATCGTTGAGCGCGAGATCCGGCGTGCGGCCATCGCGTTGAGCGAAGTGCTGTGCGACCAAGTACATCGCTGCAACTCGGTACGCGGTTTCGCTTTCGCTCGAGAACGGCAGATGAAAGCGCGCCATAGGCCGAAACACGGCCGTCTTGGGACAGCCGCTCGACGCCATGATCAGTCCCATCAACGAGGCGAGCGCCTGCTGTGCGGAGAGTGTGGCAACGACGGATCGTTCTTCGCTTTCCACGTTCACACGGACCGTGTCGTATGAGATCAGATCGGTGAACCCGGAAATGACGCGCGACAGGTGCAACGCCGCAGGACAGTGGCGCACCTCCGCTGTATTGAATGGACAACCCGTGCATTGATTGAAACCGAGTTCGGTCCACGGCGGCGGATCCGGCAACTCCACCGGCGTGAGCTCCGCCGTATCGCGATCCATCTCCAGCGTAAATGCACGTTCCTTGGAATCGGGAAAGGTGAAGCGATACGTGAGCGTGAGCTTGCTCATGCAACCAGCCTGTAGCAGGGCCGATATTCGCCTGCGAGTTTCATGCGCTTTTGCGCTACGAATGCCGCGAGCAACTCATCCATGAGCTTCATCACGGCCTTATCGCCATGCAGCTCGAACGGGCCGTGCTTCTCGATGGCTTGGATGCCGTGTTCCTTCACATTCCCAGCGACGATGCCGGAGAAGGCACGGCGCAGGTTCGCCGCGAGCAAATGCGATTCTTGTTCGCGGTGTAGCTCGAGCTTCGCCATCGCTTCGTGCGTGGGCTCGAAAGGCCGTTGGAATTCAGCGGGGATTTTCAGCAGCCAGTTGTAGTTGTAGGCATCGCTTTTCGCGCGCCGGAAGTCACGAATGCCTTCGATGCCTTTGGCGACCTCACGCGCCGCCTGAGCCGGGTCGCCGATCACGATCTTGTAGCGCTTCTGCGCGGCTTCACCGAGCGTCGCGCCGATGAAGCGATCGATTTGGCCAAAATATTCGGCCGCCGAGGGCGGTCCGGTGAACACGACCGGCAGCGGCTGATCTTGGTTCGCGGGATCGAGCAAGATGCCGAGCAAGTAGAGAATTTCTTCTGCGGTACCAGCACCGCCAGGAAACACGATGATCGCGTGCGCACAGCGGACGAACGCCTCCAGGCGCTTTTCGATATCCGGCATGATCACGAGCTGATTGACGATGGGATTTGGCGGCTCGGCGGCGATGATGCCGGGCTCGGTCATGCCGATGTAACGGCCGTCGCGAATGCGTTGCTTCGAGTGACCGATGGTGGCGCCCTTCATCGGGCCCTTCATGGCACCCGGGCCGCAACCGGTACAGACACTCAGTGCACGTAAGCCAAGTTCATAGCCGACACGCTTGCTGTAGTCGTATTCGGCGGGGCCGATCGAATGTCCACCCCAACACACCACTAGATCAGGCCGGCCCTTGTGCTCGAGCACACGAGCATTTCGCAGGATGTGATAGACCGCATTGGTAACGCTGAACGAATCCGACAGGTCGAATCGTTGGCTGCCAAGAATCGCATCGTGGATATAGACGATGTCTCTGAGCACTGCGAACAGATGTTCTTTGATGCCGCGAATCATCTGCCCGTCTACGAACGCACTCGCCGGTGCGTTCTTCACTTCGAGCTTGATGCCCCAGGCTTGGCGGCCTAAGCGGATTTCGAAGTCTTTGTAGCGCTCGAAAATGCCGCGTACGTCGTCGGATTCGAGCCCGGATGCGAGCACGGCCAACGCGCAGCGGCGAAATAGATCGTAAACGGCGGTGTTGCCTGAATTCAGCAGCTGTTGAACTTCGCGCTGCGACAGGTTTTCCAGGCTTCCCCGAGGTGATACACGAGCATCGACCAGATCTTCGGCTTCAACTTGCGTCACCGAAGCAGACGCGCGCGCTTCGGTCACGGTTGAATCTCGATCGGCGTATCGGGCGGAGTCATGAGCCAAATCTCAACCATGTCTGAATTCGAAACAGCAATGCAGCCCTCGGTCCAATCGACGTTGGAGTAGTAGTCGCGCGACTTGCGCGGTGTATTCGGTTGGCCGTGAATCATGATCGCGCCCCCAGGACTGACCCCCATGCGCCGTGCGCGAGCGAGGTCCTGGTCGTTGGGATAGCTGATCTGGATCGAGAGGAAATAATCGCTGTTCGGGTTGCGACGCGTCAGACGGTACTTACCCTCGGGTGTCCGGTAATCGCCCTCGAACTGTTTGTGACCTTCGGGCCGCGCGCCTAGTGCAACCTTGTAAGTGCGCAAGACAGTGCCATGGTTCAGCAAATACAGCTTGCGTTCGCTCTTCTTGACCACGACCTGATCAGCGAGCGGCAACGCTGCATCCACGCTCGAGGACACTAGACCCGACGACGACAGCTGCGTGTCCGGATATGCTGGGAGACTGCAAAGGCACAGCAGCGCCGCCGCTGCAGAAACTTTTCGCCACATGCTCGAAGGATGGTCTGTCACAAGGTAGAACCCGCGCAGTATAGCTTGCTTATGTTTAGCTACGAGATCGGCGCTTGGGAAGCGAAGAGCCTGCAGGTTGGGATGAGATTCACGGATTCAGTGGTCGTAAGCCGGCGCTAGAGCTAGCGCTCAACCAACGCGACCTCGTTGCATCCACGCATTCCGGGCGCCGTTTCCGCAACCAGGCGATATTTGACGCCCGCGTATACCTCGACCGTGATCGCGTGACGCGAAGTCGCTTTGGTCTCCGCGATTTGGCAATCCACCAGCAATTGATGCGTACCTGGCAGCACGTCGACCGAGTTCTGCCCGACGCTCAATGTCTTCCCGTCGACCTGCCGCAAAATGAGCGTGAGGGGCGCGCCCGCGGTCACGCGCAAATCCCCCGCGATGTGCGCCACTTGATCGGCCGGCAACTTCCCGCCCTCGTATCCCTGCTGCGTCATGCACGCAGTCAGTACTAGAGCGGTCGTTAGAACCATCGATGTCGATGCAAATCTCACGTGCTTCCCGCGTCTGTAGCTGCAGTTGCCTCAACCAACGGAATGACCAGTTTGGTGCCGGGCCGTAACGAACCCAAGTCCGTGTCCGGGTTGTACTGGCGCAGCAGCCAAATCGGCACGTTGTACCGCTGTTGAGCCAGCACCCACACCGATTCGCCTGCTTTCACCACATGCGTCTCGTCGCCCTTGATGCGAAATTGGGCGAAGAACGCTTCCTGCAACTGGCGATGATATTCGACCCGCTGAGCTTCGAACTGATCGCGCGTCGACTTGGAAAAATCCAGCTTGATGCGATGACCGACGACGACCGGTGTCGCAAACGACATGCGATTGATCTTACGCAACTGGCTCGCGCGCACGTTGAGCCACTCAGCGTAGTGTCCCAACGTTTCCGTCGCTTGCACCTCGATCGTACCGTCTTCGCGCACCGAGTAATCGCTCGGATCTGCGGACGCCGCGGCTTGCGTACCAGGCACCAGCGAAGGGCCCTCCGCTTCCGCGTCGTGCTCTGAAGCAGGCTCCTCAGCTTCCGCGAGCACAGTGGGTTCGGCCGGTGGCGGCGCTGCGCTCTCCACCGGAACCTTCGATTCAACCGGCGGTGCCGCGCGGGCGGACTGCGCCAACGCGAGCACTTGGCCCTCGTACACGAAATTGCGATTGCGGATGTCGTTGAGCGCCATCAACTGCTCTTCGGTCATGCCATTGCGCGTAGCGATCTTGCCCAAGGTATCGCCGCGCTTAACCACGTATCGTTGTGTGCCGACGACCCCACTCGGTGGGGTAGGTTCCGGCGCAGGCTTTTCGATCTGAGCCACGACGATCGGGGGCGGTGCGCCGGCTTTTCCAGGCAACGTGAGCACTTGGCCAGCACGAATGCGATATGGCTTGCCCAAGTTATTTGCATCTGCGAGCGCTCCAACACTGATCCCGTATCGGCTAGCAATGGTCGATAGCGACTCGCCTCTCGCAACTCGATGTTGTGTTTCGGCGACCTGCGCCGTCATCGCGATGCCGCCTTGATTGATTTTGTTGAGGGCGGCGGTCAGATCGAGCGTTGCAGGCACACGCAAATTGAAGCCCTTGGGGATGTAGCGCGCTCCGCTCCACACCGATGGCAACAGCGAGGGATTCAAGCGCTTCAATTCATCGCGATCGAGGTCAAGCAATGATGCCAGCCGGCTCGCCGGCATGAAATTCGGCAGCGGCAGCAAGTGACTATCGTCGACGGGATTGCGGCGAATCGAGCCGAAGTACTTCTCGGGATCGCTATCGATCTCCAATGCGGCCAAGAACGCCACATAGAAGTTACGAGAAGCGAAACCGAAGCTGCGGCTGTTGTATTTGCGAACGATGACGGCGATGTCATCGGTTCCAAGTTGTTCCTTTGCCCGCCGCATACCTGCGGTGCCGTGGTTGTAGGCGGTCAAGGCCAGGGGCCAACTGCCGAGCACGATGTAGTTCTGCTCGAGGAAACGCCCGGCCGCTTCCGTCGCACGGTACGGATCGAGCCGCTCATCGACCGTGTTATCGATGCGCAAGAAGCGCCGGCCGGTTCCGCGCATGAACTGCCACATCCCCGCGGCGCCTACTTTGGAATAGGCATAAGTGTTGAAGGAGGATTCGACGTGCGGCAGTGCCGAGAGCTCCTTCGGCAAGCCCATCGAGACAAACTTCTCCGCGATGTGATCGCGCCACGCGCCGGAGCGAATCAAGCCTTCTTTGAATCGATCCGCCTGCCCAAGTTGGAACCGCACTTCCTCGGACGCCTGTTCGAAACGCGAGCGACTCGTTCCCTTCGGCCACAGTCCTGCAACACGCAGTTCTTCCTCGCTTAGGTCCTTTGCGCCGGTCGCAATCCGATCGAGGATGCGCGCGTATTTCTGTTTGACCTCTTCGATCTTCTTGGCGCGCGTTCGCGGCGCCATGTCGGCCGGGAACTTCACGACTTCGTACACGATGTTCAGATTTTCAGGGTCATGGATCAGGCCGCCATCAGTCGTGACTTCCGTGTAGATACGACGCCAGAACGCGATGTCCTTTTCGAGTTCCGCCGGGCGCACGAACGGATTGCCCGCGGCAGCGAGGGCCGGCCAGGGCAAAACCAGCAAACAAGCAATAAGGAAGACAACCCGAGAACGAGTGCGGTGAATCATGAGCATGACGAAAATCGCGGTATGTAGACGGAAAGCCGGCGGGCTTTCGAGTTGCGCCAAGACTATGTAAAACGGGGGCCGCAACTCAACTACTTGCATCACACGGCGCGCGATTGGCGGGGATTTGGAACTTCACCGCACGAAACGTCCATGCAAACGCGATTCTTTGCAGCAGCAAACATCGCAGTGAATACATCATGCGAACCAGCGAAGCCGACTATTGGACCCAAGCCGATGAGAATTCAAACAGCAGCCGCAATTCTTGCCCTGACCCTTGCTTCCCTCTACGTGGGCGCCTGCAAGACCAACGTTTCAGTTGAGCGCAGCCCTGCGCCATCCGCATCAGTTGCACTGAAGGATGCCTACGCAGGCGCATTCATGGTCGGCACTGCCGTGAATGGTTTTGTCGTAGCGGGTAGAGATGAGAGTACCGCGGGCCTCGTCGCTCAGCATTTCAATGCGATCACGCCGGAGAACGCGATGAAGGCGGCGGTCGTGCACCCCAAACCCGGCGTCGATGATTTCTCGCAAGCCGATGCCGTGGTGGCTTTCGGCGAACAGCACCACATGTTCATCGTCGGCCACACGCTCATTTGGCACAACCAAGTGCCTGATTGGTTCTTCACCGACGCGGAAGGCAAACCCAACACCCACGATGCGCAGGTCGAACGCATGCGTCAGCACATTCAGTCTGTCGCGGGCCGCTATGTGGGCCACGTAAAAGCCTGGGACGTCGTGAACGAAGTGATCGATGAGGACGGCAGCTATCGATCCACGAATTGGGTGAATGCAATCGGCGATGGCGACGAACTCGTCCGTCTCGCGTTCAAATTTGCCAGCGAGTCCGCACCGGATGCCGAGCTGTACTACAACGACTTCAACACCTGGCGCCCGGAAAAACGCGCCGGCATCGTGCGCATGGTCAAGATGCTCAAAGCTGCGGGTATTCGTATCGATGGCATCGGCATGCAGGCACATTGGGGACTGAACTATCCGAGCCTGAAGGACATCGAGGATTCGATCGACGCCTTCGCCGCGCTCGGCGTAAAGGTGATGATCACGGAGTTGGATGTCGATGTATTGCCGTTCACGAAGGAGGGTCAGGTCATCGGCACCGCTTTCCAACACAAGCAATTTCAGTTGCCTGAGTTCAAGCGCTTCTTGGATCCCTATCGAAATGGACTGCCAGACGAAGTCCAACAGCAATTGACTGCTCGATATGCGGAGCTGTTTCGGCTCTTCTATCGCAAACGCAACGTGATCGATCGCGTGACGCTCTGGGGCGTGCACGATGGCATGTCGTGGAAGAACGGCTATCCCATTCCAAACCGCACCAACTATCCGCTGCTATTCGATCGCAATCGCCAACCGAAGCCTGCACTCGCGGCCGTGTTGGAAGTGCCGCACGAACGTTCAGCACGATAACTCGCGGCACAAACGCTCTGCTGACCATCAGACGATTGCTGCAGTAATCGTCTGACGAGCGCGGCTTTTCCGGCAGATCATGCTGGAAATCAGTGACGCGCTTAGTGCGAATCCCCCTAAAGTGATATGCAATAATCCGCCCCGCAATGGAGCGGGAGCCATTGCCATAGCGGGATAACGAACAGCGCCGAACATAAATGGCGCCGAACTGAGCGCATCAGCAGCATGCAACGGATTTTGGTTGTCTACTTTTCGCAGACGGGTCAGCTGCGCGAGATCGTTTCGTCGATCACCGCGCCACTGACTGCGCGCGAAGATTTCGAAATCGTCACGGCGCAGATCAAACCGCGCCGTGCGTACCCATTCCCGTGGCCTTTCTGGCAGTTCTTCAGCACGTTCCCCGAAACAGTTGCTGAACTGCCTGATCCGATCGAGCCGCTCGACGTGGGCAGCGATACCGACTTCGACTTGGTGATTCTCGCTTATCAGGTTTGGTTTCTCTCACCTTCCATGCCGATGATGGCCTTCCTGCAAAGCGAGCAGGCGAAGCAACTCCTGAACAACCGCCGAGTGATCACGGTCATCGGCTGCCGCAATATGTGGCTGCAAGCGCAGGAACGCATGAAACTGCACTTGCAACGCATCGGCGCGCGGCTCGTCGACAATGTCGTCTTCACCGATTCGACGCACATGGCCGCGACGTTCATTTCGACGCCGTTGTGGATGCTGACGGGTAGACGCGGCCCATTTCTCGGCGGTCGCATTCCTGCCGCCGGCATCGCATCTACGGAAATTGCAGCGGCATCTCGATTCGGACGCGCGCTTGCGGAACAGCTGCCCCACCGCAGCCACCAAGATGACGCGTCGTTCTTTGTCGGTCTCGGCGCCGTGAAAATCACTGAGCATCTCATCGCATCCGAAGCGGTGGGCCGGCGCAGCTTCCGCGCTTGGGGCGCCTTGCTCCGCGCATGCGGCCGTCCAAACAGCCCACTGCGCCGAATCGTGCTTGGCATCTATATCGTGTTCTTGATCTGCCTCATTTTGACAGTGGTGCCGCTGAGCGCACTGATCCGCCGTGCTTTGCGTCCGATCACCAAAGCGCGTATCGCGGCACAGCGACAGTATTTCGCGGCACCATCCGGCGAGGCCGATCACTTGCGTCACAGCATGGCAAGCGGATCATGAGTGCGCGTCCGGTTTACATCACGCGCGTCGCTGCGTTTCTACCGAACGATCCTGTCGGCAATGACGACATGGAGCGGATTCTCGGCCAAGTGGGCGAGCGACCTTCGCGCGCGCGCCGTCTCATCTTGCGCAGCAATGGCATCCGAACGCGTTATTACGCCGTCGATCCGACGACCCTCGCACCGACCCACACGAACGCAAGCCTGACTGCCGAAGCGGTCCGTCGCTTAGCCGGTAATGGTTTCGATCTGGCTTCACTGGAGTGTCTCGCGTGCGGCACATCCATGGGCGATCAGATCATGCCGAATCACGCAGCGATGGTGCATGGCGAATTGCAGCTGCATTCGCTCGACTTGGTGGCGACCGCGGGCATCTGCCTCAGTGGTTTGACGGCTCTGCGTTACGCACAGCTCAGTGTTGCGACCGGCGATCGCACGAACGCGATTGCGTCGGGTTCCGAGTTGTCTTCGGCCCTGCTGGCCGCGCACAACTACGGCAGCAAGTTCGAACAGAACGCCGCGCTGCTCGAAGAACAGCCTGAACTCGCGTTCGAGCAAGATTTCCTGCGTTGGATGTTGTCCGACGGCGCCGGCGCTGTGTTGGTCGAACCTGAGCCTCGCGCGAACTCGCTCAATCTGCGTATCGATTGGATCGAGCTGTTCTCTTACGCGGGTGAATTACCGGCTTGCATGTATGCCGGTGCGGTGAAGAACGAGGCGGGCACGCTGCAAGGTTGGGCACGAATGAGCCCGGACGAACGCAATGATCGCGGCGCGATGACGTTGAAGCAGGACGTCAAACTGCTCAACGAGAACATCGTGCACTTCGCGGCCGAGCGGCCACTACGAACGTTGATGGCCAAGCGGCATTTGCGCGCATCGGACTATCAGTACTTCCTACCGCACTACTCGTCGCATTTCTTTCGCGATCGGTTGTACGCGGGCCTGCGCACGATCGGCTTCGATCTGCCGCAGGAACGTTGGTTCACGAATCTCTCCACACGCGGCAACACCGGTGCGGCATCGATTTATCTCATGCTCGAAGAACTGGCGAGTTCCGGCCGCTTGCGAAGCGGCGAACGTCTGCTGTGCTTCGTGCCCGAGAGCGGACGATTCTCTGCCGGCTTCATGTCGTTGACGGTGATGTAATGAAGCGCGATTCGGTCCCACAAGATCAGTCGCCTACCTATGGCGGGCGCCGCAAGTTGCTCTACGCAATCGATGAGCGCGGTCGCTACACCGGCGTGCAATCGAGCGGTTGGGAAGCCGAATCGCAAGCGACGCTGATGGCGATCGACGATCTGAATGCGCAGCGAGACGACGCATGGCAACGTGCCTCGCGCGGTGAGACCGCACCACTCGAATATCACATGTTCGAACGTCGCATGGACTTACTCACGCTTGCGCAAACGACAGGCATGGCCCGCTGGCGCGTGAAGCGCCATTTGAAACCTGCGGTGTTCGCAAAACTTCCAGAACGCATCTTGTCCCGTTACGGCGAAGCCTTGGGGCTTCCCATCGCGACGCTGCGTACATTGCCCGACAAGCCTTGACGCCGAGCGAGCTCATGACGCACTTCGAACATCGCCAATCCGCACACTGCGAAAGCGGCGTCATGGCGTCGATGCTCACGCACTACGGCTTGCCGATGAGCGAGCCCATGGCGTTCGGGCTCTCCGGCGCCCTCGCCTTTGCGTACATCCCATTCGTGAAGGTCGGCGGCATGCCGCTGATCGGCTATCGCATGCCGCCAGGCTCGATCATCCGCGGCCTGCGCAAACGTCTTGGACTTACGATGGTGCGCGAGCGCTTCCGCAATCCGGATGCCGGCATGTCGCAGCTCGATGCAGCCCTACAACAAGGCCGCCCCGTAGGTTTGCAGACAAGCGTGTATTGGTTGCCGTACTTCCCGCCTGACATGCGGTTTCACTTCAACGCGCACAATTTGATCGTCTTCGGCCGCACCTCAGAGGGCTATCAGATCAGCGATCCGGTGTTCGAAGAGCCGGTGGAATGCCCGCGGGAAGACTTACAGAAGGCACGGTTCGCGAAAGGGCTCTTTGCAGCGAAAGGCTTGCTCTACTACCCCGCACACGTGCCTTCGAACATCGATCTGGGCGGTGCCATCAAGAAAGCGATTCGATCGAATCATCGCCTGATGGCGAAAGCGCCGTTGCCATTGTTTGGTATTCGGGGCATCCGTTATCTCGCGAGCGACCTTGCGAAGCGCGGTCGCGAGGGAACGAAGTCGAGTCACCTGAAGATGTTTCTCGCGCATATCGTTCGCATGCAAGAAGAAATCGGCACCGGCGGCGCGGGCTTCCGATTTCTATATGCCTCGTTCTTGCAGGAGGCGAGTCAGCACGTACAAACGTCGCTGCTACAACAAGCCTCAGAGCAACTCACGCAGGCTGGCGATGAATGGCGCACGTTCGCATCGCGTGCGGCGAAGATGTGTCGCAATCACGAACCGATGAACACCGGTGAACTCGCGACAATTCTGAATCGCTGCGCCGATCAAGAAGCGGCCGTGTGGAAGGTGTTGGCTGAGGTCTAGCGGTTTCAGGAACCGGACGTAACACAACGCTAGTGATGCGGTGAGAGCGAGCGCCCCTCGCGTGAGGGCTTCGCGTGAAAAGCGTAGGGCTACGATGGACGACAGCGCAGTGACTTCCACGCGACAGACACGAAGAGCCGGACGTAACACAACGCTAGTGATGCGGTGAGAGCGAGCCCTGCTCGCGTGAAGGCTTCGCGTGAAATGCGTAGGGCCTCAATGGACGACAGCGCAGTGACTTCCACCCGACAGACCGAGAACCGGACGCAACACAAGGCTAGTGATGCGGTGAAAGCGAGCCCTGCTCGCGTGAAGGCTTCGCGTGAAATGCGTCTGTACTTGTGGTTTTCCCCTGTTCGCATTGAAGTGCTTCTCTCTGCAGCGCGATGCGATCAGATAGGCACCCCGCCTACGCGAGTGCGACGATCTTCTCCTTCTTGCTCTCCGTGACCTTTTCTTGGTTGTCCGTTGACGGGTGGGCGTCGGCAGCAAGAAGTGTCTCGAGCAAACCACACCTCACACGCTACACGCACGAGCTACGCCCGCATCGATTTCTTGTCTCCGTGATCTCCGTGTCCTCCGCGGAGATAGGTTCTTTTCTGCTTCTTACCCCGGCGCTCACCCTGTGTTCCCCGTGGAGATCTTCCTTTCGGTTTTCAGTTGATGGTTGAGGGTTGGCAGTCAGACATGATGCAGGTCGATGTCGCCCAACTCGATATATTTCATCCCCGTATCCCCAATGTCCCCCGTGGAGATCTTCGCTTTTAGTCTTGACCCTCCGTGTTCTCCGTGCTCTCCGTGTGAAATCTTGTGGTCTTCTCGCCCCGTGTCCCCGCTTCCCGTTCCCCGTTCCCCGTTCCCCGTTCCCCGTTCCCGTTCCCCGTTCCCCGTGGAGATCCTCTTCTGCGTCAGATCCTCTTCACCACCATCGCATAGTAGATGTCGTTCTGCGGATCGCCATTCACGTAGATCAATTCGCGATTCTCGAGCGGTGATCGCAGGAACGCGGGAATCACCGCGCCTGCCACGCTATCGTAGTGGCCGGGATGCGTGACTTTGAATTCTTGCCCACGCATCGCCTCGATCAGTGTCCCGCGCATCGAGGAATTCAGGCCCGGACCGAAGTTGATGACGCTCGTCGGGGTGGAACCGTGCTGCTCCAAAAACAACCGCAACGCATCTGAGGATTCGAGGCGCTTGAACTGCGTGAATTGCGCGAGTGCATCGGTGCTGTCCGCTTGCATCAACAGCCAATGACTCCCTTCTGCCAACGCAGTATCCGGAGCGACACCCAGGCGGATGCGATGAATGTCGATCGGCGAGACGACAGCGTCGGTGGTGCCGAAGAGAATCGAGCTCGCATTGCCGACGGCAAGATCGGCGAGCGCGAGCCTCAAAGTGTTTTCGAACGCGAAGCTCGGATGACACACGAACGAGCTGCGCCCTTCCAAGCCGAGCGACTTCGCGATTTGAAAGCACGCGGCGTTGCTGACCGTGTTGACGAAGTGCAGCGGCTTCGGCGACTGGCCATCGCGGAACACTTGCTCGAGCACGTCTTGAATGATTTCGAGATCGCCGCGGCCCGACGCCAAATACACAGCGGTATCGCGCGGGGCATTCACACCCTTCAAACAACGCGCCGCACCGATGACGGCCAACTGCATGAACCGGCTCGCGCGGCGCAACGGCTGACCGACCGCATCGACGAGCGGGTTCTTCAAATCGGCGAGCGATTCGTCGATCGGATGAGAAATCTCGCCGCACGCTCGGATGTACACGTCAGCTTGCTCCTGCCGACACGATCAGCGAGGTGTTGCTGCCGCCGAAGCCGAAATAGTTCAGCATCATCGGGCCGCCATCGAACGCTTGTGTTTGCTGCAACAACGTCACGCCGAGCTCTGCCGGGTCGGCACCGATGCCCGGAGCGGCTGGCAAGAAGCCTTCGCGGGCCGCGCCGCAAGCGAGCAGCAGTTCAGCGAGCCCACATGCGCCGAGCGTATGACCGATACGCGGCTTAAGTGCACACAACGGGGGCAAGGAACCGAACACATTGCGCATGCCGGCGGATTCCGCCTCGTCGTTCGCGCGATTCGCGGTGCCGTGCACCTTCAGCGCCTGAATGTCTGATGCTGAAAGATTCGCAGACTGCAGCGCGCGTTCGATGACTTGGACGATCGACGTGCCGTCCGGATTCGCGGATGACGGACTGAAGGTATCGCACAGATTCGCGCCGCCGAGCACGGTGAGCTGTGCAGATTCGCGGCGTTTCGAAAGCACGACCGCCGCACAGGCTTCGCCCAAGATCAATCCAGCCTGACTCGCATCGAAAGGCCGCATGGTTGTGTCGCTCAGCAATTGCAGGCTGGAGAAGCCAAGCGCCGTCACTGCATTGCAGAGTTCGACCCCGATCACCAGTGCGTGCTCGATCTCGCCGCGGTTGATGAGCGCCGCCGCGTGCAACAGTGCATTGGCACTCGCGGTACATGCGGTGTTGATCGTGAAATCCCCGCCACGTAATCCGAGGCGAGAGGCCAGTGCCACGCCCAAACTGCCGAAGCTCGTCTCGGTTCGCATCGGCTTAGCTTCGCGATTCCGCTCGAGTTCGCGCCGATAGAGAGCTTCGAGCATAGAGATGTCGCTCGAGGAACTGCCTAAGAACAGCGGGAGGTTGCGCCGTTCGCTGGGTGTGAGTTGTGCTTCGTCAACAGCATCTGCAACGACACGTTCGACGACGCGATAGAAGCGCTCCTCGGGCTCGCCCAGCGGTTCATCCGCGAGCAAGTGATAAGGCTGGATCGCCTCCTGCCCTGCGAACTGAAAAACGGCTTGGCCTGGTGGGCGAATCGCTTCGCGTAGCGCGGCAATGTTGCTTGCGAGGGTGCGCCCCAGCGTGGAGTGCAGACCGCAGCCAATGATGTAAGGACCTGAAGCGTCCGAGGAACTGGTCACTTGCTACCGCGCCGAGCCATTTCCGTCTGCACGTGAGCCGCGAGCGTCGCAATGTTCTTCATCACGCGCCGCGCCATTGTGCCGTTGCTGATGTGCACGCCGTATTTCGCTTTGATGGCGTGACAGATTTCGAGCGCATCGAGCGAATCCAATTCGAGGCGACCGTGCAACAGACGTTCGTCATCCGTAATCGTCGCCGGATCGACGTCTTTGTAGCACTCGGTCACGATCAGCACCTTCAGCTCATGGTGCAAGTCCATGAGCGGCGCAGCCGCGCTTTGTAGAGCCAATTCACCCGCCATCAGCCTTATCGTCCGCGAATCGTAGTTGTGGGCGAATTATGGAACATTCCGCCTGCCGACAGTGAGGACCGGCACACAGTTGTTTAGTCGTCCCTTTGTTCGTCGCTCACTCGTCTGGGCGTGCGCGATGCAGCCTCACAGCAACTGCCAGTGCGATAACCCCGAATGCAAGCAACGCCGTGGCATAAGGCCAAACACTAACGGCGGATCCCTCGCGCAGGAGAATCTGCAGAAATCCTTCGAGGCCCCAGGCCATGGGCGAGATGTTGGTCCACTGCTGCATCGCGAGCGGCATGACGAACTTCGGCACCATGATTCCGCCGATGCCCGCCAACAGAATGCTGCCGGCACCTCCCAAAATGGTTGCTTGATCTGCTGTGCGTGCAATGGTCGAAATCAGCAACGCGTAACCCAGGGCTGCGACGCTCAATGTCATCGCCATGATGGCGAGTCCGACCATCGACCCGCGCAGTTCCAATGCCGCACCACCCAGCAACGGCACCAGGTACATCCCCACGAGCAGCATCAGAACGGTCTGCAGCAAGTTGACCAAAAAATACGGACACAGTTTGCCCAGGAAGATCACCGCATTGGGCATCGGCGTACTGCGTAAGCGACGCAACGTGCCCAGCTGGCGTTCTTGGATCAAGGTCGTCGAAACCGGAATCGCGACGAAGAACATCGCGAAGACGAGCCAAGCGGGCACGCTTTGTTGAACTGCGGTGGGCGCCTTGGCCCCCGCGTGATACGCATGAGCAATCTCCAACGGCTCGACACTGCTTGCCCATGGCGCATCGATCCCCTCGTCCGCAAGTGCTGTTAAAAGCCGCTGCATGCGCAACTGCCCGTAGCTTGCGCGAATCGCTGCTGCCAGTGCGGCTTCAGTTTGTTTGTTGGCTTCGGCTGCCACCTCGAGGCGCAACAGGGAGGCACCCACACTGTCGCTATTGATACTTTCGCTAAATCCGTGACGAATCGTGAACAGAAACAGCTCTTTGGTTTTGAGCCACTGCGCGCCGGCCGCCTGTTGCTGCAACGAGAACGGTCCATTCTTCTCGATCGCATCGGCCAGTGCCTTTGAATCCGCAGTGCCGTCCTGATCGACGACGAGCACGGCGAACTTCTTGCCGGCGCGCGCGCTGAAGTCCTCATCCATCGCGAGCGACATGATCAAAATGAATGCTGCCGGCATCACGAACAGCAGCAGCAAGCCGTGCATGTCACGCAACAGCAAGCGAGCTTCTTTGATCCAGGTCGCCTGCAATGCACGCCACATCACTCGCCCTCCTTCAGGAGCGTGAGATAGACGTCGTGGAGCCGGCTCACGCCGTAAGTCATCTGCATTGGCACCGCTCCGAGACTGGAGAGTTGCTGGAGAATTGCAGGCACATCGACATCGTCGACGACGATCTGCACGCGCGTAGCGTCGGCAAAGATGGCATTGCGTTGGATCAACACTCCTCTACCGCGCTCATCGGGCGGCTTGGAGAACGTGAGCTGCAACGTGCGATTCGCATCGGATCTGAGCAGGCGATCGACTCGCTCGCGAATCAAGATGCGGCCGTGATCGATGACCGCGACTTCATCGCACAGACGCTCGATCTCCTCCATGTAGTGCGATGTGTAGATGATCGTCGTGCCACGCGCTTTCAGCGCTGCGATTGCCTGCAGGATGCATTCTCGCGAGATGGCATCGATGCCGACCGTGGGTTCGTCCAGGTAAAGAATCTCTGGGACAGCGATGAGTCCGATCGCTAAATTCAGGCGCCGCTTCACCCCTCCGGAGTAGTGCTTGGCCTGTTTGTCGATGACCTCGTCCAATTGGCAAATCTCGATGCATTCAGGAATACGTTGCGCGATGTGTTCAGCACTGAGTCCGTACGCGCC
>DASTSB010000402.1:0-7140 GCA_035760885.1 Steroidobacteraceae bacterium | reverse complement strand
CGATGCGATGAACTGGCTAGAGAGGGAGGTTGCGGCTATCATCTGCGCCCTTTTCGGCGCGACCGGCGCCGGACCACATTCTCGCATCAGTCAGCGGCGGTGCCATATGGGCAGTTTCTCGACGAACGAATTTAAGTCTGGTCTCAAGATCATGTTGGAGAACGATCCGTACTCGATCGTCGAGAACGAGATGGTCAAACCCGGCAAGGGCCAGGCGTTCAACCGCGTCAAAGTGCGTAACCTCAAGACGGGCCGCGTCATCGAGCGGACGTTCAAGTCGGGCGATAGCGTCGAAGCCGCCGACGTCGTCGAAACCGAAATGCAGTACCTCTACACCGACGGTGAGTTCTGGCACTTCATGGTTCCGGATACGTTCGAGCAATACACCGCCGGCAAAGAAGCGCTCGGCGAAGGCGCGATTTGGCTGAAAGACGGGATGAGCTGCACCGTGATGTTGTGGAACGGTGTGCCTTTGAATGTGACGCCTCCGGCTCACGTCGAGTTGAAGGTGATCGAGACCGATCCTGGCCTGCGCGGCGATACGGCGACTGGCGGCGCGAAGCCTGCGAAGTTAGAAACCGGGGCGTCGGTTCGCGTGCCGCTGTTCATCAATGAAGGCGAGTTCATCCGCGTCGATACTCGTACTGGCGAGTACATCGCTCGCGCAAAGGGTTGAGAAAAACATTTCACACGGAGGACACGGAGGACACGGAGACCACGGAGGGCAAAGAGAGATATTGTTGGAAGAGCCTCTCTCCACCGAGCACACAGATCCTCGGAAGGAAAGATCCTCACACCCGCGAACGCGGGTGCCCGTCTTGTGCTTCCGGAACCTTGCCGCTGACGACCAGCCGACAACTGAGCAGAGTCAGACATCTCACGGAACCTGGAAGCAGAGAGCCAAGCAACCAAGGTTCTTCGCCTTCAGCGTGGCGAAGTTCCTCGTGTCATTCGCCGCGCACCCGTGGTCCGGAAACACCGTTGGCGTACGCAACGCATCTCTCTGACCCGACGCCAGTCCCACTCGACGCAATGCGTCCTTCCCGACGCCGGTCCTTCCCGACGCGTTAGTGTCCGTCCTTTAGCAGTACTCCCACAAACCTCTCCAACCCCTCCCGATCCTCCTCATCGAACCGATCCGTGATCGGGCTATCGATGTCCAGCACGCCGAGTAGCTGATTGTCTTTGATCATCGGCACTACGATTTCTGAGTTGGATGCCGAGTCGCACGCAATGTGTCCTGGAAATTGATTGACGTCCCGCACGACGATGCTTTCTCTGCGTTGAGCTGCGGTTCCGCAGACTCCGCGGCCGAGCGCGATGCGGATGCATGCTGGCTTGCCTTGGAACGGTCCGACGACGAGTTCGTTCTCGCGCAGCAGATAGAAGCCTGCCCAATTCACGTTATCGAGGGAATGGAAGAGCAGGGCGGAGGCGTTCGCGAGATTGGCAATCCAGTCCGATTCGCCGGCGATCAAGGCTTCTAGTTCGCCGCAGAGCGCAGGATAGAACTGCGGTTTCGGCAAAGACCGATCGATGTTGCTTTCGTGCATGTCAGGCTCGGTCGAACGGAAAGGTCAGGACATCCCGAATGTGTTTCGCATCCACGGCACACATCACCAAACGATCGAAGCCCAACGCGACGCCCGAGCACTCCGGTAAGCCATGCTCAAGTGCCGACAAAAAGTGTTCATCGACCGGCATCTGCGGCAAGCCGCGTTTGCTGCGCTGCTCGAGATCCGCTTGGAATCGCGCGCGCTGCTCTGAAGCATTCGCGAGTTCATGAAAGCCATTCGCCAGTTCGACTCCCTCCAGGTAGGCCTCGAACCGAGACGCGACGGGGCCACGAACCCGGGCGAGGGCTGCCTGTGAGGCCGGGTAGTCATAAATAAATGTGAGTCGGCCATGCCCGAGATGCGGCCCGACGAGCGTGCTCATGATCAAGTCCAAACATGCATCGCGATCCGTGTGCAGATCCCGTGGCACATCGATGTTTGCGCTCTCGAGCCGAGCAACGAGCACCGCAACCGGATCCTCGAGCGCATCGACGCCGGCGTGCACTTGAACTGCATCTCGATACGTGACGCGCTCCGCCCGATCGAATTGTTTCGCGGCCGGCAGCGCGGCGTTGATCAATCGCTCGACGTCGGACATGAGCGAGTGATGATCCATGCCGAGGCGATACCATTCGATCAAGGTGAACTCTGGGTTGTGCCAGCGGCCGAGTTCTCCATCGCGATACACGCGCCCGATCTGCCAGATATCGCCACATCCGGCGGCGAGCAATCGCTTCATTGCATATTCGGGCGATGTGATCAGATAGCGACGTTCAGCGTTCGCACGTGCTTCCACGCTCGCGAGGTGCACATCGGTCACTGCGGCGGCGCTCAAGCTCGGCGTTTCGACCTCCAGCGCACGCGTGGCAGCGAAGTAGTCGCGAATGGAGCGCAGCATCTTCGCGCGCTCTTCGAGCGTCGCGATTGATGCGGTAGACATCCAATCGTTCATGAGCGCACGAGGCCGATGGCGCTTCCAAGCTGGACCGTGGCTTCTGCGAACAGCGTTGAGTGCCAGTCCGCACGCCCTTTCTCGAACAGTAGGATCACGGTCGAGCCCATGTTGAAGCGGCCGAGCTCTACGCCTTTCTCAAATCGCTGACCGATTCCCTTGTCGATTCGAACCGGTCGTTTTCCGCGGCGCGGCGGTGGATTCACTTCTCCGCAATGAACGGTTTCGATGCTGCCGACGAACAGCGCCCCGATGAGAATGACCGCCATGCGGCCCGCGATTGTGTCGAACTCGCAGATCAATCGCTCGTTGCGCGCGAATACGCGCGGCACGGCTCGTGCGGTCGCGGCGTTGACGCTGAACAACTCACCTGGAATGTAGATGTTGTCGCGCGCAACGCCCGCAAGCGGCATGTGAATGCGATGGTAGTTGTAAGGCGCCAAGTAGATGCAGGCGAACGTGCCGTTGCGATACGCGCTCGCGCGTTGCGCATCTCCAAGCAGGTCTTCCAGCGAATAGTAATGACCCTTGGCTTGAATCAGCAAGTTGTCTCGCAGCGGCCCACATTGGCTCAACGTGCCATCCACCGGACACGCGATGCTGTTGGCGGCGCTGTCAATCGGCCGCGCATCCGCTCTCAGCGCGCGAGTAAAGAATGCATTGAAACTGGGATATGCGAATGGGTTCGGCTCCACTGCCTCTTGCATCGTCACTCGGTAACCGCGCAAGAAGATCTTCAAGATCGCGTTACGAATCCATCTGGTCTCGCTGCGCGTGACCGCATAGATAAATCGTGAAAGAAGGTGTTTGGGCAGCAGGTACTGCAGAATCGCAAACAAGCGATCGGAAAGAGTCGGGGCCGGTGCTTCGGTCATGAGTGTGGTGCGGAGATCAGACGGCGATAATCGGCAGCAACCCGCTTGGCTTGCAGCGGCGGAGAAAACAGCGCATGCCAGTCGCCATTGGGGTCGATAACGAAGACCGCGCCAGAATGATCGACGGTGTAGGTGCCATCGGCGGCTTTACTGATTGCGACGGGGACACCCATTGAAGTCGTGAACGCTTGGATCTGCTGCGGTGCTGCCGTGATGCCGATGAATTGAGGATCGAAGAACCGTATGTAGCTTGCGATCCGTTCCGGTGTATCGCGCTCAGGATCGACCGACACAAACACGACGTCCGGCTGCTGCTCTTGCGGCAGATCGGTGAGCTGCTTCTTCGTTTGTGCCAGCAAGGCCAACGTCGTCGGACATACGTCCGGGCAATTGGTGAATCCGAAGAACATGAAGGTCCAGTGACCTTTGAGCCGATCCACAGTGAAAGGATGCTGCTCCTGATCGACGAACTGCATTGCCCGTAATGGACGCGGCGGGCTAATGACCGTCCCAGTCGCAAGTTCCACTGGGGAGCTATTGGGTCGATTCAGCATCCAACGAGCCGAGAGCGCGCCGACCACAATCGATAGAATGCCGATGCCGATCGCCAATGCGATGGTTTGAGTGCGAGTAGCCATGATCGATGAATTATCGCAGATAGCAGCGCCGTCCGATGAGTAATCCGTTGCCCACAAAAACTGTCCGAGAGTGGATTGAATTCGGCGCTGCCAAGTTCGATGCGGCAGGCCTATGGTTCGGCCACGGATCCGACAACGCGATCGACGAGGCTGCAGAACTCGTGTTCTTCGCTGCGGGGCTGCGCCACGAAGAAGCTGAGTCTGTCTACAACCAGCCGGTCGCCAGCGACCAAGCAACGCGCATCAATGAACTATTCGATAGACGCGTTCGAGAGCGCGTACCGGCTGCTTACCTCACGCATCGGATGTGGTTCGCGGGCCATGAGTTCTATGTCGATGAACGCGTGTTGGTTCCAAGATCGCCGATTGCAGAGTTGATCGAGGCGCGATTCGAACCTTGGATTGCAAGCGAGCGCATTCATCGCGTGTTGGACATCGGCACGGGATCCGGTTGCATCGCAATTGCGACTGCATTGGCGCTACCCGGCGCACAAGTCGATGCGAGCGACATTTCCGCCGAGGCGCTTGAGGTTGCGAAGACAAATATTGCGCGTTACGGACTCGAAGGGCGTGTGAATGCCATTCAGTCAGATGTGTTCGACGGGCTTGGCGCCGCTCGCTACGACGTGATCGTTTCCAATCCTCCCTACGTCGGTGATGAAGAAATGGCTTCGCTGCCGCAGGAGTACATCCGCGAGCCGCCCATGGCGCTGCATTCCGGCATCGATGGCTTGGATATCACGCGTCGAATCCTGCGAGGCGCTCGCGAGCATCTGACCGATGGTGGCATCTTGATCGTCGAAGTCGGCAACTCAGAAGTCGCCTTGGAAGAAGCGTATCCCCAGGCGCCGTTTACTTGGCTCGAGTTCGAGCGCGGCGGCGGCGGGGTGTTCTTGCTGATGGCGGACCAGCTGGAAGAGCACTTTAAAAAGTGAATAGCGGTTAGCGGTTAGCGGTTAGAATTGCCGCGATTCGGCGGTCGCCAGCGATATTGCGTTTCTCTGAGCTAACCGCTAACCGCTAACCGCCAACCGCTTCGCGCATCCATGTCCGGCAACACCTTCGGCACTCTATTCACAGTGACAACGTTCGGCGAGAGCCACGGGCCTGCGCTCGGGTGCATCGTCGATGGATGTCCTCCTGGGATGGAGCTTTCGGAAGCAGACATCCAACCGGATCTGGAGCGGCGTCGAACCGGTACCTCACGTCACACGAGTCAGCGCAAAGAGCCTGACCAAGTCAAAATTCTCTCCGGTGTGTTCGAGGGCAAGACCACAGGAACGCCGATCGGCTTGCTGATCGAGAACGAAGATCAGCGTTCGCGCGACTACGAAAAGATCAAAGATCGGTTTCGTCCCGGCCATGCCGATTACACGTATCAGCAGAAATATGGCTTTCGCGACTATCGCGGCGGCGGGCGGTCATCCGCGCGCGAAACGGCAATGCGAGTGGCCGCGGGCGCCATCGCACGAAAGTATCTGCGCGAACGATTGAATGTCTCGATCTACGGCTATCTCGCGCAGCTGGGTCCGCTGCGTCTCGATCCTGTCGACTTGACCGCCGTGTACGAGAATCCGTTCTTCAGCCCGGATCCGTCGCGCAACGCAGAACTCGAAAACTACATGATCAACCTGCGTCGCGAAGGGGATTCGGTCGGTGCGCGCGTCAATGTGGTCGCAACTGGAGTACCGCCTGGGCTGGGTGAGCCGGTGTTTGATCGCCTCGATGCCGATATCGCGTACGCAATGATGAGCATCAACGCAGTGAAGGGCGTAGAGATTGGAGCAGGGTTTGCCTCAGTCGGGCAGAGAGGCAGTGAGCACCGTGATGAGCTGACGCCGACGGGATTCAAGACCAACAACGCCGGCGGCGTGCTAGGCGGCATTAGCTCGGGACAGGACATCCTCGTGAGCATTGCGCTCAAGCCCACCTCGAGCATCATCATCCCCGGCCAGAGCATCGACCTGGACGGCAACCCAGTCGAAGTCGTTACGACGGGACGCCACGATCCGTGTGTCGGCCTCAGAGCAACGCCGATTGCCGAAGCGATGCTGGCGCTGGTCTTGATGGATCACTATCTGCGGCATCGCGCCCAGAACGCCGATGTGAAGAGCGTCACGCCGGTGATTCCCGCACAGAAGAAATAAGCTCTTCGAGTGTGATCCAGCGCGTGTTTTCGCGCGCAAAAGTTATCTTATGTGCAGTGTTTATTGTAGTGTTCGGCATCTCTTGCGCCGGGCGCTCCAACAAGTTGCTCGAAGTGAAGAGCGCGTCCGCGGCGATGGCGATCTCACGCGACGCTTAGACGGGTCATTAACCCGCGTGTAATCAAGAGATCGGTTTTGCTGTGTTGAGGCACTGATGAGCAAAGGTTGGAATGTGGCCGTGGTCGGTGCGACCGGGCTGGTGGGCGGCACGATGCTGTCCATTCTCGAGCAACGCAATTTCCCGGTGAACGAAATCTTCCCGCTGGCGAGCGCGCGCTCGGTCGGCAAGACGATTCGTTTCCGCGGGCGCGAGGTGCCGGTTCAGGACCTCGAGACGTTCGATTTCTCTCGCACCCAAATCGGTTTGTTTTCAGCGGGTGCCTCCGTTTCGAAAGTGCATGCAGTGCGCGCCGGTCAAGCGGGGTGCGTGGTGGTCGATAACACCTCGCAGTTTCGCTATCAGGACGACGTGCCGCTCGTCGTGACGGAAGTAAATCCGCACGCGATTGCCGGCTACAAGAAGCACAACATCATCGCGAATCCGAATTGCTCGACGATGCAGATGCTGGTTGCGCTGAAGCCGTTGCACGATGCGGCAGGGATTCAACGCATCAATGTGTGCACCTATCAGTCGGTCTCCGGCGGCGGCCAGAAGGCAATGAACGAGCTGACCGAACAGGTTCAGTCTCTGGAGAAGGGCGGGGCCACCACCCCCAACGTCATCGCGAAGCAGATTGCTTACAACGCAGTGCCGCAAATCGACGTGTTCCTCGACAACGGCTACACCAAAGAAGAGATGAAGATGTTCTGGGAGACCCAAAAAATCCTGGAGGACTCATCCATCAAGGTAAACGCCACGGCAGTCCGGGTACCGGTCTACGTAGGCCATTCGGAAGCCGTGAACATCGAAAC
>DASTSB010000401.1:0-5727 GCA_035760885.1 Steroidobacteraceae bacterium | reverse complement strand
GGTGTTCGCGATCATGGGCGCGGTGTACTTCTGGCTGCCGAAGTGGACCGGCCACATGTACAACATGAAGCTCGCGAAGTTGCATTTCTGGCTGTCCACCATCTTCGTGAACGTGCTGTTTTTCCCGCAGCACTTCTTGGGGCTGGCCGGCATGCCGCGCCGTATCCCTGACTACAACACGCAATTTGCCGACTGGAACATGGTTTCCTCGATCGGCGGATTCTGTTTCGGCGCCTCGCAGCTGCTATTCGCGTATCTGATCATCAGCACGATTCGCGGCGGCGTGAAAGCGACCGATAAGGTGTGGGATAGCGGCAAGCCGCACGGCTTGGAGTGGACTCTGTCCTCGCCGCCGCCGTACCACAGCTTCGAAATCGCTCCCGAAGTGAAGTAACCGATCCCATGAGCACGATGCCTGCAATGAACCGCGAAGAGCAAAAACGCGCTGTCCGTCGCACCACGTTGTGGTTGGCGCTCCTCGCGTTCGGGTTCTACGCGGTATTCATCCTTATGAGCGTGTTGAAAGCTCATTAGGTTCACGATGGCCGATCAATCCACACAGCAGGCCAACCGCAGTTTGACGCGCCGGCTTTGGCTGTTCGCGGCGGGCGCATTCGGTTTTGGCTTCGCACTCGTGCCGTTGTACAGCGTGCTGTGCGATGTCACCGGCTACGGCAACAGCGCCCGTTTGACACAGGCGTCGGCGGCCGTGCCGGAAGGCGTGCCCGAAAATCGAACCGTCACGGTGGAATTGATCTCCACCATGCCGACGTTCGGCACCTGGGAATTTCGTCCAGAAGTGAAGTCGCTGGAAGTGCATCCCGGCAAGCTGTACGAAGCGACTTTCTATGCGCGCAACTTGCGCGACGAGCACATCGTTGCCCAGGCGGTGCCGAGCATCGCGCCGTCCAACGCCGCGAACTATTTCCACAAGACCGAGTGCTTTTGCTTCACGCCGCAACCGTTCGAAGCGAATCAGGCGCGCGAGCTCAAGGTGCGTTTCATCGTCGATCCGCAATTGCCTGCGAATGTGGATCGGCTGACGCTCGGCTACGCACTGTACGACGCCAAAGGCAGCGCGTCGTAAGCAACAAGATCAATAGAACTGGTAGAACTCCATAAGAGACTGGAATATGGCCCACGCACATTCGCCCTCAGCGCCCGCCGATAAGTACTACGTGCCGCATGGCAGTCCATGGCCGATCATCGGATCGATTGCGCTGTTCACCAGCGTCGGCGGTGCCGCGCTGTGGCTGAATCATGTCACGGCAGGCCCATACACCATGGGTCTGGGCATTTTGATTCTCATCACGATGTTCGGCGGCTGGTTCGGCGCGGTGATCCACGAGAGCGAAGCCCGGATGTACAACCAGGCAGTCGATCGCTCGTTTCGCATGGGAATGATGTGGTTCATCTTCTCGGAGGTGATGTTCTTCTCCGCGTTCTTCGGCGCACTTTGGTACGCACGGCACTTCTCGGTGCCTTGGCTCGGGGGCGAAGGTACCAAGGTGCTGACGAACTTCTTACTGTGGAAGAACTATGAGCCGGCATGGCCGACGAACGGTCCGAGCGCGATCGGCGGTCACTTTGAAGTGATTCCTGCTTTCGGTTTGCCAGCGATCAACACCGCGATTCTGTTGACGTCCGGCGTCACGATCACGATTGCGCATCACGCTCTCAAAGCCAGCAATCGCAAAGTGCTCAACATCTTCTTGGCGCTGACGTTCATCCTCGGCTTTACATTCGTGTTCCTCCAGGCACATGAGTATATGGAGGCGTATCACGAGCTGAATCTGAAGCTATCGACCGGCGTCTACGGCTCGACGTTCTTCATGCTCACTGGCTTTCACGGTCTGCACGTGACGATCGGCGCAATCATGTTGTTCGTGATTTGGCTGCGTTGCCTGAAAGGCCACTTCACGCCCACGCACCATTTCGCGTTCGAAGGCGTCGCCTGGTACTGGCACTTCGTCGACGTGGTTTGGTTGGGGCTGTTTATCTTCGTGTACTGGCTGTGATGAGTCGGTGATGGGTGATGGGTGATGAAGTGAAAGGGGTTGGTCAGTGATGACCTTCACCGTTCACCTCATCACACGATCACTTCATCACCTGCCGACACCGTGCGGCGTGATCATTCCCTGCGACCACGCAATGAACAGCAGGATGAAGAGAGCCACGGACAGCGCGATGCGAAACGTCAGCGCTCTCACCATCCTCTTCGACTCTCCCTTGTCGTTGACCAGGTGAAAAAGGCCTGAGCCCAAGCTCGCTACGATGGCGACGAGGCACGCGACGATCAGCACTTTGATTAAGTTCATTGGAGCGTAAGCGGAAGGTACGTGGCCAGATGCATGCTCCACGCGGGTGGGCATTATACCGTGGCGGATTGCGGCCACTTCGAAGCGATTTATGGCGACCAGAATGCGGATCTCAAGACACCTTCGGCGCGCGCACCTGGCTTAGTCCGTGCCGCAATCAACCTCACGCAAGCACTACATCGTCGCCGGCGCTTTGCTGACGATCGCCGCGGTAGTGGCGTTCGCGAAACTTGGGTTGTGGCAGTGGCATCGAGCCGACGAAAAGCGGGGATTGCTGCAGGCGTATGCGCGCGGTGATTCCACGCTGGCAGTGACCGACACAGTGGATACCTTGCCGCGATATCAACGAACTGAGTTGCACGGATCCTTCGACGGAGACCACCAGATTCTGCTGGATAACATGCCCTCCGCCGCGACCGGCCAACCCGGTTACCGAGTCTTGACACCGTTCAATACCGGCCGCGAATGGGTGTTGGTCGATCGAGGCTGGGTGCCGCTTGGCCGCACACGCAACGACTGGCCGTCGTTAGCTGTCGATGAGTCACCGCGAATCGTCCGCGGCCGCGTGGACGATCTTCCCGCACCCGGCATTCGCTTGGGCGAGCAATCCGTCGATCCGAAGCAACCGTGGCCACGCGTATTAAACTTCCCGACATATCCGATGCTGCGCACGATGCTGCCAAATCCGTTGGCGCCGCGCATCGTCTTACTCGATGCCGATTCAGCCGACGGGTTCGAACGCGTATGGCAGATGACGTTGCGCGTCAGTCCCGAGCGGCACATTGCCTACGCGGTGCAATGGTTTGCCTTTGCCGCCGCGGCGATCGTCATCTATCTGGTGTTAGTGCTCAAAAAGCGAACCCAATCTCATGCCCAATGATTCGCCCGCTACGCGCTCCAAAGCGCAAATCTGGATTTTGATCGTCGTATTCTTCGCTCCGTTGGCAATTGCATTCCTGCTCTATTACGGCGCGCACGACTGGCGGCCCAAACACACGACCAATCGCGGCGATCTCATCGATCCAGCGCGGCCGCTATCGCAGGCGGCGCTCACGAACCCGTTTGGCGGCGCGCTCTCGCCGCAGTTGTTGAGAGAGAAATGGACCCTGCTGTATATCGGCGATGGCCAGTGTGATCGGCGCTGTCATGAGGCATTGACGCTCATCCGGCAAACCCGGCTTGCACTGGGCAAGGATATGGATCGCGTGCAGCGGCTGTTTCTGGTGACGGGCACCTGCTGCGATCAGGACTATTTGGCGCGCGAGCACGAGGGCTTGATTCTCGCCCGCGCTGACGACGCTGCAGCCGCAGGACTGATCTCACTGTTTCCGACGTACGAGGGCACTCCGGTCGCGCAAGCAGGTCGAATCTATATCGTCGATCCGCTCGGCAACCTGATGATGAGTTACTCGCCGACGGCGCCGACGAAGGGACTCTTGGAAGATATGAAGAAGCTGCTCAAGCTCTCGCACATTGGTTGATCACCTCGTGAACCGCGTTCAATTGTTTCGCCGCATCGCGTTCGCCGCCGCAATCCTCGCCTTTGGCGTCATCGTTCTAGGTGCCTGGGTTCGCCTCAGCGCCGCAGGTCTCGGCTGTCCGGACTGGCCAGGCTGCTATGGGCATCTCACGGTCGACGAAGCTGCGCGAAACGCAGATGCGATCAATCAAGCGTTTCCGCACCGTCCATTCGAGTACGCGAAAGCCATCAAAGAGATGGTGCACCGTTATTTTGCAAGCACGCTCGGACTGCTGATTCTCGTGCTGGCTGGATTTGCGATTTGGAATCGCCAAGATCCCGAGCAACCGGTCAAGTTGCCAATCGCGTTGGTTGGATTAGTGATCCTCCAAGGATTGCTGGGCATGTGGACGGTGACGCTGTTACTCAAGCCGCTGATCGTCGTGCTGCATTTGCTGGGAGGACTCACGACGTTCTCGCTGCTGGCCTGGATGGCGATGCGCAAACCCGTGGCGGCTCCCAACGCGCGCTGGCTTCGCACGTTCGCTGTCGCGGGTCTCGTGGTGCTGGCATTTCAGATTGCACTCGGCGGCTGGACCAGCAGCAACTATGCCGCGCTCGCGTGTCCTGATTTCCCAACGTGTCAAAACTCGTATTGGCCGCACATGGACGCGAAGGACGCGTTCGTGCTGTGGCGCGGATTGGGGATCGACTATGAGGGCGGCGTTCTCGATCATCCGGCTCGGGTCGCCATTCACTTCGTGCATCGCCTCGGTGCCATCGCGGCAGGTCTGACGCTGGCGCTGTTGGCGTTTTTTGCATTTCGTTTCGGCACCAGTGACGGCGTACGTCGAAGTGCGATCGTGCTGGCAGTGCTATTGATCGTGCAGCTCATCGTAGGACCGATGATGGTGATGCGCGGGTTGCCCTTACCGCTCGCGACCGCCCACAACGGCATGGCAGCGCTTCTGTTGTGGGGCGTTTTGCGACTGAATCGCCAGCTCAGAACAGCGGCGCCTACGTCCGCTTCCTAACCTGTAGAATCCAGGCGCCCCATGCAAGTCCGCGGCGAGCTCGACACTTCGATTCCTGTGCAAACGTCCTCATTTCAATCGCAAGCCAGTTGGCGTGACTTCTACGAGCTGGGCAAGCCTCGTGTGGTCATGCTCATCATGTTCACAGCGATTGTCGGGATGTTCCTAGCCGCACCCGCGTGGCCGCCGCTCAATGCTTTGATCTTCGGCAGCCTGGGGATTGCACTCGCCGCATCCTCCGCCGCAGCCATCAATCATGTGTTGGATCGCCGCTTCGATGCGCAGATGGCACGGACTCGCAATCGTCCTCTACCGACGGGCCACGTGAATGAAACGCAAGCTCTCGCCTACGCGGCGGCGCTCGCGATCTTGTCGATGTTATTGCTCGCCGGCGGAGTCAACGTACTCACTGCGGTGCTGACTTTCTTTTCACTCATCGGCTACGCGGTGATCTATACGGTGTGGCTCAAGCACGCGACGCCGCAAAACATCGTAATCGGCGGAGCGGCAGGTGCCGCACCTCCCGTGCTGGGTTGGACTTCGGTAACCGGCAGCGTCGATCCGCATTCCTTGCTGTTGTTTCTGATTATCTTCACGTGGACGCCCCCGCATTTTTGGGCGCTTGCGATTGCCCGTCGCGATGAATATGCAAAGGCCGGCATTCCGATGCTGCCGGTTGCGTATGGAATCGAATTCACGCGCTTGCACATCCTGCTCTACACGATCCTGCTCGTGCTCGTCACGCTGCTGCCGTACCTGACCGGCATGAGCGGCCTGATTTATCTCGCCTTTGCCGTGGTCTTGGGCGGGTTGTTCCTGTATCACGCGTATCAACTCAAGACGAGCGACGATGAGCGCTTACCGATGGGAACGTTCAAGTTCTCGATCACCTATCTCGCATTCTTATTTGCTGCCT
>DASTSB010000400.1:0-7419 GCA_035760885.1 Steroidobacteraceae bacterium | reverse complement strand
GGAGGACACCGTCGTCGAGGAACGCTTGATCTTGAAGTTCTTGAACCCGAACGTGTCGCAAGACGAAGAGATGATGAAGCGCTTCGTCCACGAACTGCGTTAC
Source organism: Steroidobacteraceae bacterium (assembly GCA_035760885.1). Taxonomy (GTDB): domain Bacteria; phylum Pseudomonadota; class Gammaproteobacteria; order Steroidobacterales; family Steroidobacteraceae; genus Steroidobacter. Next base: position 7,316 of record DASTSB010000400.1, on the reverse strand, counting down.
TCGCGCAAGATCACCCACAAGAACGTCATCCGCATCTATGACTTCTTGTACATGCGGGGCAACTACGCGATCTCGATGGAGTACTTCCCTTCGCACACACTGGGCAGTGAGATCGTGAACGAAAAACCGTTGCCGCTTGCCAAAGCAATTCAATATGGCAGCGACATCGCAACCGGTATGGCCATCGCGCACCAAGCCGGCATCGTGCACCGAGATCTGAAGCCCGCGAACATCCTGATCAACAACGAAGGCTTGCTGAAAATCGTGGACTTCGGCGTCGCCGCCGCACAGAAGGAAGGCGACACGCAGCTCACCAAAACGGGGTACGTCATCGGTTCGCCCAAGTACATGGCGCCCGAGCAAATCCTGGGCAAGAAGGTCGACGAACGCGCGGACATCTACAGCGTGGGCGTGATCCTCTACGAAATGCTCACTGGCGTGCCGCCCTACAGCCGCGGCGATCACATGTCCGTCATGTATCAACACGTCCAGGGCAAGGCGAAGGCACCTATCGACGTGAACCCGCAACTGCCCAAGGTCCTCTCCGATATCGTCGTCAAAGCGATGTCCGTCGATAAGCTCAAACGCTTCCAAAGCATGGATGAGCTGCGGGCGGCGCTGGAGAAGGCGCTTTAACTAGTGACTGGTGACTAGTGACTAGTCACTCCCGAGGGCTGCGTCCTCTAGGGACGGCATCTCGTCGTGTCAGCCGGCCCGGCAGCGCTGCTGGGAACGCCTCGAGAGTCCGTTGTCTTCTCCGACCTATCCTCTAGTCAGTAGTCACGAGTCACTTCCTCTGTGACGCACGCCACAATCTGCTCAACATAATCTCCGGGGCTGTAGACCGTAGGCTGTAGACTGTAGGTTGGAAGCTCCGCTGCGAGCGGCGTTCTCACGCTCTTACCTACAGCCTAACGCCTACAGCCTAAAGCCTCTCTCATGGCCCGAATTGATGCCTTCTTAAAACTCGGCACCGACCAGGGATGCTCCGACATCCACTTTGCGGTCGGGCTGCCGCCGATGCTGCGAATGCACGGCGATCTCCTGCCGATCAAGTTCCGCGACCTCAGCCAGTCAGAACTGGAAAGCTACATCAGCGAGATCATGGCCAAACCGCAGCAAGAAATGCTGCGCAAAGGGCACGACGTCGACATGTCGTACGTGTCCGCCAATGGGGGCCGGTTTCGCGTGAATGTCTTCCGCAAAGAAACCGGCGTGGGAGCGACGTTCCGAGCGATCCCTACGCAAGTACCGACCCTGGAAAACCTGAACCTGCCGCCGATCGTTAGAAAGCTCTGCGACTACCATCAAGGGATGATCTTGGTCACAGGCTCGACGGGCACCGGCAAGTCGACGACGCTCGCGGCGATGATCGATTACCTCAACGCCACACGTAAGTTGAACATCATCAGCCTGGAAGATCCGATCGAGTTCGTGCACAAGAGCAAGGGCAGCCAGATCATCCAGCGCGAGCTCAACACGCATCTGCCTTCGTTCGCAGAAGGCGTGCGTGCCGCGATGCGTGAAGACCCAGACGTGATTCTCGTCGGCGAATTGCGCGACGCCGAAACGATTCGATGGGCCATGACGGCCGCGGAAACCGGACACCTCGTGCTCGGCACCTTGCACACGACCGGCGCGGTCAAGACGATCGACCGCGTCGTGGACGCACTGCCAGCGGATGAGCGCGAGCAAACCAAGAGCTTCTTGTCGCAGAGCTTGATCGCGGTGATCACGCAGGTGCTGGTCAAAACCGCAGATCAACGGGGGCGTAAAGCGGTCTGCGAAATTATGGTGCTCACGCGCGCAATCGGTAAGCTCATCATGACCGATCAAACTCACCAGATTCCCTCGCAATTGCAGACGGGCAAGGAACTCGGCATGCAGATGATGGATCAGGCATTGCTCCAACTCGTGCAGGCGAAGGAGATCGATCCTGACGACGCGTATGTCTATGCGATGGATAAAAAGCTGTTCTCGCGCTTCGTAACGGACACGAGCGTATTGCCGAAACTCGACTTGGCTCCGGGCTGATCATGGCAACCGAACCGAATTCAGTAGCTGCAAACGCCTCCACGAGCGCAACCGGCAATCAGTACGCTCCGAGAAAAATCGATGCGTACTTGAAAGAAGTCCTCGCAAAAAACGGCTCGGACTTGCACTTCATCGCAGGCGATCCGCCGCGTGTGCGTCTCTACGGCGAACTACAAAATCTACGTCCTGAAGTGCTCGCGCCGGCTTACGTGGAAGAAGTCTTGAGGGAAATCATGCCGCGGGCCGCGCAGATGCGCTTGGAAGAGAAACACGGCGCAGACTTCGCCTACATCATTCCTGGGGTGTCGCGCTTTCGCGTGAACGTCATGCGACACCTGTATGGGTTGGGTTGCGTCTGCCGAGCGATTCCATCCAAAGCACTTACGCTCGATCAGCTCAATGTGCCGGACGCAGTGCGCAATCTCTGCAAGGTGAACAATGGATTGATCCTCGTGACGGGCAAGACCGGCTCGGGAAAGTCGACGACGCTCGCAGCGATGATCGACGACATGAATTCGCGCATGAAAGGCCATATCCTCACGATCGAAGATCCGATCGAGTTCGTGCATCAGCGCAAGAATTGTTTGATCAGTCAGCGCGAGATCGGCAATCACAGCCCGTCATTCTCCGAAGCCTTGCACTCCGCACTGCGCGAAGACCCCGACGTCATTCTCGTCGGCGAGTTGCGCGACTACGAAACCATGTCGATCGCCGTCACCGCCGCCGAAATGGGCATCTTGGTGATGGGCACCCTGCATACGAATGGCGCCGCCGCCACCGTGGATCGCATGGTCAATGCGTTTCCGGCGGACAAGCAGTCGCACGTCCGCGCGATGCTTTCGACTTCGCTCCGCGGCGTGATCTCGCAGCAGCTCATTCCGAAGGCCGGCAAACCCGGCCGCGTCGCCGCGCATGAGATCCTGGTGAATACCCCTGCCGTCGCGAATCTGATTCGCCAAGGCAAACTCGACCAGCTCGAAAACACAATGCAAAGCGGTGCCCAGTTCGGCATGCGCATCATGGATTCCGCCATCCAGGAATTGCTCGACAAGGGCATCATCAGCGGCAAGGACGCGTACAAGAAGGCGATCAATAAAGCGAAGTTTGAGGCGGTCAAAGATATTGGGTGATGTAGTGATGCTGTGATGAGGTGAACGGCGCAACCTCCGGTGCTCTAACCCTTTCACTTCATCACCCCTTCACCTCATCACCGGCCCCGCATGGCATAATTCCGGCCCTTTTCCAGGCCGAATCCGTGCCAATGCCCTCACCTCGTCATCTTTTCATCACCACTGCTCTGCCTTACGCGAACGGACCGTTCCACGTGGGGCACATCATGGAATACATCCAGGCCGATATTTGGGTGCGCTTCCAGCGCATGCAGGGCAATCAAGTGCATTTCGTGTGCGCGGACGACGCTCACGGTGCGCCGATCATGTTGAAGGCACAGGCCGAAGGCATCTCGCCGGAGCAGCTCGTGGCCAACATCGCCGCCGGGCGCCCGAAATATCTCGAAGGCTTTCATATCTCCTTCGATCACTGGCACTCGACGCACTCGCCCGAGAACACCCAGCTTTCGCAAGATGTGTATCGCAAGCTAAAGGCCGCCGATCTAATTTACGTGAAGCCGGTCGAGCAGTTTTACGATCCGGTGAAGCAGATGTTCCTGGCGGATCGCTACATCAAAGGCGAATGCCCCAACTGCCACGCCAAAGATCAGTACGGCGACTCATGCGAAGTCTGCAGTTCGGTGTATTCGCCAACCGATCTCATCGATCCTTATTCGACGCTCTCGGGTGCCGCACCGATTCGCAAAACTTCAAATCATTTCTTCTTCCGCCTCTCCGATTCGCGCTGTGTCGAATTCTTGAAAAGCTGGCTCGATACACCGGGCCGTTTGCAATCATCGGTTGCGAATAAGGCTCGCGAATGGTTGAGCGGCACAGGCGATCAACAGCTGGGCGATTGGGACATCTCGCGCGATGCGCCGTATTTCGGCATTGCCATCCCTGACGCGCCCGGAAAGTTCTTCTATGTGTGGCTCGATGCGCCGATCGGCTATCTAGCCTCGCTGAAGAGTTACTTCGACAGCGGCAAGGCGAAAGCCAAGGGCGAGGTGCGCAGCTTCGATCAATTCTTGAGTGCGGATGACGTGGAGCAAATCCACTTCATCGGCAAAGACATCATTTACTTTCACACGCTGTTCTGGCCCGCGATGCTCAAGTTCGCGGGCCGCAAGGTTCCGAACCACGTGTATGTTCACGGGTTCATCACTGTGTCAGGCGCGAAGATGTCGAAATCGCGCGGCACTGGCATCAGCCCGCTGCGCTATCTCGATTTGGGAATGAATCCGGAATGGCTGCGTTACTACATCGCCGCGAAGTTGAATGGTAACGTCGAAGACATCGACTTCAATCCCGAAGACTTCATCGCGCGCGTGAACAGCGATCTCGTCGGCAAGTACATCAACATCGCGAGCCGCACGGCCGGATTCATCGCCAAGCGCTTCAACGGCAAGCTTTCTGCGGATCGGATCGATCACGAATTGCTGCGCGATCTACCGCAAGCTGCGGCAACGATTGCCGACTACTACGAACAACGTGAATTCGGCAAAGCCTTGCGCGAGATCATGGAGTGGGCCGACAAAGCGAACGCCTACATCGCTCAGCAAGCTCCGTGGGAGCTGGCGAAGGATCCGGCGAACGATGCGCGGCTTCATGAAGTCTGCACGGTGAGCTTGAATGTTTTCCGCCTGCTCACGCTGTATTTGAAGCCTGTGCTTCCGGCACTCGCGGCCGCGGTCGAGAACTTCCTGCAGATTGCGCCTCTGCAATGGAGCGATGCACAGACCTTGTTATTCGACCACGCGATCGCTCCGTACTCGCACCTCATGACTCGCGTCGAGGCGAAACAATTGGACGCGCTGTTTGAACCGCCGGATGGGACTGCCGTGCGGACTCCAACACCCGCGACAGTTGCCCCTGCTGGGAAAGCACCTGCTGTAGCAGCAGGGACAGCTCAGACGTCCAGCGAGATCACCGTCGAGGACTTCGCGAAAGTCGACATTCGTATCGCCAAAATCTTGGCCGCCGAATACGTCGAAGGCGCGGACAAGCTCCTCAAGCTGCGAGTCGATATCGGCGATGCAGAGCGCACGATCTTCGCGGGAATTCGCTCCGCGTACGAACCCGAGAAGCTCGTCGGACGTTTGACGATCGTGCTCGCGAATCTGAAGGCCAGAAAGATGAAATTCGGCACATCTGAAGGCATGGTGCTCGCGGCCGGCCCGGGCGGCAAAGAGATCTTCTTGCTGTCGCCGGACAGCGGTGCGCAACCGGGCATGAAAGTGAAGTAGCGCACGTGCACCGCCATGATCTCGTTCTTGTTGCTGATTCTGTTGGGTGCGGTGGTGATCAATCTCACCGCGCTATTCAGCGTTCCAGCATGGCGGCCGTTTCGTCACGCTGACAGCGCCTTCAAAACCGCGGTCGCGCTTGCTGCCGCGAACGCCTTTGTGCTCATCGCTGCTGCGCTCGTCATGTGGCCGTTGCAACGGCTCATCTTGAATCCGATGCAGTTGAGCTATTTGCAGCTGCCGTTGGTCATGATCGTGATCGCCATCGCCGCAGTTCTCGTCGAGAACTTCATAAGCAAGCGCACGAGACTGATTCTGGCACCGAATGCATTCCGCTTGTTGATGATTGCAAACGGTGCGGCGGCGGGGCTAGTGCTCATCGATTTAATGCGGGCGCGCACTATCGTGGAGTACTTCGCACTGGCATTGAGTGCAGCGGGTGTGTTTTGCATGGCGTCGATTGCCATGGCATTGATGGAGCAGCGTTTGCGCCTCGCAGATGTACCCAAATCATTTCGCGGCACGCCGCTCACATTGGTCAGCATCGGCATCGCTGCGCTCGCGCTGATGGGCTTGGTCGGCTTGGTGCGCGAATGACGCTCGCCATCGCCATCTTGCTGATGATCGCGTGCGCGATGGCGGTGACGTGGCTCACGCCTGAAGGCGACAGTTCCAGCCGCGAGCGCCTGGCGGAGCAAATCAATTTGCTGCTGCCGCAAACGCAATGCGGGCGCTGCACCTTCGCGGGGTGCCGTCCGTACGCAGAAGCGCTCGCGCGCGGTGAAGCAGCGCCCAATCAATGCCCGCCTGGGGGAGATTCAACCGCAGTCAAGCTCGCGACGCTGCTCAATCAACCTGCGAAGCCGGTCGATCCTCAATTTGGCGTGCACCGAGATCCGCCGGTCGTCGCGTGGATCGAAGAGTCCAAGTGCATCGGTTGCACGAAGTGCATTCAAGCTTGCCCGGTCGATGCGATCGTGGGCGCCTCGCGATACATGCACACAGTCATCGCGGCGGATTGCACAGGGTGCGAACTGTGCATTCCGCCCTGCCCGGTCGACTGCATCGTCTTGCGACCCGCGCCTCAAGCAGCCACCGCACGCGCTCTGCACAGCTGACATGTTGGCGAAGACCACACCTCGCGGCGGCCTGCGACTCGACGCACACAAAGATCGATCTACTCGTCACTCAGTTCAAACGCTTGCCGCGCCCAATCGCTTGGTGATCCCGCTGGATCAACACGTCGGATTGCCCGCGGAGCCTCTCGTAGCAGTTGGCGAACATGTGCAGTGGGGGCAGCCGATTGCAAAAGCCACCGATGAAGTGAGTGCTTGGCTTCATTCGCCTGTCTCAGGCGTCATCGAAGCGATTCAAGATTGTCCGGCGCCTCATAAGGGCGGCGCCCCCACACCCAGCATCGTGATCGCCAACGACTTTGCCGACACGCGGCATCCGAGTGCAGCTCCGCTGAACGGCTGGCAGAGCGTTGCTGCCGGATCGCTTCGCGATCACATCGCACGAGGCGGCATCGTTGGGCTGGGCGGTGCTGCGTTTCCTACGGGGGCGAAGCTATCGCGCGCTGCTCGTGAACCGAGGATCGCGGATCCGGAATTGCCGAACCCCGAACCCCGAACCTCGAACCCCGATAAGTGCTGGTTGCTGCTAAACGGTGCCGAGTGCGAGCCATACATCAGCTGCGATGAGATGCTGATGCGCGAACGAGCAGAACTGATCGTGACGGGTGCGCAAATCCTGTTGCATGCAATAGAAGCGCATCGATGCGTCATCGCGATCGAAGATGATGCACCCGAAGCCGAAGTCTCTTTACGTGCCGCACTGACCTCTGCAAACGATTCACGCATCGAGTTGCGCGTAATCCCTAGCGTGTATCCGGCCGGCGGCGAGCGCCAACTCATCGCGACGATAT
>DASTSB010000399.1:0-20534 GCA_035760885.1 Steroidobacteraceae bacterium | reverse complement strand
CAACGGCATCGAGAACTTCGAAAAGATTCATTTCTGGCGAACGCCGGAAGCCAAATGCGCCTCGCACGCTGAGGGCTGCGTCCCCTACAGCCGTTGGGCTACCGACTATGTAGCCATTATGGGAGGCCGTTGAGCTAACCGCCGCGGCGCCGGCAGGTGCCGACACCGAAAATGGACGTTGCGATCGAATTTACCGGTGTCACTCGCACTTATGGAGAAGTGCGAGCGGTAGACAACGTCAGCTTCTCGGTTCAATCAGGCGAATTCTTTGCGATGTTGGGACCTTCGGGCTCCGGCAAAACCACGTGCTTGCGCCTGATCGCGGGGTTCGAGCAACCGGATTCCGGCACGGTTGCATTGCAAGGTCGCGAGGTCACGCAAGATCCTCCCTACCTTCGCGACGTCAACACGGTCTTCCAGGACTACGCGCTATTCCCGCACCTGAGTGTTGCGGAAAATGTCGCGTACTCGTTGCGTGTTCGTGGAATCGACAAAGCCGAACAGGTACGACGCGCAACGCAGGCGCTTGAGCTGGTCAAACTCTCTGGTATGAGCGATCGCCGGCCGGCTCAACTCTCCGGCGGTCAGCGGCAGCGAGTGGCCCTCGCACGTGCGCTCGTGAATCAGCCTCGCGTATTGCTGCTCGATGAACCGCTCGGCGCCTTGGATTTGAAGCTTCGCGAAGAAATGCAGATCGAGCTGAAGAACTTGCAGCGGCGGCTCGGCATCACGTTCGTCTTTGTGACACACGATCAAGGCGAAGCGCTGTCGATGGCAGATCGCATCGCCGTTTTCAATCACGGCAGGATCGAGCAACTCGATACACCGCGAGCGTTGTACACACGGCCCAAAACTGAGTTCGTGGCGCGTTTCGTTGGCAGCTCCAACGTTGTGACCGGAACGATCGCCACCGCCTTGGCGCAGTGCAACGCCTTCTCTATCCGTCCTGAGCACATCCGAATCGCTCCTAGTGTCGATGCCACCGACAGCATCGAGGTGAATGGCAAGCTCGAAGATGTTCAATACCACGGTGCGAGTAGCCGCCTGCACGTGCGGCTGAGTGGCGGGCCGTTGCTCGTCGCTGCCGTGCCGGAAAGCGATCAGACGATACAACCGCAGCTTGGCGGTGAAGTGAGCCTGTCTTGGCTCAAGCGCGATATGGTGGTGCTGGAATGAATGCCAGTGCCCCACCATTTTCTTTCGAGACGGCGACGGCGTGGTCGAAGCTGCGGCAGAACACCGCCACATTTCTTTATCGCAAGCATGCGCTCTATCTCTGGTTACTGCTTACGCCACCGCTGCTTTGGTTCGGCACGGTGTATCTCGGATCGTTGTTTACGTTGCTGGCCCAGAGTTTTTTCGCGATCGACGAATTCACCGCGAAGATCATCTACGAACCAACCCTCGCGACCTACGAGCAAGTCGTCACGCAGCCTGCGCATCTCGACATCATTCGCCGTACGCTCACGATGGCTGTAGCGGTGACGATTGCGTGCGCGGCGATCGCATTGCCCATCGCCAATTACATGGTTCGGTATGCGAGCTCACGCGCGAAGGCATTCTTTTACGTCGGCGTCATGCTGCCGATGTGGATGAGCTATCTCGTCAAGGTCTACGCATGGCGGCTCATTCTCGCGAAACAAGGCATTCTGAGTTGGATACTCGATGCGCTCGGGCTCGGTCGCGTCCTCGACACCGTACTCACGTTGCCGGGCGTCGGAGGGCCTTCGCTGTCCGCCTCCTATCTCGGCATGTTCATCGTGTTCGTTTATATGTGGCTGCCGTTCATGATTCTGCCGATCGCAGCGGCGCTGGAACGCGTGCCATCTACTTTGTTGCAAGCGTCGGCCGATCTCGGTGCTTTACCCAACCAGACATTCAGGAACGTCACGCTGCCGTTGATCGTGCCCGGGCTGGCCGCCGGTTCGGTATTCACTTTCTCGCTCACGCTTGGCGATTACATCATTCCCAGCGTCGTCGGCGCCCCGGGCTATTTCATCGGCATGATGGTCTACCAACAGCAAGGCACCGCGGGAAATATTCCGCTCGCCGCCGCGTTTTCTGTGGTGCCGATCGTGTTGATCGTGATTTACCTTGCGCTGGCCAAGCGCGTGGGTGCATTCGATGCGCTCTAGTGCACGAAATTGGAACCGCCCGTCACTGTTTACCCGCATCGCGGCGTATGCGGGTCTCGCGTTCATGCATATTCCGGTGCTGGTCATCGTGCTGTATGCATTCACGAGCGAAGATCGTACCTATCAATTTCCGCCGCCGGGTTTGACGCTGCGATGGTTTGCAGCGGCCATGGATCGCAGCGATATCTGGCAAGCCATGCGCCTTTCGCTCGAAGTGGCTTCAGTGGCGACGCTGGCCGCGATTGCGCTTGGCACGCTCACCGCTTTAGCGATGGCGCGCAGTCGCTTCCGCGGCAAGGAAGCAATCACACTGCTGCTTGTGCTGCCGATCGCATTGCCGGGAATCGTGACTGGCCTGGCGTTGTTGACCGCCATCAAAACGGCGCAGATCGAACCCGGCTTTTGGACCATCGTTGCCGGCCACACCACGTTCTGCGTCGTGATCGTCTACAACAATGTCGTCGCACGTTTGCGGCGCATGCCGACGAATCTGGTGGAAGCATCGATGGATCTCGGCGCGGATGGCTGGCAGACATTCCGCTTCATCTTGCTGCCGCAGGTTGCTACAGCGTTGCTCGCGGGCGGCATGCTTGCGTTCGCGCTGTCATTCGATGAAATCATCGTGACCATTTTTACGGCAGGTCACGACCGCACGTTGCCGATCTGGTTCTTCAACGAATTGTTTCGGCCGCGCGAGCGGCCAATCACTAACGTCGTGGCAGTGATGGTGATGATCGTCACCTTCATCCCCATCCTGCTTGCTTATCACCTGACCAAGCCCGCAGACGAACGTACCTGAGGGCAAGCGAGGCACCATGGACACTCATCTGCTGATCGACGGTAATTTCGTTAACGGCGAAGGTGCCACGGAAGACGTGCTCGACCCCGCCACTGGGAAATCCATCGTCGCCATCAACGAAGCATCCGAGCATCAAATTGCGCGTGCAGTCGAGGCCGCGGCGAAAGCGTTCGGTGGCTGGTCCGCGACGGTGCCTAAAGATCGTGCGGCACTGCTGCTGAAACTGGCCGATCGCATCGAAGCCGAGGCCAACGAGTTCGCACAACTCGAATCGCTCAATTGCGGCAAGCCGTTCAGCGCCGTGCTCAACGATGAGATTCCCGCAATTGCGGATGTCTTCCGCTTTTTCGCCGGCGCGGCACGAACTCAACACGGCGCGATTGCCGGCGAATACTTGCCGGGATTCACCAGCATGATTCGGCGCGATCCCATCGGCGTCGTCGCATCGATAGCGCCTTGGAATTATCCGTTGCTGATGGCGGCGTGGAAGTTGGGTCCAGCGCTCGCCGCCGGCAATTGTGTCGTACTCAAACCTTCCGAACAGACGCCGCTCACGGCATTGAAACTCGCCACTCTGCTGGCCGAAATCTTCCCGCGTGACGTGGTGAACATCGTCTACGGAAAGGGCGCAACGGTCGGCGCCATGCTGATTGCGCAACCGAAGGTGGCGATGATTTCACTCACCGGCGATGTGGGAACCGGCGAGAAAGTGCTGCAAGCGGCATCGTCGGGCATCAAACGCACTCATCTGGAACTCGGTGGCAAAGCGCCCGTCGTGGTGTTCGATGATGCGGATCTCGAAGCAGTCGTCAGCGGCGTACGTACCTTCGGTTTCTACAATGCGGGACAGGATTGTACGGCTGCATGCCGCATCTACGCCGGATCCAAGATTTACGACCAGCTGGTGGCAGATCTCTCGAGTGCAGCCGCATCCATCAAAGTCGGAACGCAACGCGAGGAAGGCGTTGAGATGGGTCCGCTCATCAGCGCCAAACAACAGACTCGCGTTGCCGGCTTCGTGGAAAGAGCGTCGCAACTGAAACACATCAATGTCGCAACCGGCGGCAAGATCCGCAGCGGATCGGGATTCTTCTTCGAACCGACAGTAATCGCCGGAGCGCAACAATCGGATGAACTCGTGCGCCGCGAAGTCTTCGGCCCCGTCGTGTCCGTCACGCCTTTCAAAGATCCTGATGACGCCATCGCTTGGGCAAACGACTCTGACTACGGCCTCGCCTCATCCGTCTGGAGCCGTGATGTCAGCAAAGCGATGAAAGTCGCATCGCGTCTTCAATACGGCTGCACCTGGGTGAACACCCACTTCATGCTCGTCAGCGAAATGCCGCACGGCGGCTTGAAGCGCTCAGGCTATGGCAAAGATTTGTCCGTGTACGCGCTCGAGGATTACACGGTGGTGCGGCATGTGATGGTGAAGTTGGAATGAGGTGATGGGGTGATGAGGTGATGCGGTGAAAGCGCTTCGCGCGTGAAGCGTGAAGCGATTGGCAAGCTGGCGGTGGCACCCCTCTGACCTGCCGTTAGGCCCTCCTGACGCATCGCGTCCTTCCTGCCGAAGGCCTACCTGACGATGCGTCGCAAGCGACGATCGGCCGCCCTTCACGTCTTTCAAGCGACGTTCACTTCCCGCCACTCCTTCAACAGCGGGAAATAGAGTGCGGCTCGCACGGACTCATTCGGTTTATATGCGCGCATGAGTTCGGCATAGCGGGTCAGTTGGTCGCGGTAGCGGTTTTCTTCTTCGGCCAGGAAGTGTTCGAGGCCGGCGCCCTCGTGCGTGCTGGTTTTGAAATCGACGATCCAACGAACGCCGGATGCATCGCGGAACGTGCGATCGATGACGCCGTCGATCAACTGTCCGCGCACGAATCCCGTCAGCGCCAACTCCGACTCCGCTTCACCGAGGTCGCCCTGCAAACCGAGCAGCCAGCGGCCGCGCTCATCTGACAATGCCGAGTCAATGGCCTCTACGACGCGTGCCAACGCAAGTTCACGGCGCTCTTCCGGAACGCCCAGTTCCGCCAACTCAAGCGAAATGCGCTCGCGCACGAGCTGCTGTCCGTTCGCAGTTCCGCCCGCCGCGCCGCGAGTCATTCGTTCCAATTCACGATGCACGATCGTACCGATGTGGCGACCCGTCTCGCTCACCCAATCGAAGTCGGGAGGACGCTTCGGGGTCGCGAGCAGGCGCGCGTGAATGAGGGCCGACGTCTCACGCGATTGCGGCACTGCCCAGTCCAATGGCAGTCTGCGTAACGTTGTGAGCGGCGTCGGCTCGGTGAATTGCGTCGCGCGTGCATGCGGGTCATCCAACGCGCCTTCGAACGCAGGCTTCACGGCGTGCCAAAGCATTCGCAACAACGAAGTCTGCCGTGGCTCGGCAAATGTCAGACCATCATCCGTAGTCTTCGCCTTCACGCTGCCGAACAAATGCAACTCGCGTTTGGCACGCGTCGCCGCCACGTACAACAGACGTGCACGCTCGCGCAGGGTACGTTCGCGCTCCAGCAATGCAAGCCATCGATACACCGGATCCGGATCCGCGCCTTCCGCTTTGATCGGCGCAAACACGATGCCGCCTCGCGGTCCTGCTACGCGCATCCAACGCAACAGCTCTCGATCCTCGCCTTTGGTATAGCGCTGCAAGCTGGGCAAGATCACACAGTCGAATTCCAGTCCCTTTGCTTTGTGAATCGTCATCACTTCCACGCGGCCACGCTGCGCACGAGGGCGCGCAAACAGGCGTGCAAGTTGCGATTCCAATGCGGCGACGTCCTCCAAATCGCCCGTGATCTCGATGCTTTCGAGCCTTTGCAGATAGCTCTCGGCATCGTCTAGATCCTGCTCACGTTGCAGCGTCGCAGGCCCGCCGAGCGCAACCCAAGTGCGCTCGACCCATTCGCGCAACGATAGGCGCCCACGCTCCCGCAACGCCGGTTCGAGAATCGTTTGGATGCGTTGAACGCGCGCGGCACCTGCCGCGCTCAGCGTGACAGTGGCACTTGCACGCAGCGCCTCGAGAATGGTGTCAGCACCGTCCGCAGCTTTACCGCACAGCGAGTGCAAATCAGGCAGACTCAAACCACACCACGGCGCACGCAATACAGCCAGCCATGCCGTCCGATCGCCAACGTGTACGAGCGCACGCGTCAATGCGATCAGGTCTTGCACCACCGGCCGATCGGCCAACATCTCGATCTCAACCGCTTGGAAGTCGATTTCGTTTCGCGACAACTCATCTGCAATAGCGGCCACGTGATTGCGTGCGCTCACCAAGATCGCGATGCGGCTTGTGGCATCGCGATCCAGCAACGAATGGACTAGCTCAGATACTTCTCGGGCTTCGTCCATCGCATCGGTTTCGACGGAGGGATGCACGAATACGCCACCTTGCGCCTCCGGTAATGCTGCCTCGCTCGGACTATAAGCAACGGCGCCAAGCTCCGGATCGCTGCGACTGGACAACACGCGCGGGAACACTTCGTTCACCCAACTAACGACCGCCGGAATGGAGCGAAAGTTCGACGTGAGCGTGAGCGGCTCGAGCGTCACATTCCGTAGACCTGACTGTTGCAGCTGCAGGAATAAGCCCACCTCGGCTTGACGGAAGCGATAGATCGACTGCATCGGATCGCCGACGCAAAAGAGCGTGCGTCCATCGCCGGACTGCCAACCCGCCGTTAACCGCTCCAGCAGTTCGAGTTGTGCATAGGAGGTATCTTGAAACTCATCGATGAGGATGTGCTGCAGTCGATAGTCGAATGCCAAGGCCAAGTCCGTTGGCTGCTCATCGCTTCCTAACGCACGCAATGCCCGCAGCGCTGCCTCCACATAATCGGCCTGTCCGCGTGCTTGAAAGACCAGTTGCAACTCAGCGACCGCAAGCGGCAGCACAGCAAGCAGCGCCTGCAATGCTTGCCATTGATCCTCCGAGTACACCGGATGCGGCAAGTGACGCACGCCCGAGAGTTGCGCGCAAAGTTCATCGTCTTCGCGTAACTCATCCAGCAACTGCATCATGCGTTGCTTCATGGCGGCTGGTTGGGGCGGAAATCCCTGCACGGCGTTGACCTTGCGATACAACTCGCCTTTGTCGGTCAGAAACACATCCGCCACGGCTCGCCAGGCTTCCAAGCACTCGATGCCTTCTCCCAATCTCGCACCGGCTCTGGAGCAAGCTTCCAGCATGCGGCGACGCTCTGCATCCAATGATCCGTTGCGCAGCAAATTCTCTGCCGCATAGTGGGTGAGTTCCCAAACTGCGGAGCGCCGCTCTTCCGTCATGCCGCGACACAGCTGCTCGAGATGGCGCGCGATGACCCCTTCCAATGCTTGTTCCAAAGTGGCGCGCAACTCACCTGTATCGCGCGCGTCAACAATCGCACCGAGCCACTGATCGCGCTTGCCGAGCAGATCGGCTAACAACTCGACGAATCGATCCACGCGATTGCCAAGGTGCACGATCAATCGCTCGACCGCCCTCGCGTCCTCCGTGCCTTCACCCAGGCGCTCGATGAGTCTCGCGCCCGCTTCGTAGTACAGCGGATCTGTGTCGTCCGTCGGCTCCAGAGGTGCGCCTAGCCCTGCCACGACGGGCAACCGTCGAGCGAGCATGGCGTTCAAAGCATCGATGGTCTGGATGCGCAGCCTCGCGGGTTGCTCGATCAACCGCCAGCGCTTCTGCTCATCGATTTGGCTGACTGCACGGGCCAGTTCCCAAGTCGCACGTTTGTGAGCAGATTCAGGAGCGACTTCACGCGATGCATGCAGCGCATCGAATATGCGTTTTCGCATCTCTGCCGCTGCCTTACGCGTGAAGGTGATCGCAAGTATTTGCTCCGGGTGCTCAACGGTCGTGAGCAAGCGCAGAAAACGCTGCGTCAACAACTCGGTCTTCCCTGAACCCGCCGGAGCCTGCACGATGAACGAGCCGGCCGGATCCAAGGCCCGAAGGCGCACCTCGCGATCATCGCGCATCGTTGCCCTCCTCCTCGGCACATTCGCGTCCGCGTTCATGAATGCGGCACAAGATGCTCAAGTCGCAGTCGTTACATTCCTGCGGCAGCGGATCCACCTCTGCATGACCGGTCACGTAACCTTTGGCGAGCTGCAATAGCACTTCTTCCCAATGCCGCAGCAGTTGCAACCAATCCATCGGCAGCACGCCGCTACGTCGCGAGTTGCCTTGGAACAGAGTCACGCCGCTTCCGACCGCCGCTCCATTGCTCCAACCGCGATACTCGACTTTGCCGGGTGCCAAGATTACGAACGCAAGTGCAGCGACTCGATCCAAATGCGCGAGCGCATACAGCGGCAACTGCGGCCTTCGCGGACGCCCTGGCCGCACATCGAGCCAATCGCGTGGTGTGTTGGACGCACCCAATTTGTAATCGATCAACAGCTCCCCGCCGCTCGCGAGTTCGTCGATACGATCCAATCTGAGCGAAAGAGCCAGGCCGCCGATGACGTACGACTCGGCTTGTTCCGCAGTACGAATGGCGAAAGGAGGTCGCAGCCGTTCCAAATCCAATAGCGTAAGGATTTGCCGGCAAGCGTAATCGACTTCGAGTGCGGCAAGCCTGCTTCGATATACGCCGCCGGGCTGCAGCGATCGCGTCACATGCCGCTGCACGATGTTGCGAACCAACGCTGCAAGCTCTGCGGCGTCGCGCGCGTGCAGCTCAGCCTGCGACTGCAACTCTGCCCACACATCCTTTAGTGCATCGTGCAGGATGTTGCCTCGATCCAAGGGCAGCACACCGGGCATGACGCGCGCCAATGGTTTGGCTCGCAGACGAAGTTCCGCCTGGGCTCGGAACGGACAACGCGATTGCAACTCGAGAACCGACGCACCGCCGCGCGCGGACTCGCTCGGCAACATCGGAGCACGTGCGTCCTCTATAACCTCGAGTGTTGGCCGGCCATTGAACACCAACTCGCGTAGCGAAGTCGCGATAGATACTTGATCACTGACACCCGGCCAGGCTTCCAGCAAAGGACTCATCGACAACTCGGCGTCGCCCTCGTGCTGCGGCCAACTTAAGACGACACGAGTCGCACTGTTCACCCAGCGCTGCAACTGCGCTTTGGATTTCTTAAGTACGCCTGAGGCCGTGGACTCAGGAATGCCAGCTTTGCGCTGCAAGTCCAATGGGATGAACGGATCCGGCTCCGCCGTCCCTGGCATGCGTGAACTATCCAACCCCACGACCCAGAGCGCATCGAATGTCATGCCGGACACCGTCGTGGGATCGATCACTGTCACGATCGCAGCGTCGGCCTGAGGCTCGAACGAGGTGTTCTGGCACAGATCCCGAAGCGCGCTGAATGCCCGCTTCGGCGACATGCGCTGCGAGACCAGATCCAATGAACCGAACTCAGCCAGCACGCTTTGAAACTTCACCAGCGTTTGGTGCTCGACGCTATCGAGAGTGCGTTCACCCGGCCAGCCAAGTGCTTGGAGCATCCTCTGGAACCGTTCGGCCCAGGCACTGGGCGCGTCGTTACGAGGCGCGTCGCGCCAAAGCACCGCCCATGCGCGCGCAGATTGATTCAAGATCTCGCACTGGGTCACGCCGGACCAGCGCTCGAATTCTGCGACCGTCCATTCGTCACGTTGTTCTTTGCGCAGCCGAACATCTGCAAGTGCACGCAACGATTGCTCAACTTCCGCACCCGCAATGAATCGAGTGCGGAGCAACCGCCCAGCTAACGCGCTGCGTCCGCCAATGCATGCGAGTTCCAAGATCCCGAGGGCCGCATTCACCATCGGATAAGTCGTAAGCGGCTGTGGCGCAGCGATTGCGACCGGGATTGCCGAACTCGTGGCGGTGATCGTGCGTGCGTTCGGCGCAAACGCGTCCGTAAAGACTCGCTCGACTTCGGCGCGCCGATGCTGAATGTCAGCGACGATCACGCCTACACGCTGCGCTCCATGTTCTGCGGCATTGCGCGCCCATGCGGCCGCGCTTCGCAATTCCGTATCTGCGTCGTGCAGACCTGATACCTCAACACGCAATGTGGGTGCCGCCTCTTCGGCATGCAGCAGCCGATGCGCCGCGCGCCATCGATCGATCAACTTGGCTTGAGCCGGTGTCAACACGTCAAAACCAGCCAATGCAACCGCCTCGCGTGGAATCAGCTCGACACGATCGGCCCAATGCAGCAGGCGTGCCTCATCGATGACGCGAATGGATTCGCAGCGTTCCTCATACGCGCGAGACCACGCGAGTAGTGCTTGCGTTTCTGGATCGTCGAACGATTCGAGCGCCTCAAGGGGTATGAGGTAGTCCTGAAGCCGCTGCCAACTGCGCGCGACGAGCCGCGCTGTACTCGCGACGTTGAGGATCTGTGTGGACCAGGCACTGTCCGCGATAACGCTTTCCCAAAGCGCCCGCGATTGCGCCGGCATCAGGAGACGCTGGTAGTGATGAGCGCCTGCTTCAGCCCGGCGATCCAACCATTGCTGGCGCAGCCATGCCGACAGCGGCAGCGCCTGAGGCGTGCGCCACGCTGCTCGTCCCTGCCGTTGCGCGAACTGCGCGTAGGACAACCGCAATGCATGTGCGAGCCGTCGGCTGGCACATAACACGGGATGACCTCGATCCAGCAGGGTCAGTAGTGAAGGCAACGGCAACTCACGCAGTGGAAGTGAGCGCGAATTTTAGCGGTTAACGCGTGAGCGTACTCGGCCGAAAAGAGATTTCCACGGGGACCACGGGGCTACAAAACGACGCAGCCGGGTAGCGCACCGACAACGTGTGCGATCAGGTGGTTACACCTTACACATCACACGTTACGAGCATCACACGTCACGAGAATGCTCTAACTTGTGACTTGTGACTTGTGACTTGTGACGCGTGACACGTGACTCTCGCACTACTTCTTAATTACCTTCAGTTCGGGTGCCGGTCGCGACTGCGGCTCCGCGCCGGACGCATAGCTGTCGAGCAGCTCTTCCATGCGCGTGAACACATCGGCCAGCACTTCGGGCGTGGGCAGATTAGTGATCCGGAAGTGAGTCTTGTACGGCGTATTGAAGCTGGTGCCCGGCGCGAGCAGCACATGTTTGTGCTCGAGGAGGTCCATCGCAAACTTCTGATCGTTGAACGATGGCAACGCGCCGTCGCGCACGCCGATGAAGGCATAGATCGCCCCCTTAGGAGCGCGCACTTCCAAATACTTGCTCTTGGCGACGCCATCGAGAATGGCTTGACGCGATTGGAACAGCCGGCCTCCTGGACGCGTGAGCTCGAGAATGCTCTGGTAGCCACCGAGCGCGGTCTGCACCGCCCACTGCCCCATCACATTGCTGCACAAACGTAGCGATGAAAGCTTGTCCACAGCATTGATGTATTCGCGCGCCTGTTCGACCTCGCCGGAGAACGACACCCAGCCGACGCGATAGCCGCACGCGCGATAGACCTTCGACAAGCCCGACATGGTGGCGCAGAGCGTGCCGTGCACGAGCGTTGCCATGGGCACGAACTCGGCGTCGCCGTACAAAATTTGATCGTAGATTTCATCGCAGAACACGACCAAGTGATGCCGTTCGGCGATTCCAGCAATCGCTTCGAGCGTGGCCCGCGAATAAACGGCACCGGTTGGGTTGTTCGGATTGATGACGACAATCGCCCGCGTGCGGCTCGTGATCAGCGCTTCGATCTCAGCTGGATCCGGCTCGAAATGATTCTCGGGCCGGCACGGGTAATGAACCGCGCGACCGCGATTCAAGTTCACTGCCGCGGTCCACAGCGGATAGTCCGGCGTGGGCACGAGGACTTCATCATCCGTCGACAGCAACGCGCGTAGCACCAGATCGATCAATTCGCTGACGCCATTGCCCATGAAGACTTCATCGGCCGTCACGCCGCGCACGCCACGGCTCTGCTGCTGCATCACTACGGCTTCGCGCGCCGGGAAGATGCCCTTCTGGTGACAGTAGGCTTCGCTGGAGCGCAGGTTTTCGATGATCGCAAGTCGCATGGTTTCCGGCGTTCGGAAACCAAACACACCGGGATTGCCGATATTGAGCGGCACGATGTCATAGCCCATTCGCTCCATTTCGTGGGCTCGACGGGCCAGATCTCCGCGTATCTCATAGCGGACATTGGCAAGACCAGCACTGGGACGAATGGTGCGCATAACGAACTTCACGGGTTTAGACAGGTGGAAACCTTACCAAAATCGCAGCCTAGTGCCGCATACAGAATGCGACTGTGGTGGGGATCACAGTGGAGGAAGAAGCGGTTGGCGGTTAGCGGTTAGGAAGCAGCGTTTTTGCATAGACGGCACATCTGATTTCTCAGTCCCCGATTCCCGCTATAAGTCATCGGCGTCATTTTCTTCGCCTTAGGTACTAACCGCTAACCGCTAACCGCTTCCCTCAGTGCTCCATCAACAGCGACCCAAACCCCTCGATTTTGTCTTCGATGCCGCAGGTCCTTAGGGCATGCCAATAGGTGCAGGTGTTGACGGCGAGGACGGGTTTGCCAAGCCATTGTTCGGCCTCGGCGGCCACCTTGGCGAAGGCAAGGTTTGCGCCGACTTGCAGAATCAGTTCGACGGACGAGTCGTCGACTTCGCGGACGGCGCGGCGCAGTCGTTCCGGAGGTTCGTGAGCCATTAAGAGCGGGCTATTGCACTTGAGGCCAAGGAGGTTGATGACCTCATAACCGCTGTCGGTGAAGGCGCGGCGGACCTGGGCGTCGCCAGAGGGCATATATGGGGTGATCAGGCTGATACGGCGGATACCACCATAGCGCTGGATGGCTTGCTGACAGGCCTGAGCGCCCAAAATAACCTTCACGCCCGCGCGTGCTTCGAGGTGAGCCTGCACGCCATTCGGATCGAGCGTGCCCTCCCAAAACGTCTCGGCCGACATGCCCATGGCGATTGCCGCGGGGGAACAGGCCATCACCGAATCGACCGCCGCTTCGATCGAGCTCCGCACGGTGCTCATCATGTTGGCGAATTCTTGTTCGGTGCCTACGGGCGTGTCGGGGATGACGACGCGCGTCATCTGATTCGTCACGCCGCGTGGACGCAGTGCATCGAACTCGGGCTGCACCACCGTGTTGGTCGTGGGCGCGATCACGCCCAGCTTGAGTCTGAATCCAAGTGAATCGGGCATATCTGGACGAGCTGCCAATGAGAGCCGTTAGTGTACCGGGCGCGAGCCGCAGAAGGCGGTCGGAATGCCCGGAACGGGTGGGGATGGAACCCTACACGGCCTTGTCCATTAGCGACTGACGGCGGAATCGCCTGACCCTGTATCATGCGCGGCCCTGATCGGCTCGAGGCCGGTCAAGCTGCTTGAATGGAGCCCCTGTGAGCAAGATTCTGGTCGGTTTGAAGCGAGTCATCGATTACAACGTTCGCGTGCGGGTGAAACCGGACGGCAGCGGGATCATGACGGACGGGGTGAAGATGAGCATCAACCCGTTCGATGAGATCGCACTCGAGGAAGCCTTGCGCATTCGCGAGAAAGGCGGCGCCACTGAAGTAGTGGTCGCCAGCATCGGGCCTGCAGACACGCAGCAACAACTGCGCCTAGGCCTTGCCATGGGAGCGGACCGCGCAATCCTCGTGCAATCGGATACGCCGCTCGAACCGCTCGCTGCCGCGCGTGTGTTTCTGCAACTCATCGAACGCGAACAGCCGCAGATCGTGTTGCTGGGCAAACAAGGCATCGATGACGACAACAATCAAACCGGTCAAATGGTCGCGGCGTTGTGGAACCGTCCGCAAGCGACGTTCGCATCGAATGTCGAGCTGCAGGGCAGCAGCGCGCGTGTCACCCGAGAGGTCGACGCCGGACTTGAAACCATCGAAGTGGAGTTGCCCGCGGTGATCACGACTGACCTGCGTCTCAATGAACCACGGTACGTGAAGCTGCCGGAAATCATGAAGGCCAAGAAAAAGCCGCTCGACACCTTGGCGCTCAACGATCTCGGGGTCGAAGTCACACCGCAGTTCCGCACGGTCAAATACGAACCACCTGCTGCACGCCAAAAAGGCGCGATGGTGAAGGATGTTCCCGAATTGGTTGCGGCACTGAAGCAGAAGGGGTTGCTCTAATGGCCAAGATTCTCGTCATTGCCGAACACCATGCCGGCAAACTCAATCCCGCCACCGCGAAGTGCGTGAGCTGCGCCGCCAAAATCGGCGGCACGATCGACGTCGCCGTCTTCGCCAGCAATGCCGGTGACGTGGCGAATCAAGCGGCCAGCCTCGCTGGCGTAAATCGCGTGCTAAACGTTGAGCACGCCGCAAATGCGGAACCCCTCGCCGCTGTGATCGCACCGCAAGTGGTCGCACTCGCAACGGACTACACGCACGTGCTCGCGCCTTCCACTACGTTCGGCAAAGATTTGCTGCCGCGCGTCGCCGCGCTACTCGGCGTCGGTCAGCTGAGTGACGTCATGGCCGTCGAAGGCGAATACACCTTTCGTCGGCCGATCTACGCGGGCAACGCTGTGGTGACGATCGAAGCACCGTCCGACCGAAAACTGGTTGCAACCGTGCGGACCGCATCATTTCAGCCGGCGGCGAGCGCAGGCTCTGCTGCTGTTGAATCGACGTCGCCCACTGCTGAATTACCAACGCACACGCGGTTCGTGGAACGTTCCGCTGCGAAATCCGGAAGACCGGATTTGCAGACCGCGAATCGAGTCGTCTCGGGCGGACGCGCGCTTGGCAGCGCCGAGAATTTCAATTTGCTCTACGGACTCGCCGACAAATTGGGAGCCGCCGTCGGTGCATCTCGAGCTGCAGTCGATGCCGGTTATGCACCGAACGATCTGCAAGTCGGACAGACCGGCAAGATCATCTCGCCGGAGCTCTACATCGCGATCGGCATTTCCGGTGCGATCCAACATCTCACCGGCATCAAAGACGCACGCACGATCGTTGCGATCAACAAAGATCCTGAAGCGCCGATCTTCGAGGTCGCCGATTACGGTTTGGTTGGCGATCTATTCTCCATCGTGCCGGAGCTCGAGAAAGCAGTCGGTTGATCGGCCGATCGCGGTCCATCGTGAAGGCGCGCACAGAATCAGACTGCGCGCGCTGCCCTCACCAAACGCGCAGCCTTGAATTGATTTAGATCAACACTGTAAGCGGCGCGAGCCTGTGTAATAGGCCGCATGCAAACACACGCCCTGCTTCACTCTCCTGCGGCAACGCTGCCGCGTCCCTCCTCCTATTCACTCGAAGAAATCATCGCGTGCGGCGAAGGTGAGCTGTTCGGCCCGAACACGCCCAAGCTGCCCACAGGCGCGATGCGGATGGTGGATCGCATCACGCACATCAGCGATCGCGGCGGCGCATTCGGACGCGGGGAGATTCGCGCGGAACTCGATATCGATCCTTCGATGTGGTTTTTCCAATGCCATTTCCGCGGCGATCCCGTGATGCCAGGTTGCCTGGGGCTAGATGCCCTGTGGCAATTGATCGGCTTCTTCCTAGGCTGGAGTGGGCACAAGGGTTTAGGCCGCGCACTGGGTGTAGAAGAAGTCCGCTTCTTCGGACAAGTGCTGCCGACGGTAAAGCGCGTGAGCTACCGGATCGATGTGAAGCGTGTCATCGCGCGCAAACTGGTCATGATTCTAGGCGACGGCAGCTTGAGCGCGGATGGCAAGCAAATCTACTCAGCAAGCGGACTGCGTGTGGGTCTCTTCGAAACGCCTGCATCGATGACGTCAGCGATCGCATGAGGCGCGTCGTCGTGACGGGCATGGGCATCGTCTCGTGTCTGGGCAATGATCTAGATACGGTCGCGCACTCGCTCGAATTTTCCTGCTCTGGAATTCGCAGCATACCTGAGTACGCACAGCTTGGTCTGCGCACGGCAATCGCGGGCAAACCACACATTGCACTGGACCAGCACCTCGATCGCCGCGATTTGCGCTTCATGGGTGACGCGGCGGGCTACGCGGCTGTTGCACTCAAACAAGCGATCGCGGACAGCGGTCTGACCGAAGCACAAGTGAGTTGTCCACGAACCGGACTGATCGCAGGTAGCGGCGGGGCTTCTTCGGCAAACCTGGTCGAAGCTGCCGATGTGCTGCGGCAGCGCGGAGTCCGCAAAGTCGGCGCGACGCGCGTGCCGCGTACGATGAGCAGCACCGTTGCCGCGTGTTTGGCCACCACCTATCGCATCAAAGGCGTGAGCTATTCGATCACGTCCGCATGCGCGACGAGCGCGCATTGCATAGGGGCAGCGGCAGAACAAATCCGCTGGGGCAATCAGGACGTGATGTTCTGCGGCGGCGGCGAAGAAGAACATTGGTCATTGACGTGTTTGTTCGACGCGATGGGCGCGCTGTCGTCCTCGCGCAATGACGAACCACACACCGCATCGCGCGCATACGATGCGAGTCGCGATGGTTTCGTCATCGCCGCGGGCGGGGGCATGCTCGTGCTTGAATCGTTGGAGCACGCTCGGGCACGCGGTGCACGCATCTACGCTGAGCTGGTTGGATTCGGCGTCACAGCGGACGGTGCTGACATGGTTCAACCTTCCGGCGAAGGCGCGGTGCGCTGCATGCGCCACGCGTTGGCGAACGTCGCAGGCACAGTCGACTATGTGAACACGCACGGAACGTCCACACCGGTTGGGGACATCATCGAACTGAATGCGCTGCGCGAGGTGTTCGGCGCTGGAGTGCCGCCTCTGTCCTCTACAAAATCACTATCCGGTCATTCGCTGGGTGCAGCCGGCGTGCACGAGGCGATCTATTCATTGCTGATGATGCAGCAGGGGTTCGTTGCGGGGTCCGCCAATATCGAAGAACTCGATCCTGCGTGCGGGGATCTTCCGGTCGTCCGCGAATCGCGTGCGGCGCGACTCGATACGGTGATGTCGAATAGCTTCGGATTCGGTGGGACGAATGCGTCGCTGGTGTTTCAGCGATACTAGACCTCAGAATTTCACACGGAGAACACGGAGAACCCAGAGTTCCGATGGCTGTGCGCTGCGTGTGACGTGTGAAGTGTAGATGTGCGACCGCTGCTTTCCGACGCGTGACTCGTGACCGTTGACCCATGACGCCGACTGACATCGCTCCTGTCACGAGCCAGCAGCCGAGGCCTGAGCGCGGCTCAGCTGCTCTGTGTCTTGTGTGAGATTGTTTTCCGGCTTCAAGTCCTCGACCACGCGCGCAACGATTTCATTCGCATCTTCCGGAGAGAAATCGGTGTGATAGCGTTTTCGCACTCCGAAATCCGAAAGCGTGTAATGCCACGTCGGCTGAACTGCGTGTCGCGCCAGCGTGTTCTTGACGCAATGTAGTGAACATCCATCGAGCGCAACGATCGGCCGACCGCTGCGTGCGGTTTGCACCAGTGAGGGCACATCACCGCCCACACCCGCGATGCACGACATCTCGGCCACTTGTTCTCGATCGAGCCGCACCGCTGCGTGATTCGCCAACTGCGCAGCGCTCGAGCACCCCGAACACGAATAGACCAGGGGCAAGGCTTTATACGAACTATGTTTGCTCATGGGTGAAGCGTGCCCGAACGTCCACGGGCCAATGCTGATCTAGATCAGCCTGCATGCAGCATCGAGACGACTTCAGCATCGTCACTGCGAAAGTGTGCGCCACAACTCACTCCGCGGCGCAAGGCAGCGGACAGCATGCTATGCGCCAATCGCAACCTTGCTTGCGTTAAGACGGAACGATCCCTGAAGCGATCGCGCAGTGCGTTGACTGCATCGATCCCTTCGAGGAGCCCCGCGCGCGTCCGAACGATACCCAGGTATCGCCAGAGAATCGGCCGCAGCTCGCGCAAACGGGACGCTTCCGGCTGCTCCAGTTCATGGGCGTCTTCAACGCGCGATCGCACACGTTTTGAGGGTTCGCGAGACAACGTTTCACCCAGGCGTTTTCCGAACACCACGGCCTCGAGCAACGAATTGCTGGCGAGGCGGTTGGCGCCGTGTACGCCGGTACAAGCCGCCTCTCCGACCGCAAACAAGCCACGCAGACTCGTGCGTCCGTGCAAATCTGTCGCGATCCCACCCATGCAGTAGTGCATCGCCGGCGTGATCGGAATCGGTTCGCGCGCCAAGTCGAAACCATGCTTGCGGCACGATCGGCGAATGGAAGGAAACATGTTTGGATCGCATGAAGTCGCATCGAGCATCACGCGCCTGCCCTGGCGCTGAGCGCAATAGACTGCGCGCGCCACCACATCGCGCGGTTCCAGGGCGCCGCGACCGTGGTCCACGATCGGCACGCCGTTCTCATCGATGAGCGCTGCGCCCGCGCCTCGAAGCGCCTCACTAATCAGGGGCAACGGCTGGCACTCCACATCCAATGCCGTTGGGTGAAACTGCACGAACTCCAAATCGCGGGCTCGCGCACCTGCGGCCAGCGCCAGTGCGATCCCATCACCGCACGCGCTCAACGGATTGGTCGAATATTGAAATAAGCCGCCAACGCCACCGCTTGCGATGACCACCGCGTTGGCAACGATCGTCATCGGACCCATGGGTCCTTGCGCCGCGATCCCAACGATGCCGTCATCGCCACGCAAAAGATTGTGTACGCGGACGGAGTGCATGACCTCAATGGCCGGCACCGCTGCGACTGCCGCACGCACGGTGCGCATGATTGCTGCGCCGGACGCATCGCCGACGTGCAACACGCGAGCGCGCGAATGTGCCGCTTCGGCATGAAGCGCATAGCGCTCTCCATCTCGCGCGAAAACCACCCCCATAGCTTCGAGGGAAGCGATGGCGTCGGGTGCCTGTCCGCACAAAGTGCGTGCCGCCGCACGATTGACGCACGAACCGCCCGCACGCAACGTATCTTCGTAATGCAGGCTGACGGCGTCGTCCTTCCCCATCGCCGCAGCGATACCACCTTGCGCGAGATCGCTCGCAGCGAAGGATTCGCCAGCAGGATCCGCCGTAATGACGGTGACCTGTCGGCCGCGCGCATGCAGTGCGGTTGTCAGTCCAGCAAGTCCTGCACCGACGATGAGAACATCCGTCCTAACACGCATCAGGCAACTCGCGTGAGCTCGAAATCGACCATGCGTCGCACGCACACGCTTGCCGCATAGGCCACTGATTGCGGCAATTCGATCGCGGGTTGCAAGTCCCGCAGCGCGTGCTCGATACCTCGCAAGGTGATGCGCTGCATATGCGGACACAGATTGCAGGGCTGAATGAATTTGGTGTCTGGAAACTCGGCGCAAATGTTGCTCGCCATCGAGCACTCGGTGATCAACACAGCACGATCGGGACGGCGTTCGCTGAGCTTGGCGATCATTCCTGACGTCGAGCCGACGTAATCGGCGGCGCGCTGAACCTCCGGCGGGCATTCCGGATGTGCGAGCACGTAAGCTCGCGTGTCGTTCCGATAGCTCGCAATCTGCTCACCGGTGAAGCGCTCATGCACTTCGCAGCGCCCTCGCCATGGAATGATCCGCACCGACGTACGCGCGGCAACATAGTTCGCCAAGTACTCATCGGGGACGAAGATCACGGCCGGCGTTCCGAGCGACTCGACGATCTCCAGTGCATTTGCAGACGTGCAGCAGACGTCGCACTCGGCTTTGACCGCTGCGCTCGTATTGACGTAACAGACGACAGGCACGCCGGGATGCTGTCGGCGCAACGCGCGGACATCCTCCGCACTGATGGAATCGGCAAGAGAACAGCCTGCATCCGCCGCTGGCAACAAGACCGTTTTGTTAGGCGACAGCAACTTGGCTGTCTCGGCCATGAATCGCACGCCGCACATGACGATCACGTCCGCATCGCACGCGGCTGCGCGGCGGGCCAGCGCGAGCGAATCGCCGTGTAGATCTGCGACCCCGTGATAGATCTCCGGTCGTTGATAGTTATGAGCGAGCACGATGGCATTGCGCTCAGACTTGAGCTTTTCGATGCTTTCGATCAGCTCGAATGCGGCGTCCCATTCCGCCTGGGGCATGACTTGAGCGACGCGCCCGTAGCGCCGCTTATGTTCATTTGCCGTATAGGCAGCGTTTCGCGATAGCACTATCGATCCATTCATCGCAGCGCAAGAGCGCGCTCACGCAGCTTAAAGGTTGGATCGAGCGCGCCCTTGATCTAGATCAATTTATCCGCCGGCGCGCTCTGCTTAACTGCCGGCATGCCGACCGATTCATGCGACGCGCCAATTTCCTGTCGAGATTGCGACTTGAACGCGATCTGCCGCCTTACCGGATTGATCGCGCTTGAGGGCGCGCGTTCGCAGCGACCCACGAGTGCGCTGCGCAGCATTCCGCCCGGCAGAGTGCTCTTCCATGCCGGTGCCGGAGCGACTTCGATGTATGCGATTCGGCGTGGCACGGTGAAACTCACGCGCATCACTGCCGACGGCGATGAAGAGATCCAATCGTTTCACACGGCGGGTGAAGTGCTCGGGCTTGAAGGCTTCGGACACGAAGTCTATGCGTACGATGCAGTTGCCCTGGATGCCGTGCAGTATTGCGAACTGCCTCTGCCGAAGATGGACGCTTCGCCCACGCAAGCACCTATCGCATCGGAGTTGGTGCGATTGCTGAGCAAGCGCTTTTGGCGCGGTAGTCCATCTCGCGGT
>DASTSB010000398.1:0-27369 GCA_035760885.1 Steroidobacteraceae bacterium | reverse complement strand
GTGCAAGGCCTGCAACGCCCGATCGCGATCGCCGGTTTGGTCCATGAAGTCCGCCAAGAGTTGATAGGCCTCGAGGCGGGGTTTGATCGCGACACTCGTTTCCAGGTAGCTGCGCGCTTTGCCGTAAAGTTCGGCGCGAGCCGATAGGCGGGCACACGTGAGCAGCAGCGCCGAGTCTTCGCGATGATCGGGTAGCCAGCGCTCCGCCCGCTCCAATGTTCCCAGCGCATCGTCGGGCTCCAACTCGCCATACAGAAGGACGAGCGGTTCATCCCACTGACGGTCGATCGCATCTCGCAGTTCTTTCTCGGCGGCGTCTTGTCGTCCGCACGCCATGCACCCGCGTGCATACGTTGCGATGACTTCGGTGCGTTGCGCGATCGATTTGGGCAGATCCTTCCAGACCGAGCTCAATTGTTGGAAGTCCCCAGCTTTGCCGGCAGCTTTGAGGCGGTCGAGATGGACTTGCTCTACCGTTTCATCGGCAACCGATGCCGGAATGCCGCGCGTCTTGCGAAGCTTCGGCTCGAGCGCTTGGAGGCGCTCCCAATCTCCAGTTTGCCGATACACGCGAGCGAGCAGCAGCAAGCCCCGCGCATTCATCTCGCCACTCGCTTCGAGCTGCTCGAGCGCTGTCTGTGCTGCGGCGAAACGCTTGTGCTTCAGATGTGCTTCCGCCTGCATGATCAACGCGGGTGCGCGCTGCGTCGGAGCAAATTCCATTGCCTTGTTGAGCCATTCGTCGCGGCGCTGTTCGGCGCCTTGCAAATCCGCAGCGCGCGCCGCGATCAGGTAATGCGCGGCTGGCATTTCCGCCTCTCGGGCGTAACGGATGAGCGTGTTCTCCGCCGTGTCCCACAGGCCCTCGGCGAGCTCGAGCGTGCCTTGGGCCATGCTGCGGCGAGCGCGTTCCCAGCGCCGCGCGCGTTGCTGTTCCTTCCACAAGCGGCGAGCGTTGAAGGCACGCACCAGCAATCGAATCAGCGCATACAGAGCGATCGCCGCCAAGACGAAGGTCACTGCGGACATCTCGATGAGGTAGCCCGCAAAACGAATCGCCACGTAACCCGTGTCGCGCATCAGCACCGAAGCGAGCACCGCGCCGAGAAGCAGCGCCGCTGCGAGATAGAGTCCTTTCTTCATGGCGGCTAACGTTCCACCGCTGAAGACCCGCTCATGCGACGCAGTGCATCTGCGGCGTCGATATTGGGCAAGGGTGGATCCACGTCGATCTGTTCAAGCGCGCGGATTTCAGTTTGTGCGGATTGAGTGGCGGGCGAAGCCGTGTCGAACAAATCACCGATCCAGGTTCGCGCGGCCGCCAACGAGGCCACATAGTTCTTGGCGTCATGGCGCGAGGCAGCAGTGCGAGCCGAAAGTAGCAGCAGCTGCAAATGCTCACGTCGCAGCAATGCCTCTTGCCGAGTCAGCACGGTGCCTTCGGCCATGTCGACGCGGCGGACCACAATCAAACTAGCCAGGGCGTTACGCAGTAATCCCCAAGCGCGCGCAAATACGCCTTGCGGCACGTCGGAGCGGTTGGCGGTGCTGCGTTCTTGCGCGACGATCCCCTTCACCGGAAGCTTTTCGGATTGCTCCTCCAGTGTGCTGAGCCGAGCGAGGATGCCGGTGATGTCCGGTTCGCGGACCGCACGCAATGCTTGCAGATCGCGCGCGATTTGCTTGCGTACCGCGGCGAACGCATCCGACTTTAGCGCCGCTAGCCGTGCATCGGCGGACTCTAGCGCGACGATTGCGGTCTGCACGTCTCGCTCCAATTCAAGTCGTCGTTGCGCGAGTTGCAGCAAGAACAAGGCCTCGGCGCGAGACCAAGCGCGCTCGGGTCCTTGAGCGCGCCCGCGCAGCTCATCGACACCGGCATTGAGCTCTTCGATTTGCTGTGGCACCGAGTTCATGGCGTCAGCGCGACGGCGCAAATCCGCAAGCGCATCTTGATCGCGTGTTGCCGCATCGGCCAGTTGTTGGTGCAACCGCTCGTTCTCGGATTGGATCGCGCGTGCGGTGTCTTTGACGGCATCGACCCGGTCGCGAGTGGAATCCAGTCGCAGCAACGTATAGACGCCCGTCGCCAACGCGAGCACCGCGATGGCAGTGGTCAAGCGGCTGTAAGTGTGGGCGCGCCGGCCACCCTTGGGCGGTTCGGAAATGAGTGAAGTGGAAGCAGGATCAGACATAGGCATGGACTGTGTGAACGCGCGGACATTCTATCCGAGCCCGTGCACGAGCGAGGCGCGGGCGCGCGTGTTCAAGGTACTCAGTGCACCGAGCATGGACGCGTCGTCGGCACCTCCCGCATTCACGATCGAACCGGCGAGCCCCAATGACCGGGCAGCCTGGGCGATTCGCTCGCTGGCCGCAATCAGTACAGTACTCCGCAACCACGCGCGCGAGCGCTCGGTCAGCAGCGTCAGCAGATTCTGCAGCGTTTCGATACTGGTGAGGGTCACCGCATCGATGCCATTCTCAGACCAATATTGCTCCAATGCGGCAAGCGCCTCGGCCGTCACCTGCGGTACGGCTCTGCGATACACCTCGCACGAGTGCACTTCGATGCCGCGTGTCGTCAGGGTCTCGTGCAGCAGTTCGCGGCCACCCTCGCCGCGGATGATCACAGCGCGACGGATATCGCCGGCCGCTAACTCAGGATGGGTCAGTAGCGATTCGCTGTTCGACTCGCCTTCCGGAACGATGTGCGCCGGACGTTGCGCTTGCTTTAATGCGGCGGCCGTGGCGCGTCCGATGGCGGCGAGCTTGATGTGCGGCTGTTGTGCCAACAACGGCAGCCCGAATTGCACTGCATTCACGCTGACGAAAATCGCCAGGTCATACGTGGCACTTAGGCACGTCGAGAGTTGTTGAATCTCGATCGTCGGAAAACTCACCGCCTCGCCGCCGAGCTGACGTATTGCACTACAGAGGATTTCTCCCTGCGGAAGCGGACGCGTCACCAGCACCGACAACCCCGTCAGTGGTGCGACGACTTTCGGAATGATGTTCACTGGCGTAACCGCTCGAGCAGCGCTGCCGCTCCCGCTGCCAAGAGACGCTCCGCGAGGGCGCGCCCAAGATTCTTCGCATCGAGAGGCGAGCCGGCATTGTTGCCTCGATACACCTCGCGCCCGTCCGGAGCTGCGATCACGCCGCGCAGCTGCAGTTGTCCATCGCGAATGTCGGCAAACCCGCCGATCGGCGATTGGCAACTTCCTTGCAGCCGCTCTGCAAATGAGCGCTCGGCTTCGCAACACTTCCAGGCTTGAGCGTCGTTGAGCACTGCGACCCGCTCGATCGTGTGCGCATCCGCGGAACGGCATTCGATTCCGATGATGCCTTGGCCTACGGCCGGCACCGAGCGCTCCACATCGATGTAGTGAGCGATGCGTTGCTCGAGCCCGAGCCGCAGCAACCCGGCGGCGGCGAGAATGATGGCGTCGTACTGGCCTTCATCGAGCTTGCGGAGGCGAGTATCCACGTTGCCGCGCAGAGTGATCAGTTCGAGGTCGGGCCGATTGGCGAGCAGCTGGCTTTGCCGCCGCAAGCTTGAAGTCCCTACGCGCGCGCCCTGAGGTAGGCCATCGAAAGAATCGAAGCGAGTGGACACGAACGCATCGCGTGGATCCGCGCGCGGCAGCATTGCGGCGAGGTACATCCCTTCTGGCAATTCGCTCGGCACATCTTTCATGGAGTGAACCGCGATATCGGCGCGATTCTCGGCCATCGCAAGTTCGAGTTCCTTGATGAACAAACCTTTGCCGCCGACATCGCTCAGCGCCCGATCGAGAATGCGATCGCCTTGCGTCGTCATTGGCACCAGCGTTACGTCCAGATCCGGGTGAGCCGTTCGCAACAAACCGGCGACGTGTTCCGCCTGCCACAAGGCGAGGCGGCTTTGGCGTGTGGCGATTCGAATCGAAGCCATGACTACTCAGCTACTCCGTCACAATCCGCGTGTCGCTGCGTCTAAGTTCAAGAGCAAATCGAATCAGCGCAATGATCAGCGCCAATACGACAGGACCCAGGAAGAGGCCGATCGCGCCGAACGCCGCGACGCCACCCAAGACGCCGATGAATACAGTTAATGTGCCGACCGCAGCACGGCCCGACACCAGCATCGGACGCACGACGTTATCGACCAGGGACACGAGCAGTCCGCCCCAAATCAACAAGAAGATCGTCGCGCCCCATCGGCCCTGCAGCGCGAGCACGATAGCAGCCGGAATCCACACGAGCGCCGTGCCTCCAAATGGCAACAGCGCAGCCAAAGCGGCAAGCACGCCAAACACGACGGGCGAGGGCAGATGCACGATCAGGAAGGCAATGCCCACGAGGGTGCCTTGAATGAGTGCCGTTAGTCCCGTGCCGTACACAATCGCGCGCGTGACACCCGCGAGATGATCGAACAGCTTGTCTTTGTGCAGTTCCGACATCGGGATCAAATCGCGAACGGTGCGCAGCATCTCCGCGCCGTCGCGAATGAAGAAGAACATCATGAACATCATCAGCACGAAGCCGACGACCGCACCCACCGCACCGAGAAAGACGCGGCCGCTCATCGAAGCCAATGCCTGCAATAGGCTGCGTGAGCCTTGAGCCGCCCAAGAGCGCACCTGTGCCACGTCGATGTCGAATGTGCGATCCAACCAAGCGAGCGCGTCTTGCACCCTAGGAACATTGGTGAGGTCGAGTACGTTATTTCTGGACTCTGCACCGACAGCACTCTGCGCCTGCTGCAACAGTTCGTTCACTTGCGTGACGAAGGCCGTGCCTAAGCCGGTGAGCGGGCCGATGATCACGACCACCGTGAGCGCCGTCAGCAAAAAGGCAGAGATGTGCGCGCGACCTTTCAGGCGTCTAGTCAGACGAATTTGCAGCGGATGGAGCAGGAAGGCGAGGAACATGGCCCATAGCAGCGGACCGATGAAGGGCTCCACGATTTTGAACAGCGCGATGCCGAGCGTGACGGTCGTCAGTACCGCAAAAGTGCGTGCGTAAAAGCGATCGCGGGGCGCCACTGCTCGTTGCGGCGAGTTCATCTTCAAGCTCCGGTTTTTTCGGTGGCGCTAACGGGCCGCAATGCTAGCACCGCCTGAAGTACGTAGGTCTGTTCGGGTTAGGTTTATTGCCGGTGTCGGCTGCGCAGGGCTAACATCGGCGCCGTATTCGGTGACAGCCGAGCGGTACCGAGTTCCTGCGGGTAGCGCTACGTTGGCGCATCGATGGAGAAAAGTATGAATGCCGAAATCTCAACCGATCAATTGGTGTCCGATTTGAAGAGCGTCGTGAGCGACGCCGAAGCACTGCTGAGTGCAACTTCGACGCAGGCAGGCGAAAAGATCCAGGCCGTGCGGGCGCGTGCCGAGGAATCCTTGCGCCAAGCCAAAGCGCGTTTGACGGCAATCGAACAAGACGCCGTTCGTCGCGCGAAGGAAATCGCGGACGCAACGGACGAGTATGTTCGCGACAATCCCTGGCAGTCGGTCGGAATTGCCGCGGGCATCGGCTTATTGGTTGGCATGTTGCTGAGCCGCCGTTCCTAACTGCGCATGACAGACTCTCAGTCGCCTCCCGCCGCATCAGCAACCGGGCTCTTTCATTCGCTGAGCCATTTCGCGGGTACGCTCATCGGCCTCTTGCACACGCGTCTGGAACTACTGACGACTGAAGTCCAAGAAGAAATCCATCGAGCCGCAGGCCTACTGATGTGGGCCTTCGTCGCGGCTTTCGCAGCGATGATGGCGTTGTTCCTGGCGGCCTTGACCGTGATTTTCGTTTTTTGGGATTCGCATCGTGTGCTTGCCGCGCTCTCGATGGTGATCGTGTTTGTTCTCATCGCGTTAGGCGGCGCGCTGACCCTGAATGCTCGACTCAAGAACAAACCGCGTTTGCTGAGCGGCACGCTCACCGAACTTGCTCGCGATCGCGATCAATTGCGAGCGAAGCCTTAGCCATGCCCGCTGAATCGCGCACAGCTGCACTCAGTCGACGTCGCGAGCAGCTCCAACAGCGATGCGCCATCGAACGCAGTCAGGTTGCGCAGGAGGCAGAGGTTATCGAAACGGACCTAGGACGCATCGATCGCGGACTAAAGATTGCGCGCGCTGTGCTTACCAACCCCGCAGTGATTTCCGTCGGTGTTGCCGCAATCTCGATGTGGGGGCCAGGGCGTGCGTTGAAGCTGGTTGCACGCGGTTTGATGCTCTGGTCTAGCGTGCGGCGGATGGGGAAGTTCTAACCTTCGCCGCGGATCCGGCGCAGCAGTTCTGCCGCGTGACGGCGGCTGACTTCCAGCACATCGCCGCAATCGCGCATTCTCACCACGTACTGACCGGCATCGGTTCTCTCGACCGCAGAGATCTTCTTCTCCGCGACCAATGCATTGCGATGGATGCGCACGAAATCGGGTGCGAATTCCTCGGCCAACGACTTCAGCGATTCGTCGATCAAGTTCTCGCCGTTGACGTGCTTGACGGTCACGTACTTTTGGTCGGCGAGGAAGTAATAGATGTCGCGGATCGGAATGAGCTTCAATTGCTCGCCGAGCCGCGCGCAGATCTGCTCGCGCCGATGTTCGACGCGGGCCGATTCGGCGACCTTGATCAGTCTGCTTGGCGAGATACGCGCTGCGTGACGCAGTGCGTGTGCCAGTTTTTCCTTGCGCACAGGCTTTAGCAAGTAACCGACTGCCTCGGTCTCGAAGGCTTCCACCGCGTATTGGTCGTACGCCGTGGTGAAGATGATGGCGGGTGGGTCTTCGAGACTATCGATGTGCCGGGCGATTTGAATCCCGGAAAGCCCCGGCATACGAATGTCGAGTAGGACGACATCGGGGCGTTCCTCGCTACACTGCGCCAAAGCTTCTTCGCCGTTGCTGGCTTCGGCAATCACTTCGCAGTCTTCGAACTCGGCAATGAGGCGGCGTAAGCGGTCGCGAGCCGGAGGCTCATCGTCCACGATCAGCAGTTTCATGTTGGAAGCATCATTGGAGGTTGTTCGATAAGAACCCGGCCGGCCGCGCGGTCTGCGATCAATCTTCAGTGCTCGCAGCATACGGAAATATCAGCCGGGCGCAAAATTCGCCCTCGCTCTGCTCGATTATCACGCGTGCTTGACCTGGCCAGGCGAGTTCGAGTCTTTGACGGATGTTTTCCAAGGCCATCCGATTGCCTTCGCGTTCGCTGTAGCCGGCCGCCAACGGAATGGGATTGCGTACTTCCAGTTCGAGCATCGGATCTTTGCGGCGCCCGGTGATGCGAATATGTCCGCCTTCGGCGAGCATTTCGATGCCGTGATACACCGCGTTTTCCAATAGCGGCTGCACGATCAGGCAAGGCACATGCGCATCTATCGGCAGCTCATCGACGTCCCAGGTCACTCGCAATCGATCTCCGAGGCGCAACTGCTCGATGCGCTCATGCGTTCGCGCGATGTCGAGTTCTTCTTCCAAAGTGATTTGCGTGTTCGCGTCGTGCAGGCTCGCGCGAAACAGATCGGCGAGATCTTCGACCGCTTGCTCAGCCTGTGCAGGATTCGAGCGCGTCAGTGCGGCAATCGTGTTCATGCTGTTGAATAGGAAATGTGGCCGTATGCGCGCCTGCAAAGCGCGAATCCGTGCGAGCGCTTCCATCTCGATGCTGCGTTTCCATTCGGCACTGACGTAGAAATAGCGCAGCGCAAGAGCGCTCACGATGAAGCCGACAGCGAGATTGCGCAGTAGAAATCCCGCGTGGTCTTGCGGGAAGAGCGGATCGGGCTGCTCGGGCAGGGAATAGAACCGACCGATTCGATACACGACTTCGGAGACGATGCCGACCGTGAGTACGAGCAAGAACAACGCGAGCGAGGATGCTCGTGCCGGCGCAATCCGCTGTAGGTAAGGACGCATGCGACACAGGACGGCCGCGCATGCGAGCCCCATCCATAGCAGGAACAGCGAGCACGTCGCTAGATCGATCCAAAAATTGCTGTGCAGAGCTTGGCGTGCAATCGCAAAAATGATCGCCACCAACTCGACGATCAATACGACTGCCAGCACCGCGCGCGGGCGGCACAAATCCGGTACGAAGAAGGCGGGCGCCGTGGCACGCAACTGCGATTGGGTCGCGGCCATGCCAACCGCTAATTTTCGGGAGGACGTTTCGAATCGCGCGCCGCCGCGAACAGCGCGTCCTTCAGGCGGAATAGCGTGGAGATGTCTTCGTCTCCGTGTCCTTGTTCGATGAGCCGCCGATAATGCACGAGTGTCATTTCGATGAGCGGCAGTTGCACGCCGTGCGCTGCAGCCATCGCGCGGCAAATTTTTAGATCCTTCTCGTGCAACCGAACACGAAAGCCTGCCGGGTAGTTGTCGCGAACGATATTGGGCGCGCGATGCACGAAGTACCAACTCGAGCCCGCGCCCTTCCCGAGCGTGTCGATGAGTTTGTCCAGCGGCAGGTCTTCTGACTTGGCGAATGCCATGGCTTCAGCCACTGCCTGAATCACGCCTGCGCACATGATTTGATTGGTCGCTTTCGCGGCTTGGCCCGAGCCGCTCGAGCCGAAGTGAGTCACCGCTTTGCCCATGGCTTGCAAGATAGGCAGCGCGCGTTGAAATGCGGATTCCTCGCCACCCACCATGACGGCAAGCGTGCCGTCGCGAGCACCTTCGGTTCCGCCGCTGACTGGAGCATCGAGGAAGTGAGCGCCACGGTCTCGCAGTCGGAATGCTGCCGAGCGCGCAGTGCTTGCGCTCACGGTCGAGCAATCGATCACTAACGTGTCTTTTGCAACGTGTGGCAACAGTGCGCCCACTATCGACAGGACATCGTCATCCGCGGAAACGCACATGACGATGGCATCGCAGAGAGCTGGCAGCTCTTCAGCGGTTGCTACCGCCTTGCAGCTGGTCTCGCGTGCGAGTGCATCCGCCTTTTCCTTGGTGCGATTCCAGACTGCCGTGAGCAGTCCGTGCTTGTGTAGATTGCGCGCCATTCCTTGGCCCATGGCGCCCAAACCGATAAATCCAACTCGCATCGTGCGCCAGCTCCGCGCGTTATTTGCAGAGTACGTCCATGGTCGCCTTCGCTGAAGCGCGCGCGGCGTCGAGCTCTTCGCTCGTCAGATAACGGCGCTCGCCATTGGCTTGCTGCTCGTACAGCTTTTGCGAATTCATGTATTTGTCGTAGCGCTCGCGCGCCTGCGTGCACTTTTCGGCTTTGTCTTTCGCGCTGAGCTGAGCAGCCTGCTGCTGATCGGATTGCTGGTTAGCAGCTTGTTGCCGCGCCTTGTCCTGTTCTTGCAACCGCTTCATGTCCGCTTCTTGGCGAGCTTGCATCGCGACCACGTCAGTTTTCTGCGATTGCACGTTGAGACGTTCGGCGGGCAACGTCGCGGGCTTATCCGTGTAGAGCACGTTGCCCTTGTCGTCCTTGTACTTGTAGACGTCAGCATGACTCTGCACAGCCATCAGTACTGAGGCAGCCAAAGTGAGAGTCGCAACGGTTCGCAGCATGGGAATCTCCAGATACAGCGCTAGAGGGCTTGCGTGTCGGTTTCGCCCGTTCGGATGCGCACCACGTGATTCAACTCGGTCACGAAAACTTTGCCATCGCCCATCCGTCCGGTGTTCGCGACGTTGCGCAAAGTTTCCAACACCTCATCCAGGCGATCTTCTGCCACGGCAATCTCGATTTTGCACTTGGGCAAGAAGTCGACGACGTATTCAGCGCCTCGATATAGCTCGGTGTGCCCGCGCTGCCGGCCGAAGCCGCGCACTTCTGTCACGGTGATTCCGGCGACGCCGGTCTCCGACAATGCCTCTCTGATCTCATCGACTTTGAAAGGTTTGACGATTGCGGTGACCAGTTTCATCAATTTCGCCATGCACTTGCGTGCGAAGGGCGTCGGCTCGAGGTGCGCGGCAGTGTATCAGGAAGGGTTCGGAATCGGATTAAGACAGTCCCTGGCATGACGATGGACTGTGCGCTGGATCACGCTTGAACGAACAAAAAGAACGGGACAAAAAAGAACGGGCGCCTGGGGCGCCCGTTCGAGGCGAGTTCCGGCCGTCTGGCCGGACGTAGAGCTTAGAGACTGTAGGCGCGTTCGCCGTGCTCTGCGGTATCGAGACCTTCCGTCTCGACTTCCTCCGTGACGCGCAGGCCGATGACCACATCCACGAGCTTGTAGCAGAGGAACGCCACCACGCCTGACCACACGATCGTGACACCGACACCCCAGAGCTGCGAGATCACCTGTGTGCCCATGCCGGCATAGCCCCAGGTACCTGCAACGTAGTCGTAGATGCCCGTGCCGCCCAGGGATGGGCTGTTGAACACGCCCGTGAGGATCGCGCCCAAGATGCCGCCGACGCAGTGCACTCCGAACACGTCGAGCGAGTCGTCGTAGCCGAGCGCGCTCTTGAGCTTGGTCACCGCGAACAAGCACACCACGCCGGCAAGGAGACCGAGCACGATGCTGCCCATCGGGCCGACCCAGCCGCATGCTGGGGTGATCGCGACCAATCCGGCGACCGCGCCTGAGGCTGCGCCAAGCATGGTCGGTGTACCGCGGAAGACCCATTCGCCGAACGTCCAACCGAGCACGGCTGCAGCCGTAGCAAGGAACGTATTGATGAAGACCTGACCTGCGAAGCCGTTCGCTTCGAGATTCGAGCCCACATTGAAGCCGAACCAGCCGACCCACAGCAGCGCGGCGCCGATCATGATGAAGGGCACGTTGTGCGGAGCCATGGCCGTGGTGCCGTAGCCCTTACGTTTGCCGACGAGCAAGCAGCCGACGAGACCTGCGATACCTGCATTGATGTGCACTACCGTGCCGCCTGCGAAGTCGAGCGCACCTTTCTGCGCCAGGAATCCGGCCGTCTTCGTCGCTGCTTCAGCGGCCGCTGCATCGGTGAACGCATCCGGGCCTGCCCAGTACCACACCATGTGCGCGATCGGCAGATACGAGAAGGTGAACCACAACACCATGAACAACAGCACTGCAGAGAATTTCATGCGCTCTGCGAATGCGCCGACGATCAGGCACGGCGTGATCGCCGCGAAGGTCATTTGGAATGCGCAGTAGACGTACTCAGGGATGTACACGCCCTTGTTGAAAGTGGCAGCAGGCATGGGATTACCGGCAGCGTCAACCAGTCCACTCAAGAACATTTTGCTGAAACCGCCGAAGAAGGCATTGCCTTCGGTGAACGCAACGCTGTAGCCGTAGATGGCCCAAAGCAGCGACATCAAACTGAATGTCACGAAGACTTGCATCGAAAGCGAAAGAATATTTTTCGCTCTCACCATGCCGCCGTAAAACAGTGCGAGTGCCGGCACGGCCATCATCAACACCAACAGCGTGCTGACGAGCATCCAGGAGACATCGCCCTTGTCGTAGTTGGGTGCGGCAGGTGCTGCAGCGGGTGCAGTTTCCGCAGGAGCAGCCGTCGCTTGATCGGCAGCCGGTGCCGCAGCTTCAGCCGTGGCAGGCGTTGCTGCCGGCGTGTCCTGTGCGGATGCGAGATCCGGCCCGATGAGGCCGAGCGCGAATAGCGCGAGGCTCCACAGGAAGGTGAGCGCGCGGCTCGTTGCCAAAGGTCTTTTCACTGTCGTTCTCCTACGGAAGAGATAGCTCTATTTGTGGATGTGCCAGGATTGCTCTGTTAACACTCAAACTGCTTCAACACCGATTTCGCCCGTGCGAATCCGCACTGCCTGTTCCAGATCGATCACGAAGATTTTTCCGTCACCGATCTTTCCGGTGCGTGCGACATTCGTGATCGCTTCCACGACTTGCTCGGCAATGGAGTCGTCAACAGCGAGCTCAATCTTCGTCTTCGGTAAGAAGTCGACGCGATACTCCGCGCCGCGATAAAGCTCTGTGTGTCCGCGTTGTCGTCCGAAGCCTTGCACTTCGGTCACCGTGATGCCTTGAACGCCGATATCCGCGACGGCCTGACGAACATCATCGAGCTTGAAGGGCTTGATGATCGCGGTGATCAACTTCATTGCGTAACGGCTCCCGTTCGTGAAGCGAGCGTCGTTGACTTAGGTCGAGCAGACGTTCGCGCCGGTACGGAAATGCATCTTCTATGCCACGAATTCGTGCATGAGAAACGTAGGCGGAGAGGCTGTGTGCACACCGTGTTCGCACTGCGCTGGTGCGCAAAAAATCGCCAGCTGCTTCAGTGCAGGGCAGTTTTGAATTCTGGTAAGCCGCTCAGCGGTGCACATGCGCGCAGGGTGGTCACAAAGCGGGCGCATTCGTGTGCTTGCCACGCGTGCAACCGGCTTCTACATTGCGGCCTCGCTACACCGGAGAATCTCTGATGGATCCACGCTCACTCGACGATCTTGCCCGCCGCTTGTCCGCAGCCGTTCCGCCTGGATTGGTTGCGCTTCGCAATGACCTCGAAGCGAACTTCAAAGCGATCCTGCAATCCGGTATCGCGAAGCTGGATCTGGTGTCACGCCAGGAGTTCGATGTTCAAGCCGGCGTGCTGCGCCGCACCCGCGAGAAACTGGAAGCGCTGGAGGGTCGCTTGGCGGCATTAGAGGGAAAGAAGATCTCCACGGGGGACGCGGGGAGCGCGGGGGAAGAAAAGAACATGGTAGAGTAGCGTCCGCTTTACACCTCGGACGCTATGCCACAAGGACAGTGGAACTAATGGTCAAGGAATGCGACCCAGAACTCATCGATCGAGTATTAACTGCTGCGACTGCAGTGCATCGTGAGCTCGGTCCGGGCTTGTTCGAGTCCGTATACGAGCAAGCTCTAGCAGTGGAACTCCGTGCTGCCTGTGTAGATGTCGTCACACAGATTGCCCTACCGGTCACCTATCGCGGCGTCGATCTGGGTCTGGGCTACCGCATCGACGTCCTTGTCCCGGACAAACTCATTTTAGAAATCAAGTCCGTTCGGCATCTGGAGCCAGTTCACGTCAACCAGGTGCTGACATATCTCCGCTGCAGTCAAATCCGGACAGGGTTCATTTTGAACTTCAATTCTCGTTTGATGAAAGACGGCATCAAGCGAGTAACTCTCTTCTCTCAACCCGAGAATCCCCGTGTTCCCCGTGGAAATTCTCTTCTCTGACAAAGGAGCCAAGGATGGCAATGGCAGAAGTCTTAAGCCGAGCGCAGTACGGAATGGACGCGCCGGTGGTTCGAGTCGAAGTCGACCTTAGCAATGGACTGCCGGCATTTGCCATCGTCGGTCTGCCTGAGGCCGTC
Source organism: Steroidobacteraceae bacterium (assembly GCA_035760885.1). Lineage (GTDB taxonomy): Bacteria > Pseudomonadota > Gammaproteobacteria > Steroidobacterales > Steroidobacteraceae > Steroidobacter. Next base: position 14,134 of record DASTSB010000398.1, on the reverse strand, counting down.
GTGAAGGAAAGCAAAGACCGCGTGCGCGCCGCGATCTTGAATTGCCACTTCGAAATGCCTTCCGGCCGCATCACGGTGAATCTCTCTCCTGCCGACTTACCGAAAGAAGGCGGGCGATTCGATCTACCGATCGCACTCGGAATTCTGCTCGCCTCGGGGCAATTGCCTGCCGAATCTCTAGCGCATCACGAGTGCTACGGAGAGCTTTCGCTGAGCGGCGAGTTGCGTCCCGTCAAAGGTGCTTTGTTGGCTGCCGTCTCTGCGTCGCGATGCGGCCAGACGATGATCGTGCCGCCTGCGAATGCAAACGAAGCGACGCTGGTATCCGGTTGCAAGGTCATCGTCGCCAAACACTTGCTCGATGTGGTTGCACACGCGAATGGATCGAAGCGGTTGAAGCTGCAACATGCAGTGCCACCGCGAGAAGTCGCACCGAATGCGCCGGACCTCAACGAAGTTCGTGGGCAAGCACATGCGAAACGTGCATTGGAGATCGCGGCGGCGGGCGAGCACAGTCTGTTGTTCATCGGCCCGCCAGGGACGGGCAAGAGCATGCTCGCGCAACGGCTGCCCGGTTTGTTGCCGCCGCTCACGGAATCTGAAGCGCTCGAAGTCGCCGCAGTTCGCAGCGTTGCAGGTGTTGCATTGAAGCCAGCTGACTGGCGCGTTCGGCCATTTCGCAGTCCGCATCACACGTGTTCGCCGATTGCGCTCGTGGGGGGCGGTGCGTATCCGCGGCCTGGCGAAATCTCAATGGCTCATCGCGGGGTGCTGTTTTTAGATGAACTACCGGAATTTGATCGACGCGTACTCGAAGTGCTGCGCGAGCCCTTGGAGAACGGCGTCGTCACCGTGTCGAGAGCTGCGCAGCACGCGGAGTTTCCAGCGAGCTTTCAATTCATCGCAGCCATGAATCCATGTGCGTGCGGTTACTTAGGAGATCCGCAAGGCAAGTGCAAATGCACCAGTGAGAGAGTGCAGCGCTATCGCAATCGACTCTCAGGGCCGCTGCTCGATCGCCTGGACTTGCACGTGGAAGTGCCGCGCATTCCGAGCGAGGCCCTGCGGGCACCTTCAAAGGACGTGGAGTCGAGTGCGACAGTCCGCACGCGCGTACATGCCGCTCGTGCGAGGCAAGAAGAGCGTCAGCGCGCGACGAACGCGCGGCTGAATAATCGAGAGATCGAACGATTCTGCAAACCAACACGCGATGCGATCAGCGTGTTGGAGCGAGCGTCAGTTGCGCTGGGACTTTCTGCCCGCGCGTATCACCGCATCTTGAAGGTGGGTCAAACGATTGCGGATTTAGCCTCGAGCGAGCGGATCGAGGCGACGCATATCACCGAGGCGATTTCCTTGCGGAGACTGGATCGCACGCGAGCGATGGGACCGGCCACACCGCTCGCGATCCAATGAGGATTACTTCGCAGCGGCAACCATGTAGTCGACCGCATTCATGATCGACTTATCGGAGAGATCAACGCGGCCGCCCTTAGGAGGCATCACGCCTGAGCTACCCTGGAAGCCTTGCAAAGCATGCTGATGCAAGGTGTCGATGCCCTTCGCGATGCGAGGTGCCCAGGCGGCTTTGTCGCCCTTCTTGGGCGCTCCGGCGACCCCGGCGCCATGGCAGGCAACGCATGCCGAATTGAATACCTCTTCGCCGGAGAGATCTGCCGTTGCGGCGGCAGGGCCCTCACCCGCAGCCGGCTTCGCAGGCTCAAGTGCTGAGTTGTCTTGGCCAGCTACTGCCAGTTTGGCCACGGGTTGAATGCGCTCATTCACCGCAGCCTTCACGGAAGGCTCGAGCGCAACATATTTCTCTTGGGTGTTTGCCGAAACGATGCGCGCGGTGATCCACAGGCCGACGGCGATTAGGATCAAGATGCCCAAAACGAGCATGAACGTGTCGAAAAACTTCTTATCGTGGGCGGCGCTCACGGCATCTCCAGAGCTGGTCGGAATTCGAGGGCGCGCAAGTATAGCGGCCCGTGGCAGGCGGATAAACACGACCTGCTGCAGCGTGCTAATGAATTGAAAGCTCGGGACAAAAACAACGAAAGAACTCCACTGCGGACACGGGAGCACGGGGCGAAGACCCAAAGAGATAGGAGGAGAACGGTGGATTACGTGTCCAGGATCGTCGAAACTAGCGACTCTCAATCACGCGCCCGTAGCTCAGTTGGATAGAGTGACGGTTTCCGAAGCCGTAGGTCACAGGTTCGAATCCTGTCGGGCGCGCCATTCTTGAGCGATAGCGGGCGCGCAACGCAGCGATGAGAACCTGTGAGTCAAACAGGTTCGACAAAATTGCCGGGAGCAATTTTGGACAACATCAATGCGTTGATGTTGGGCCTAGCAGGCCGGAGTACATGGACGTACGTAGCAATCCTGTCGGGCGCGCCATTCTTCAGCGATAGCGGTCGCGCAAGCAGCGATGAGAACCTGTGAGTTGCTCACCCGCAGGTCAAACTTTCCTCGCCTCCAATCTGCAGATTGCGATTCAGATTGCAATAAGAAGAGGATTCCTCGGGTCAGTCGAACAGCAACCCTTGATTACGGTTCGGTTAGGTCGCAGCGCCGCATACGAGGCCACGCGCGATCGGTAAGCCTTCATTGGTAGGTTCCTGGGGGAAATTGGAGCAATCATGAGCTTAGGTGAGTGCATCGCACAGCTTCTGCTGATCGCCTTTCCGATTGCGCTCCTCGCGTTGATCAACGCGAAATCACGCTGATGTTCGCGGCGCATCTGGCGGCGGGTCTCGCAATCAAAGCGGCCCAGCCGAAGGTGCCGACATGGGCGGTCCTTACTGGCGCTTTCCTGCCTGATTTGTTCTGGATTGGGTTCGCCGGTAGCGGTCTCGAACCTTCAAACGATGCGGAATTCTTCGATGGATGGTCGCATTCAGCGACCTCGATTCTCGTTCAAGCAGCTCTATTCGCGTTGTGTTTCTACCGATGGGGTCGAGGCGTGGCGATCGCCGCGGGCTTGGCAGTCCTGAGTCATCTGCCGTTGGACGCGTTCATTCACCCGCGACCGCTCGAGCTTTGGCCCCACGCTCCGCTGTTACTTGGACAGCCAAGCTGGTCTTGGGGTCAGACGAGTCTCGCGTTCCATAAGTCGCGGTACTGGTGGGTGCAGCTCACGATCGTCGTTTCGCTGCTCGCGTTCTATTCGCTCAAATCACCCAAGAATGAGGTCCCAATCAATCTCGTCGCCGCGAGTTGCATTCTGGTCTTAGGTCTACACGTGGTCTTTTGATTGCCGACGAGAGATGGACGCGATGACTTTGATTCAAGGACTCACCGAAACCGCCTTCATCGTAGCCCCTGCGTTGATCATCGCCCTGCTAGTCCCGCGCACATCCAAGCCTAAAAGGTCGAACTGATGTACGCAGGTCATGTCGCCGCTGGACTGGCAAGTCTGTCCAATCCTTTCGGCCGCGCCTTCTCCTACGACTTCTCTTTACCGAATGCCTCTTCCATCGCGGTCGTCAGCGGCTTCATGAAGAAGGACTCGCGCGGCATCAAATCAGCGTGAATCTGGTGCCCCGCCAATGCTTCTGCGACCACCGGCCCGATCGCTGCGACTTGCGTTTGCGAGAGCGCTCGTCTGACCAAATCCTCGGGTCCAACCGCGAATATGCGCTCGACCTGCGGCGTGCTGGTGAATGCGATCGCGTCGATTTCGCCGCCGGCCATCCGTTGCAGCAGATCGGATACGGCTTCGTCCGCTGCTTTGTCCGCGTAGATATACGGAGCAACCGTGCTCACCGTCGCACCCGCCCTGTTCAAGAATTCGATCAGCTTGGTGTTCGGCTCGCTGCCGTAGAGCTGCACGCCAAAACGTTTGCCTTGCAGCGGTTCCTTCGTAAGTGCCGAGATCACTCCATCGGTGGTCGGCGCATCGCCTGCCAGATCAGCCTTCAGTCCTAATTCGCGGAGCACCCGCGCGGGCTTCGGTCCTCGCGTGATCTTGCGAACCCGAGCCAGCGCCGCAATGAACGGTTCTCGCAACGATGGCTCATTGCGTTCGATGCATGAAAGCAGACGGCGCAGGCCTTCGCCGGTGAGAAGAATCAAGTCAGTGAACGCATCGGTGTTGAACGCTCGAATCCAGTTCAAAACAGGCTCGGGATCCGGGGCGTCCAAGATCGCAACGAGTGGGCACCGCACGACCGTCGCACCGCGCCGCTCTAGCATCGACGAAAACACATCGAGCTCGCGAGTTTCTGGGATGGCGATTGTGCGGCCTATGAGTGAATCCATGATGGATAGGGACTGGTGACTAGTGACTAGAGGATAGCGGGAATGGGGAAGGGGGAATGGGGAAGGGGGAACGGGGAACGGGAACGGGGAACGGGGGCCGGGAACGGGGAACGGTAACGGGGAACGGCCGCTCTCGGCATCCTACCTTTCGCGGCATTGGCACATCCCTGTGCGGCCGCCGCTCTCGGCATCCTGCCTTTCGCGGCATTGGCACATCCCTGTGCGGCAGAAACGGGAAGGAAGATCACCTCTCCCCTTGCGGGAGAGGTCGCGCGTAGCGCGGGAGAGGGGGCGGAAACGGAAGAACAGACGCTCAGGCCATCAATTGCAAACGGGAAACGGGAAACAGGAAACAGGAAACAGGACAGAAGAAAGAAGATCATCCTCGCTAACCGCTAACCGCTAACCGCTAACCGCTAACCGCTAACCGCTAACCGCTAACCGCTAACCGCTAGCCGCTCTTCCGTTATTGCGCCAGCTTCGTTAGCGCACCGCCGGTGACGCGGAACATCGTCCAGTCATTCAGCGGCTGTGCTCCGAGTGCCTTGTAGAAATCGATTGCGCGCTGATTCCAGTCCAGCACTGACCATTCCAATCGGCCGCAGCCGCGATCGACTGCCAGCCGAGCTAAATGCCGTAGCAAAGCCTCGCCGATCCCCTGGCCGCGAAATTTAGGACGCACGAACAAATCTTCTAGATACACGCCTGGCTTGGCGAGAAAGGTCGAATAGTTATGGAAGAACAATGCGAACCCGGCGACCTCCTCTTCGACTCTGGCGATCACGACCTCGGCGCTCGGTCTTTGGTCGAACAGCGTTGCGCGTAACTGCTCCTCCGTCGCGGTCACCTCATTTAATAAGCGTTCGAACTCCGCCAACTCGCGAATGAGCGAGAGAATGATCGGCGTGTCTGCAGCACTGGCGGGAGTGATGCGAAGGGCGATGCTCATGGTGGGGTCCTCGACGGTGCGCCGATCTTACTCTTGCAGCGTTAAGTGAATCGATATAGTTTCCGCCCAAACCTCGGCCTGGCGCGGCACAGCTCAACAATTACTGAACAATGACGCAGTCATTCAAATTGCCGCTCAACGCCCTGCGAGCATTCGAGGCCGTCGCTGCTCACTTGAGCTTCACCGACGCAGCCGAGTCTCTAAGCGTGACGACCGCCGCGGTCAGCTCCCACATCAAGCTGCTGGAGGAGTTTCTCGAAACGCCGTTGTTCATTCGTCACAGCCGATCGGTTCGTCTCACTCCTCAAGGTGCACGATTGCTACCCGGCGTGCAGCGCGGGCTAACCGAACTTACGCGTGCGGTCGAGCAATTGCGACACGACCGGACGAGCGGGCTGCTCAACATCAGTTTGCTCGGATCCTTCCTGCAGAAATGGTTGCTGCCTCGGCTGGGAGACTTCTATCGGCGCTATCCCGATATCGATCTGCGCTTCAACGCCAGTCGCGAACTCGTCGACTTCATGCAAACGGACTTTCACGCTGCCGTTCGTTATGGCGGCGGGCACTGGACCGACGTCAAAGCGGAAAGAATGCTCGATGACTGGGTCTTTCCCGTGACGAGCCCGGCCATGTTTGCCAAGTTGGGCCCGATCAACACGGTCGGCGATCTGAATAAGTATCCGTTGCTGCACAGCGCGAGCGAACCGTGGGGAGATTGGTTGCGCCGCTTGGGCGGCGATACGACTCGGGTCGAGCGTGGTCCCGTCATGGATGATTCCGCCTCATTGCTCGCTGCCGCGGAACAAGGTCACGGACTTGCGCTCGCGCGCTGGTCGTTGGTGGCGGGCGATCTTGCTGCGGGTCGATTGGTGCGGCCGACGAATCAGAGTGTTCGGCAACACAATGCGTACTACTTTGTCGCGCCGTCCACCAACTTCGATCTGCCGAAGGTTTTGCGCTTTCGAGATTGGCTACACGAAGTGTGCAGCCAGTTCGAGCCGCCGGAAGGGGAGAGGCTGGAGCCGGAAGCGAAGTGATGGATTGCTTCGCAATCAGGATGGACTGACGTCAAGTAGGCCGCTCGCATATCGCGGCAGGAAGGCCTGGCGGCAGGACAGAGCAGATGCGTTGCGCTTCGACTCCTGGTAGAGACGAATCAAATTCCGAGAACACTTCCACGACGCCGATTCGATTTACTGCGCCGATTGCGATGGTGAAAACAAGCATGCGTGCATGGGTTTTGTTGCTGACGCTCTTAAGCAGTGTGGCGTTTGCCGCACCGGCAATCAAAGCACCGAGGAGCGCGAAAGTCGGTTCGATTCTTTCGCTTGAGGTGACGGGCTCCAGCGACAGGCGCGATTTCGTCACGGTCGTGAAGAAAGGAAGTCGAGAAGGTGCTTACGACGCCTACGTCTATGTCACTGGCGGCACGCTCCAGTTACAGATGCCCGGCACGCCAGGGGACTACGAACTACGCGTACTCGGTGCTGCGAGCCCTTATCCGACGCTGGCCAAACAGGACATCAAAATTGAAGGCTCTTCGGCCACGGTTAAGGCGGCGACTACCGTCAAAGCCGGAGCGGAGTTCGAGGTTGCATGGACTGGCCCCAACAACCCACGCGACTACATCGCGATCGGCGACGCCAACCAGAAGTATCTCGACTACAAGTACACACGCGGCGGCAGCCCGGTGAAGATCACAGCACCCGACAAGGCTGGCGAGTACGAAGTTCGCTACATCCTGGGTGAAGGCGACGTTGTCATAGCAACGCAGAAGGTGACGATCGGCGCGACGTCCGCCTCGTTGGCCGTACCCGCACAAGTTTCGGCCGGCGCTAGCGTTCCCGTGACGTGGCATGGCCCAGGCAACCCGCGCGATTACCTCACGATCGTGAAGTCTGGCGCGCCGGAACAAACCTACGACCGTTACGAATACGTGGCGAAGGGCAATCCGGTGACTCTGATTGCACCGGATGCGCCGGGCGACTACGAGGTGCGCTATCTCTCGGCTCGCGACAACCTGACATTGGCGCGCGCAAAGCTCACGGTGGGTGCAATCACTGGATCGATCTCAGGCCCTGCACAGGTGGTAGCAGGCGAATCGTTCAAAGTGTCTTGGAACGGGCCTGACAATCCACGCAACTTCATCACCGTGGTGCCAAAAAATGCGCGCGAGGGCGAATACAGTTCGCTCTACTCGTTCACGACGCCGCAAACCAATCCGGTGACACTGCTCGCGCCGCTGCAGCCGGGAGACTATGAGCTGCGATACTCGACCGCACAGAACTACTACACGATCGCGCGCGCTTCACTCAAAGTCACTCCGAGCAAGCAGGAGCCCGGACTCATCGCCGTCACCTTTGCTCCGGGTACGAAACCCGCAAATGGTGCGATCGAAATCATCCTCGATGCATCCGGCAGCATGCTGCAGAAGTTGGGATCAGCGCGCCGCATCGATATTGCCAAGCAGACGCTCACCAAGCTCACGTCCTCCACGATTCCAGCTGGCACTCCCTTCGCCATGCGCGTGTTCGGTCGCGAAGTCGATTCCTGTCAAACCGATCTGGATGTGCCGGTGAGCCCGTTGAACCCTGCTACCGCTGGTCAACGCATCGCTGCGCTAGGCGCGAAGAACGGCGCGAAAACTCCAATCGGCGCTTCTTTGGCGAAGGCAGCGGACGATCTCAAATCAGTGAAGGGTGAGAAGCTCATCGTGCTGATCACGGATGGGGAGGAAACTTGCGGCGGCGACCCAGCAGGTGAAATCGAAAAACTTCGCAAAGTCGGCATCGGCACACGCGTGAGCATCGTCGGCTTTGCACTCGACGACGAAAAGCTCGCCGCAACCTTTAGGCGGTGGTCGGATCTTGGCGGCGGTGCGTTCTTCGATGCGAAGGATGCTGCTGGACTCGAGAAATCGATGAATGCGGCGTTGCGGCCTGGTTTTGAGGTGCTGAACGCTCAAGGCCAAGTCGTCGCAAGCGGCATCGTCGGCGGCGAGACAGTCGCTGCGCCCTCCGGCAGTTACACGGTTCGCATCAAAGGACGCGATGATGCGAAAAAAGCCGTGGAGGTGAAGCCGAAAGAAACCACGAGTCTGGAGCTGTAATAGGAATCGAACGACGGATCACTTCGTGATCAAGTAGGACTGCCGTCAGGAAGGCCGCGCTGTTCGCGGCAGGAAGGCCTCGCGGCAGGACAGATAAGAGCTCTGAACACGCTGTCCTGACGAAGTCTTCCTGCCACGAAGTGGTCCACGTGCTGCAGTTCGTGTTTCCGAAGGAGCTTCCGCTCAGGTCGACTGCGTAGCGGCTCGAACCTGACCGACGCTCGTGCTCTCGCGTGCGGGTGCCTGCAACGCGACCACCGTATTCAGCACGATCAAGAACAGCGGATATTCCCAACCGCCGCCAGCATTCTCGAATACCCATCCATTGCCACTGTGCACCCACAGCGCGCCGACCAAGATCGGCATCAAGCTGAGCGCGACGATCCGAGTCTGAATGCCGGCCACGAGCAACACGCCGCCAGTGGCTTCCATGGCGAAGACGACATACGCAAGCGCGCCCGGAAGATGCACGGACTCAAAGTACCGCGCCGTGCCTGCCAGCGTGAAGGTTAGCCACTTCAATATGATGCTGTGTGCAATGAACATGAGACCGAGAGACACGCGCAGTAACGTGTTACCCGCGCGTGATGAATCGAAGTTTGAAAGTGACATGATGATTCTCCAATGAATTGTCTAAGGGGGGCCGTAGGCAAGGTGGCCTTCGGCAGGGAAGCCGATTTGTGTCGGCAAGGTAGCCTTCGGCAAGCCAGAAGGGCTCTGCCCTGCGCACTAGCGCTCGCCTGCTGCGTCTGCAGCTACCTTGCCGTTAGGCGTGCCTGCCCGTAGGGCTCGCCTCTTTAACCAGTAGGGCTCGCCTCTTTAAGTCTTCTCGACCGGTAACCCGTTTTTCTCCCACGCCTCGAACCCGCCTTCCATCTCGACGACGCGAACGCCGGCTGAGGCGAATTCAACCGCTGCGGCAGCGGCCAACTTGCAGGTTTGGCTATAGCAATAGATCACTGCAGTTTTGTCCTTGGTGACACCTTGCAGCGTGTGCCACTTGCCTTGCGGAAGATTGATCGCTCCGGGGATATGCCCGGCCTGGAAATCGCTGGGCAGCCGCACATCGACGATCGTGATCGGCTCCTTGCGTTTGATCTGCCCATCCAATTCGTAAGGCCCGGTAACGAAGGCCAATTTCTGCGCAAAAAAGTCGCGCGCTTGTTGCGTGTCGTAATTCAGCATGGTGTGTCTCCTAAGGGTTTGCAGGACCGCCCTGCAGTGAGCACACGTTACTGACCCCGCCCCGCGGGATCATCGGGGGTAGGGGCATGGGATTTATTCCGTGCGCGGCAGTGATGGAGTGATGAGGTGATGGGTGAATGGCGGAGCAAAGCGGGAAAACAGGCTTCACCTCGGTACTCTTCGCCTCGAGGTGTATTCCGCAATCGCCAAGAGACCTGCACACTGACGATCTGCGCCGTTCACTTCATTACTCCATCACCTCATCACTGGCTGTGCCATGCAACACCTCACCGACATCGCCATCTTCGTAAAAGTGGTCGAACTATCCAGCTTCACTGCGGCGGCGGAGGCATTGGAGATGTCGCAGCCGGTGGTGAGTAAGGCGGTCACGCGGCTCGAAGAGAAGTTGGGGGCGCGATTGTTGAATCGCACGACGCGGCGTTTGAGTCTCACTGAAGCGGGATCCGAGTTGTATCGCCGCAGTGTTCGCGCCTTGGAAGAAATCGAGAACGCGGAGCTGGAGGTGGCGCGATTTCAAACCGAGCCACGCGGAACATTGCGAGTCTCGGCGCCGATGTCGTTCAGCATTCTGCACATGGGTCCGCTCGTGCAGCAGTTTCTCGAGCGTTATCCCGGCGTTTCGGTCGAATTGAATCTCGACGATCGGCAAGTGGATCTGATCGAAGAAGGGTTCGATCTTGCGATTCGCATTGGGCAGCTTCAGGACTCCAACTTGATCGCCCGAAAGATTGCACCGTGTCGCCAAGTGTTGTGCGCATCGCCTGCGTATCTCGCGAAGCGCGGCGAACCAGAACGTCCTGAAGATTTGCTCGAGCACAACTGCATCGTCTACTCGCTCACCAGTGCTCCGAGAGAATGGCGTCTCATCGATGATCAAGGCGAAACGCACGTGGTGCCGGTGAACGGCAACATTCACTCCAACAACGGCTTGGTGAATCGCGCCGCTGCACTCGCGGGTGCGGGGGTCGTTCTGCTGCCCACCTTCTATCTCGGCGATCAACTTCGCTCCGGACAGCTGCAGCCGATCTTGTGCCAGTTCAAACCGAAAGACTTGGCCGTGTACGCCGTCTATCCAGAGCGTCGCAATCTCACTCCGAAAGTCCGCGCATTTGTCGACTTCTTGGCATCGACACTTGGGCCAGAGCCGCCGTGGGAGAAGGGGTGGTCACTCGGTGGGCCGAAGTGATGAGGTGATGACGTGATGAGGTGAAAAGCGCAAAGCGCGGCTCAGAACGCCTTGGTCCGAACCGCATACGCATAGACGCCGCCGGACCTCGCCGTTCACTTCATCACCCCCATCACTTCATCACACCTGCCACCTTCGGTGGCACCGCACCACATTGCCGCCCCTTCCCCGTGCACGCGCACCACACCTGCGCATCTAACTTGCAAACAGTGCGCTAACTCCGCGTAAGTCGCGGGTTTCAGTCGTGGCACATCGCTTGCATTTCCGTCTCTATCGAAGACGGAGTGGCCAATGGAAGTCCGAGCAACGCGATTAGAGCTGTTTAAGTTCAACACGATTCCGATGCGTGCTTTCCACTTGTCGTGGATGGCGTTCTTCGTGTGCTTCTTTGCATGGTTCGCAGTCGCGCCGTTGATGCCGGTGATCCGCGAGGATCTCGGACTCACCAAAGATCAAATTGCGAACATCAACATCGCTGCAGTGTGCGTGACGATCTTCGCGCGACTGCTGATCGGCCCCTTGTGCGATCGCTTCGGTGCGCGACGTACGTATACCTGGCTGCTCGCGCTCGGTTCGATTCCCGTCATCGCAATCAGCTTCGCGAAGAGTTACGAGGCGTTTCTCTTTTGGCGTTTGTGCATTGGCGCGATCGGCGCGTCGTTTGTCATTACGCAATTTCATACTTCGACGATGTTTGCGCCGAACGTCGTTGGTGCCGCAAACGCCACTGGCGCGGGCTGGGGCAACGCAGGCGGCGGAGCCACTCAAGCAACCATGCCGTTGCTGCTCGCCGCGCTTCTTTCGTTCGGCATCGAACGCTCGCTGGGATGGCGCCTGGCACTGATCGTTCCCGGTGCGCTGATGTTGGTCATGGCATTCCTCTACTACCGCTTTGCCAAGGACACGCCACTCGGCAATCTGACTGATGCGAAAGCGCGCGTGGCTGCTGAGCAGATTCAGCGCGCGAAAGGATGGGACACATTCATGGCGGCCGCGCGTGACTATCGTGTGTGGATGTTGTTCATCACATACGCGGCGTGCTTCGGCGTTGAACTCACGATCCACAATCTTGCAGCCGTCTACTTCGTCGATCGCTTCGGCCTCAACATCACGACAGCGGGCTTATATGTCGGCGCTTTCGGACTGCTGGCATTGTTCGCTCGCGCCCTGGGCGGAGTGATGTCCGATCGATTCGCTCATACGCGAGGTCTCGATGGTCGCGTGAAATTGCTGAGCGCCTTGATTGCCGCTGAAGGCATCGGTCTCGCAGCCTTCTCCCAGATGGCGCATCCCATCTATGCATTGATCGCGATGCTGATCTTCGGTTTGTTCACGCACATGGCATGCGGTGCCACCTACAGCTTGGTGCCATTCGTCAATCGCAAGGCGCTCGGCGGCGTGGCGGGAATCATCGGAGCGGGCGGCAACGTAGGTGCGGTGGCCGCAGGGTTCTTAGTCAAGGCATCGAGCTCGGCCCAACAGGCTTTGTTCGTCCTCGGCGGATGTGTGATTGCGACCGCAGTCTGCGCGCTGGCCGTGCGATTCACCGCGGAGCAGAAGCACGAAGAGCGCCGCCTCTACGAAGAGGCGTTGAATGCGCGAGCAGCCGCAGCAGGTTCGCTCGCCATCGCGGACGCCGCAACGTCATAACGCGAAGAGTTTCTTCGCTGCTCCAACGTCGGGTGCAGCAACAACGAGGAGTGTCGCCGCTCCCGGACGATTCCAACGAAGCGCATCGTCCAGCGTTGTCCCAAAGCGATCGCCTGCTCGAGCAGGCTGCAGCACCCAAGGTGCCTCATGTCGTCACGACAGAAAGTAGTAGTTATCGGCAATGGCATGGTCGGCCAGCGTTTGCTGGAGCGACTCGTCGCTGAGAGCAGCGACTTCCACGTCACCGTGCTGTGCGAAGAGCCACGCGCCGCGTACGACCGCGTGCAGCTCTCTGGATTCTTCTCGGGGAAGAGCGCCGAGGATCTCTCGCTCGTTCAACCTGGCTTCTTCGACCGCCACGGCATCGCGATTCATTTCAAGGAGCGTGCCGTCAAGATCGACCGCAACGCACGCGAAGTGCATACGGCGCGCGGACAAGTCGTGAGCTACGACAAGTTGGTGCTCGCAACCGGCTCTTACCCGTTCGTGCCGCCGATTCCCGGCAAAGATCGCTCGCATTGCTTCGTCTATCGCACGATCGAAGATCTCGAGGCGATCAAAGCGGGTGCCAGCGAAAGCAAGGTCGGGGTCGTGGTTGGCGGCGGACTACTGGGTCTCGAAGCGGCAAAGGCGCTGAAGGATCTTGGGTTGCAAACGCACGTGGTGGAGTTCGCACCGCGACTCATGGCCGTGCAAATCGACGACGGCGGTGGCCGCGTGCTGCGCCAAAAAATCTCCGCGCTCGGCGTCGGCATTCACACCGGCAGGAACACGACAGCGATCGTCGATGGTGCAAACGCTCGGCATCATATGACCTTTGCGGATGGCACGGCCCTCGAAACCGACTTGATCGTCTTCTCCGCAGGCATTCGTCCACGCGATGAATTGGCTCGGGAGTGTGGATTGCAGGTGGGTCAGCGTGGCGGCGTCGTCATCGACGACAACTGCCTCACCTCAGACCGCGACATCTTTGCCATCGGCGAATGCGCGCTGTGGAACGGCAAGCTCTTCGGTTTGGTGGCCCCCGGCTATCAAATGGCCTCGGTCTGTGTTGCGCGGTTGCTTGGCAAAGATAGCCCATCGTTCACGGGCGCTGACATGAGCACGAAGCTCAAGCTTCTGGGCGTCGATGTGGCTTCACTGGGTGACGCTCACGCGAGCTACAGCAATGCGCGCGCCTACACCTTCGTCGATGAGCGCAAGCAGATCTACAAAAAACTGGTGGTGAGCGACGACGGCAAGAAACTGCTCGGCGGCATTCTCATCGGCGAAGCAGACGACTACGGCATCTGGTTGCAAATGATGCTGGACGGCGTGGATCTTCCGGACCAACCCGAAGAGATGATCGTTCCGGCGTTGGAAGGCACTACAAAATCGAAAGCAACCGGTGTAGCTGCACTGCCTGCATCAGCGCAGATCTGCTCGTGCAACAACGTCAGTAAAGGCGATCTCTGCACGGCCATCGATTCAGGTTGCACGACCCTAGGCGCATTAAAGACCTGCACGAAAGCCGCGACGTCGTGCGGCGGCTGCACGGCGCTTGTCACCCAGATCTTGAAAGCAGAACTGGCGGCACGTGGCGTGGCAGTCAACAACAACATTTGCGAGCACTTCCCTTATTCACGTCAGCAATTGTTTCACCTGTTCGTGTCGGTCAATTGCAGAGCTTTGGCGACGTGCTGGCAAAACACGGTCGCGGACACGGATGCGACATCTGCAAACCCGCGATCGGCTCAATCCTGGCCTCGTGCTGGAATGAGTTCGT
>DASTSB010000397.1:0-6417 GCA_035760885.1 Steroidobacteraceae bacterium | reverse complement strand
CGCGGGCTTTCCTTGGCAAAGCGCGTGGATCGTTTGGGCGTTCGCGCTGTACTTTTTAGCGGGTGCATGTTGGCTGCCGGTCGTTTGGATGCAAATCAAAATGCGCGACATGGCGCAAGTGGCCGCGGCGAACGATCAACCACTACCGACTTTGTATTGGACGTACCTGCGACGCTGGGTCGCGCTCGGCATCGTCGCGTTCCTAGCGCTCGTGCTGGTGTTCTATTTAATGGTGGCGAAACCGATGTAGGAGTCGACGAAACGCAATGGAAGGAGGATGGATCGCTTCGCGATCGGGAAGGACTGCGTCGGGACAGAGCGGAGCAACGACGGACGACTTTGTCGTCAGGAAGGCCTTCGGCAGGAAGGACGCGTTGCGTCAGGATGGACGGGCGTCAGGTCAGAACGAATCGAAGGACGGATCGCTTCGCGATCGGGAAGGACTGACGTCGGGGAAGGATGCTGGTGCATCGGGAAGGACTGCGTCGGGACAGAGCGAAGCAACGACGGACGACTTTGTCGTCCGTCCTGTTACATCCGCCTGCACGGGTGCGACGGCACTTGACCTCTGTGCGCTCCGTGCGCTCTGTGTGAGATCCCTTTCTGTCACGAGTCACAGCCACTCTCGGCGTCCTGCCTTCGCGGCATTGGCACATCCATGTGCAGCAGGTCACGAGTCGCTAGTCACGACTCACGGGTTCAGAAACGGGCGGTGACGCTCACTACACGTTACATCCTACACGTGCAGCGCATTACACCCTACACGTGCAGCGCACACGTTCGTTAGCAGAGGTATGTTCCTGCTCTCTCACATCCCGTTCATCCTGTTAATCCTGTCTAAACATTCTTCTCTCTGCTTTCCCGAAGCCAGCTGCATGTGCAGAACTCGAGCACACCCTGATGGCCCGCGTCATCGCACGCGCAAGGTGTTTTCATCTCATCGACCCATCACTTTTTTTTCGCGTTCTCTGCGGCTAATTCTCTTCTCTCTTCTGACACGCATTCCTGTGCGTTCTTTGTGTTGCGTCTGAATTCTTGCTGGACGTCTACCTACTAGGTCCGCGGCTGCTCACCCGCAGGAACACGAGGCTTATCTGCACCAATGATGTCCTGAAGCTCATCATCTTCCAGCGCCGCAAGTCCGCTCACTGCCGGACCATGCAGCACGCTGCCGTACGCGCTGAAGCGCGAGCCATGGCAGGGGCAATCCCACGTTTGTTCGGTCGAATTCCACTGCACGATGCAACCCAAGTGAGGACATTTCGCGGAGTGACAATGAAGCGCGCCATGCTCATCGCGAAACACTGCAACCTTCTTCAGCCCATGGCGGATCAATGCGCCTTCGCCCGGCAGCAACGCAGCCGCACTAGGCTCATCGCCGCTTGATATCCAATCGGTGTACTGCGCCGCGATGTTCGTTTGTTCTTTGATGAACTCGACTGCTTCTTTGAGCGGCTTGCGACTGGGATCGTAAATACTCAGCCACGGATTTTGCTTTCCGAGGATGAGATCCGCGACGAGGATGCCGCCGATCGTGCCGTGCGAAATGCCGTTGCCAGAATCGCCCGTGATCACATAGACGTTTCTGCTTCCCGGATTGCGACCGAGGTACGCAATCCCATCGAGCGGCTCCGTCACTTCGCCAGACCACCGGTAGGCAGCAGGACCCGCTTGCGGAAAGTGCTCGCGTGTCCATTCTTCAATGGTTCGATAGTGCTCCTGCGGGTCAGGCTCTTGCCCGGTCTTGTGATCGGCACCGCCCACAATCAGCAAGTCGTGCTCGTCATCGGTGCCTTCGGCGATGCGCACGTAGTGATAAGGATCGCCGTCGTCCCAAAGCAGCATCGGAGGGATTGCACCCTTCTTGATGAGCGATGCGACCACGTAAGTCTGATAAGCGAACTGCTTGACGTGAATCGACACGCGATCGTTGAACGGCGTATTCGTCGCAACCACAACTGCATCGGCATGCACGCGTCCGCGATGGGTCTTGACGTTCACGCCTTCGGCGGTCTCTTCGATCTCCAGCGCCCGAGTGCCGCAGTAGATCGCTGCACGACGCTTTTCCACCGCGCGCGCGAGCCCTGCGAGATATCGCAGCGGATGAAACTGCGCTTGATTGGGAAAGCACAGGAACGGACCGTCCACGCGCGCATCGAAGGGCAATCGATCCGTGCGTCCCACCGCAACTCCCGCGCGACGTGCAGCAGCGAGTTCGGCTTCGAGCGATTGTTGTTGGACCGCATCGCACGCGAACAAAAATCCATCGAGGCGTCGAAACTCGCAATCGATGTGTTCGTCGGCAACGATCGATTCGATCAATTCCACGGCGGCCGCGAAACTGTCCGCCACTTGCTTAGCGGCGTCTCCACCATACGATTCTTCTATGTGGGAATAGCGATCATCCGGCACCGCGATATGCGCGGTTGTGTGACCGGTCTCGCCGTCCCCCACGCCTAACGCTTCGATCACTGCAACGCTGACTCCCTGGCGCGCCAATTGATATGCAGTAGTAAGGCCCGCGATTCCAGCACCAATGACGCACACCTCGACGCTGACGTTCGCCGAGAGAGGCGGATAGACGGGCATGCTCGCCGTTGCGCTCCACAACGAATGCGACTTCAGATGATCTGAATCCATGGAGACCTCACCCTTCGATGAGCGAACGGGAGCGACGTGTGCATCGCGGTTCTATCAGAATCGGCGCACCGACTAGCACTGCGTAACTGATCAGCAACACGAGTGTTCCCGGCGCACGTGGCTGCCAAACCTCCGGCGAACGCACCCTGTAAATTCATCACGATGCACAGGGCGCATGCGCTCCGCGGATGAACATCAAGCAAGCCACGCACGTGCTGTTCGAGCGCCGAGATACGGCGGCGCGGTAGGGTGAACAGGCGATCAGTGGAATGTTGGAACGTACATCGATCGTGGCGCTGCGACGTCCACTGTCGCGCCCACTTCTTCCAGGCCCCGATAAATTTGCGCAATCAGCCGGTCGGCACTGTATGGCTTTTCGACCCAGCCCAGCGGCCGCGCACGCGCGGCTTCGCGGCGGATATTCTCATCGGCGTGACCGGTCGCGAAGATGCAGCGGATCCCGAATCGCTCGTAGATCACGATCGCGGCTTCAACTCCGTCCGCGTTACTCGACATACGAACGTCCATGACGATGAGATCGGGTTTCTCGCGCTCGGCAAGATCGAGCGCGCTAGCGGCGGTCGTCGCCACGCCCACACAGTCGAATCCCGCTGCCGCCAGCTGTTGCTCGCAATCGAGCGCCACAAAATATTGATCTTCCACGACCAGAATTCGTGGAGCCCGTGTTGTTGCGGTCATACCCTGCGCGCTGGCGTACCTCGTGTTGTTTTGGCGCTTGGCGGCACGGATCAGTCCGTCGACCGCTGCGTGCAATAGATTCATGCAGTTCCTGCCCAACTGCGCCAGAGGAATTTAGGTTCCCGCAAGTCAGCGAACTCGCCCGCGCGTCGAAACGTTGTACGAACAACGTTACAGCCGCATGAGGACCGCATGAAGTCGAACCGGTGGCACTCGCGAGACTGCGAGAAATGAGTGCGCACGTGAATAGGGATCGGCCACTATCGGGCCGCTCGACGACGGACGCTTCATCCACCGCAACTCGTATTCCGCGCCAGCCATGGCCATTGATCAAATGCGCGGCTGTACATTGGGTCGCCGATAACTCGTCCACCATCGGCGCCGCGCTCGCGTTCTACTGCGCCTTCTCGCTCGCGCCCTTGCTGATCATCCTAGTGACGATCGCGGGCTGGATCGTTGGCGAGCAAGTCGCCTACGGACAACTCAGCGCTCAACTCACCTCACTGTTCGGCAGTGCGACGGCGAACATCTTGCTGCACGCGATGAAGAGTTCGCAGACAGCCCAAGGAACGATCGCCACTGTTCTGAGCGTACTCAGTTTGCTCGCAGGTGCGACGACAGTCTTTGCCGCGCTCGAAAGTGCCCTCGAACAGATTTGGGGTGCCAAAGCGTTTGTGCCACCGGGGTTGCGCGGTTGGATACGGACGCGACTGCTCTCTTTCGGCGTCATCCTTGCAGTCGGCTTCCTACTGCTTGTCTCACTTTCTATCTCGACGGCGATCAGCGCTTTGCGCACAGCCCTTGCGCGACGCTTCGAGGAGTGGGTATTGGTTGTCGGTGTGTTGGATTTTTTGATTTCAATCGGACTGATCACCGGACTCATTGCACTGATCTATCGCTACATGCCCGCCCGTCGCTTGGCATGGCGTTCCGTCCTGCTAGGCGCACTCGCCACTGCGTTGCTGTTTCACTTGGGTCGCTGGCTGATTGGCCTGTACCTCGGGCGCTCGACCCAACCTTCTGCCTTTGGAGCCGCCGCCTCGTTTGCCGCGTTGTTGCTCTGGCTCTACTACTCGGCGCAGATTTTTTTGCTGGGCGCCGAATTTACCGCCTGTGTCGGTGGGCTGCGTGATGACAGCCATCCCGAGCCTGCTGAGAAGCGAAGGGAAGAATCATGACTCGACGCAACAAGTGGCTGCTCGCGCTCGCGATCATCGTGGTGGCACTGATCGGCTTTCGACTCGCGTTACCCGGCATCGTCAAGGATGCGACGAACGAAAAGCTGCAAGCGCTCGATGCGTACACCGGCCACATCGATCAAGTGCACCTTGCACTTTGGCGCGGCGGTGCTCGTGTGAATGGCCTAGAGCTGACGAAACGCGAGTCGCGCTATCCAGAGCCGTTTTTGCAAGCCGATCAAGTCGACTTCTCTTTGGAGTGGCGCAACTTGTTTCGCGGGAAGTTAGTGGCCGAGGGGGAGATCCTGGAACCCAAGATCCATCTGGTGCAATCGGAGATGAAAAAGAAACAGCAAATGGGCACGGAAACGGATTGGCGCCAGACGATTCAGAAGCTGTTTCCGATTCGGATCAACACCATCCGCATTCGCAATGGCTTGGTGACCTTTGTGACGGATAAGATCGCCGCGAAAGATGCCGTCCGAGTACAAAACATCAACGGCGAAATTACCAATCTCACCAATGCCGCGGGTAGCAACGAAGAAAGTTTCGCTCACTTCAACATGTCCGCGCAGGTGCTGGATGACGCGCCGACGCAGGTGAGCGGCACGATCAACCCATTGGCGTCATCGCCGACCTTCGACTTCAACTTCAAACTCGAGAAGGTGAAGTTGCCGAAGCTCAATCCCTGGCTGCGCCAGTACATCAACGCGGATGCCGAGCAAGGCCAATTCGAAATCTACATGGAGATGGCCGCAGCGGACGGCAAATTCAAAGGGTACGCAAAGCCGCTGATGCAGGACGTGAAGATGCTCAGCAGCGAGGATCAGGATGAAGGCGCGCTCCACAAGCTATGGGAAGGTGTGGTGCAGTTCGCGACCAATATTTTCTCGAACGATAAAGCGGACGAACAGGTGGGCGCGCGCGTGCCATTCAGCGGCACCATCGAGAACCCAAAAGCCGGCATCATGGCGACGATGGTCAGCGTCTTTCATAACGCCTTCGTCGGCGCGTTCGCTCATTCATTGGAGGGCAGCATTTCTTTGCGCGATGTGAAGAAGAGTTTGAGCGAGCTTAACGATGATGAGGACCCGAAGGACAACAATGCGAAAGGCGAAGGCAAGCAGAAAACCGACAATAAGTCCGAGAACGCCTCTCGCGATGTCCATGCAAGTGCAAAGAAGCGGGGGTAATTCTTAGATAAAGGGCCAGATGCAAGGTAGGCTTGCGCCATCGAGCGCGCGAGTGCGCGTGCGAACTTCTTTTCCGAGAGGTGCACGCATGAATGAAGAACGATTCGACGAAGACTTTGCGGATGACGATGGCCGGCCTTTAGCGGTGGTGACCGGCGCGTCCAGCGGAGTCGGCTTTGAGCTTTCGAAAGAGCTCGCCGGGCGCGGCTACGACTTGATCATGGCCGCCGCGGATTCCAAGAAGCTGCGTGATGCGGCCCGCACCATCACGGATGGCAGCAGCGGGATCCACGTGGAGATCGTGTCGGCTGACCTTTCCCAGGTGCACGGCGTCACCAAACTGTATCAAGCCATTCAACGCGACGGACGCGGCGTCGACGTGCTGGCCGCCAACGCGGGCGACGGCATGGCCGGAGAGTGCACCAACGAGAGCACGCTGGAGGATGAGATCGCACTCATCAACTTGAACGTCACCTCGCACGTGCAACTCATCAAACTCGTCTCGCACGATATGGAATCTCATGGCGGCGGCGACATCGTGATCACCTCGGCGATGTCGCAGACGATGCCTGGTACCCGAACCGCCGTATACGCCGCAAGCAAGGCATTCCTGCGCTCGTTCGGTCAAGCGATCGGCCGAGAACTCAGCGAGCGTGGCGTGAATGTCACCCTGCTCATGTCCGATGCGCCAGACGCTAGAGTTTTCG
>DASTSB010000396.1:0-4441 GCA_035760885.1 Steroidobacteraceae bacterium | reverse complement strand
CGGCGGCTGATCACCAGCGAGATTCGCGCAATCGCGCCGCACTACCGACGCGTCGGAGTGAATGCCACGTTGCATCTATCGTGCGAGGCCGAAGGCGAACAAGTGTTGCAGCTCGCACGCGCCCGTCTCGATGCATTCTTCGATCCGCTCGAGGGCGGTCCTGACGGTTCGGGCTGGCGCTTCGGACGCACGGTGTACCGCAGCGAAGTCATGGCATTGCTTGTCGATGTCCCCGGCGTTGCACGCGTCGCGGCGCTCACATTGAGCGATGCATACGACGGCGCGGGAAACGTGAGCTGCTGCGGATCCAGCAACCGACCCGGCGGAGGCCGCTGCGACAACATCGAACTCTGCACGCACGAGCTGGTGATGCCCGGCCGGCATCTCCTCACAGTCGAATCCGATATTGCCCGTAATTTGCGAAGGAGCGATGCGCATGAATGCGAATCCGCCTGATGACGCGCTACAGCGTCTGAACTATTTCAATGGCCAGCGGCTCGCCGCGAACGATCTGCGCACCGAGCAGGGCTATCACATGGGCATGCGGCGCGTGCTCAATCGCTCGCTGTATTCGCCCGGCATCGTCGTAGGTCTGGAAGTCGAACCTGCGAAGTCCACGCCGCCGGATCCTGCCGACAAGCATCGCGTCATCGTGCGTCGCGGCCTCGCGTTCGATCATCTCGGGCGTGAAATATTCCTTCCCATGGACGTCACGGTTCAGGTGATGGGCGCACCGAGTACAACCCCGGGAGTCGTCTTCGGAAATTTGTTGGTCATCTCATATCGTGAGATGCGCAAGTTCCCAGCGCAGAGCAATTGCATGATCGGTGCGCCGTATCAGCCTTGCAGTGGCGATCTGGCTTGGGGCGCTCCGACTCGCATCATCGCCGATGCCGTGTTCGAGTTTCTCGACTCCTGGCCCAGCGAGGACAGCGGCAAAGTCGTGCTGTCGCAAATCGAGTTATCGAAGAAGTGCGAAGTGGTGCGCACTTCGCCCGCAGTACGCAAGTACGCGATGCCCGCCAAACCGCAGACGGTGCGCAACGTGAGCCTGGAAGGCGAGAAGGACATCGACAAATCCAATCCGAAGGTTCTGTACTTTCACGTCGATGGCGGCTTTCCGGAAGCGGTCAAGCTGTATCTACGTGGTCGACAGTTTCCTTCGCTCTATTACACCGAACTAGGACAGCACAATCATCCGATCGATTTCAAAACTTCCGAAGTGAGCAACGATTTCGGCCACGACCACCAGGCGACGGGCGGCTCCACGTCAGAGGACGGCAAGCACACGCACAGCTTCATTGTCGATGGCGGCGAGGACAAGGGCGGCATCGACGTCAACTCGACCAACGGCGATTTCATCTCAGGCAACAATCCAATACAGGAAGCGGGCGCGCATACGCACAGCCTGGTAGGGCTCACGCTCTCGAAAGAACTCGGCGTGTGGGCGCACAAGCACGACGTGAAGGGCAATACCGCGGACGTCGGTGCAAACAACGTTGCGGCGCGCACGGGAAAGCCCGCCTTATCGACGCTGAAGGATCTCATGATCTTTCTCAACGGGCAGCCTGTCACCGATCAGATCTGTGGGCAGTTGGAAGCGCGTCCAGGAGAGGCGGGCAAGTGGCGGGTCATGGTGGGCGCCGACATTCGCTTGAACGGCACCTCGCTGTCCCAAACCGAGGGCACGGGTGAAATCGATCTGCTCAAGCTGGGCGTCGAAATCGGCTTGGGTCAGCACAAGCTCGAATTTCGCGTGAGCGATGCGGATGTCGGCGGCACGCTTCAATACAACCTCTACGTGAGCTAGGAAAAGCAGTGAACTTTCCCACGGCACATGCGGTGCTGCGTGACCGGCGCGACTGGCTTGGCACGCGTAGCGGTCTTGCCGTCGACGACGCCGGCGTGCTCGCGCTTGCGCGTGTGCCGGCGCCAAGCGATGGCAAGGCACTCGATCTCCCCATCGCGTATCCATATGCGCGCGAAGTCTCAGGTCTTGCGCTCGGGCCGCGCGGTGCCGTCTTCGTTGCGGACACCGCACATGATCGTGTGCTGTTCGTGGACGGAGAATGCGACACGCAAGCTTGGCTCGATGCGCCGGGTCACTTGCGTGCGCCGCGCGGGCTCGCGTTGACGACGCGAGCGTTGCATGTCGCCGATTCGGGCAACAGTCGCGTGCAATGTTTTGCTGTGCCGAGACTCGAAGCGAATGTGCAATGGACTGGCTGGGCGCAGCCGACCAGCATCGCTGTCGACAGTCGCGGGCGTGTGCTCATCGTGGATGCCGCCACTGCGAGCGTGCATCGCATCGCTGCGAACGGTGTTGCTGATGTTGCGTTCGACGCCAAGCTCGCTACGCAAGGAAAATTGCAGCGGCCGTTGTTCGTCGCGTGCACCGCGGCCGACGAGGTGTGCATCTGCGATGCGCAGGCGAACGAGGTCTTCGTGTTCGACACCGGCGGTGTTTTCGAATATTCGCTCACTGGCCCGAGTGGCTGGCAGCCAGGCGCGCTTGCTGTATTCCAAGACCGCATTTTTGTTGCCGACGCCGCCACAGGTGCGATTCTGATTTTCGAGCGGCGCGAGGCGGCCGCGGTGAGAGTAGGAGAGGTGAGCGGCTGGCACGGTCCTGTCACTGCACTTGCTGTCAGCGAGAGCGGCGATCTCTACATCAAGCCCGGTCTGGACGCGACGTACTATCGATTCGCGGTTGATGCGGCGTATGCAAGCGCGGGAACGCTCGACGCGGGCCCGTTCGATGCGGGCGAGGAGCGCACCTGGGAACGTGTGTGGGTCGATGCCGAGATGGCCGCCGACGCTGCGATCGTGATGAAGGTCGCCGCGACACAGACATCGGCGGCGCCCGGCACAACAGATTGGGTGACGCTGCCTGCGTCGGATGTCTTGCTTGCCGAGCACACCAGTCAACCGGCGCGATTCGTTTGGTTCAAGGTGGAGCTTGCGACCAACTCGCCGCAGAGTTCCGTACGTGTAGTGCAGGTACGCGCGGCCACCGCCGCCGAAGATTTGCGCGAATATCTTCCGCTCACGTATCGGCGGCACGACCAGGACACCGAGGGCTTTCTCGGCCGTTGGCTCGCGCTACTGCGCGGCGAGTTCGGCCGCATCGAAGAGTTTCTCGATGACATGCCGCGCGTCGCGAACGTGCGCTTTGCGCCGCCGAGCGCGCTGTCGTGGCTCGCGCAGTGGTTGGGTCTCGAGCTGCCGCAGATCGCCGACGACGCTGAACGACGCACGCTGCTCGCACGCGCGGTGCAGCTCTTCGCGAGGCGCGGGACCAAGGCCTCCATTGCTGAATTCGTCGCGTTGCACACGGGCATCAAGCCGGCGATCGTTGAGTCATTCGCAGAGCGCAGCATCTGGATTTTGGGAAGTTCGTCGCGATTGGATCTCGACACGCGACTGCCCGCGCTCGATCCGCTCGGAATGATTGTGCCCGACGAGAATGCCGGCAGCGGCTGTTGTCCGCCGCTTGCGGACGACCACGCGCAGTGTTCGCCGTGTGCGCACTCGAACGCCGTGCCGGAAATGAGCGCGATTCAAACGCCCATCGGACGAGTTGTAGTCGGCGAATCGGGACCGCTTGCCTCCTATCAAATCGGATTGCCGCTCTATAGCGAAATCGCATATCGCTTCTGCGTGCTCGTGGACAGCTATCGCGCCTGCGATGCGGGTACGCGTCAAGAGATCGCTCGGATCGTCGACCGCGAGAAGCCGGCGCACACCGATTACCGCGTCGAATACGTGGCACCCGAAATGCGTGTCGGCCTGCAGGCGCGTGTTGGACTCGATGCGATCGTCGGCGGTGAGCCGCCGCCGTTCAGGCTCGCAGCTCACGTGGGAATCGAAACCCATTTGCCGCCTTCAGACACCGCGCGCGTGGGCGCTGCGGCGCTCGACGGCCTGCTTACATTGACTTGATCGGGAGAACACGATGCATACGCTCGACAACACGGAAGCGCTGGTTCGCGCCCTGAATGCGCCACGCCGTAATCACTATTTCTACGGCAAGCGCATGGACGTGCAGCACTTCGAGATGGAGCAGGGTTACGGCAAGCTCAAGCAGTGGCTGCTCAATCGGCTCACGCTCGGTAAGGGCGTGTTGTGCGGTTTGCGCGCGTCGGTCGACGGCGAACGCATTTGCGTCGACCCGGGCGTTGCGATCGATGGCTGGGGGCGCGAAATCGTCGTGCCGGTGCGTTCGTGTATCGATCCGCTCGCGATCGACGATACCTGTTGTGGCCAGCACGCGAAGCCCGCGCCAGCGACACGCGATCCCGCCGCGGAGCGGCCAAAGGACGGCGTGTTCACGCTGTGGGTGTGCTATCGCGAATGTCTCGCCGACTATCAGGCGGCGCTCGTTTCCGATTGCGCCACGCGAGATCACTGCGCGGCCGGCACGGTGGTGGAGAGTTTTTGT
>DASTSB010000395.1:0-6965 GCA_035760885.1 Steroidobacteraceae bacterium | reverse complement strand
GAGTCTGGTCGCGTATTGGCTGCATGCCGCGCGTGTTTCGAACCCGCTGTTCTCCACGAGTCTGTTCTCGGTTCGCACGTACACGATCGGCCTGTTGGGCAATCTATTTGCGCGCATCGGCAGCTCCAGCATGCCGTTTCTGTTGCCGCTGCTGTTCCAAATCAGCTTGCACTACACACCCATGGAAGCGGGGTTCACGATGATCCCGGTTGCGCTTGCGGCCGCTGGCACTAAGCGCGTAGTGACGCAATTGATTTCGCGATTCGGATATCGACAAGTGCTGGTCGCTAACACGATCGTCGTCGGCACGGTCATCGCGAGTTTTTCTTTGCTTTCGGCGGACCAACCGCATTGGCTGCGAGTGTTGCAGCTGCTTTGCTTAGGTGCGGCGAATTCGCTGCAATTTACGGCCATGAACTCGGTTGCGTTGAAGGACTTGAGTCCAGCGCAAGCAAGTAGCGGCAATGGATTGCTCTCTGTCGTGCAGATGCTGGCGATGAGTTTCGGTGTCGCAGCGTCGGCTGCGTTATTGGCGACCTTCACGGACATGTTCGGCACCGACACGGCTGCCCACTCTCTGCATGCATTTCATGCAACGTTCCTATGTGTCGGGTTGATGACTTGCGCGTCGGCCTGGGTGTTTTGGCAACTCGATCCCGATATCCGCTCCACAGAAACTGCCGAAGAACCAGTGGAAGTCGGCTAAGCGCGCATGTTGCTGCAGCAGTTATTCCTACGACCTCACTGCGTCGATGCCGCGCGGAACTATCTGCGTCTCCGCGCCTTTCCACCTGCGGCAAGAGGCTGGAATGAGCCTCGCAAATTTCAGTGGACACATCTGTAGCCACATATCTGGAGATTGGGAGACGACAATGCGAGTAACGAAGATCACGACAGCAGCGCTGTGCGCCTCTGCCATTCTGTGGCTGAGTGCGTGCGCGAAACATGATGACGCGGCAAACGGCGGTCAGAACAGCGCAGGTCAAACCACGGATCAAACGATGCCGGGTGCGACGACCGACCAAAGCGGAGACATGTCAGGCGGCACGAACGACACCGCGGGCACTGCTACAGCAACTCCGAGCACACCGCCGGTTGATGAGACGACGCAGCCAGGCGCTGCGAGCAGTGGCGATACCAGCGGCAACTCGACCGGTACGTCCGGGACGAGTTCAGGCGGAACCGCCGGATCCTCATCCGGCGGCTGATCGATTCGCAATCGAAGCAACGCGGAGCGTGGGCGCGACTCACGCTCCGTTTTTATTTGCTGCGTCCGATACTCAACAGATCGTAACTCGTGCGTAGCACCGGCATCGGGACGTTGAGTTTCTCAGCCTGATCGAGTGCGTAACCCAGCAGCTCTTTGATCTCGAGCGGGCCGCCACGATCGATATCCTGCAGCACGGACATTCGATGCGTCGGCGAATCAGACTCGAACTTGCGACCGATTTGTTTCACGACCTCACGCGCATCCGCATCGCTTGAATTGCGCAACTTCAATGCGGGCAGTGGCGACAAATCCATCAGCGGCACCTTCACCGCATCGGCGAGTTTGCAGGCCTCTCGAACGAGGTCCACCGCAAGTCGTGCACCTCGCTCATCCGTGAGGTACTGCCAGGTATTCAGCCGCGTCAACGCTGCGATTGGTCCGAGGGCGACCCAAGCTGCGAACTTTGACCATTCCCGAGTTTGGATATCGGGAACGGCCGTGCAGCGCACGCCCGATTCGTTGATGAGCTTGGCGAGTTCGCTAGCGCGTGAGCTCATCGAGCCGTTGAGTTCGCCGATATCGAGCCCCGCGTTGCGCGTGAAGATCACATCGCCCGACGCCAGCAATTCGCCGCTAAAGTCAGCCATCGACCCCAGCACGGCAGCCGACCCAAACGCATCTGCGATGAGCGAATCCTTGAGCACGCCGTTTTGCATCGAGAATACCGTCTCGACTTTCAAACCTGCGAACGGCCGCAAGCTGACTTCGGTGTCGATAGCCTTGGTCGCAACGATGAAGCAATCGACTTGGGGCAGGGAGGCGCCTGCCTCCACAACGTTGCAGCGCGTGTTGATATTCGCCAGCCCGTGAATCGCGAGCCCGTTTTGCGCAATCCATTTTGCACGTGCGCCGCGTGCAATCATCGTGACTTCGTGGCCTGCGCGGATCAAATGGGCCCCGAGAATGGTCCCCAGCGCGCCTGCGCCCAACATTGCAAATCGCATCGTGTACTCCGTCAAAACGTGTAACCGCCGCCGACGTCTATGATCCCATCGTGATCGCTGCCTTCGCGGCGACAGGTGCGTTCGCCAATGGGCACGCCGTTGGTGTATGCCCGCGCCCGGCACTCGTAGTGGTGCGTCTCGCCGCAGCCTTCCGCTGCGTAACGAGTGACGCCCACATAGGGCCGTTCCAACAACTTGACCGACACTTCAGCCGGATTGCAATGCAAGTCGGCCGCCGCGTTCTCTGACCATTGATTCGTTGCCGGCACAGCCCGCCATAGCAATCAACACACCCATCCATATATATGTGCGCATCGAAACTCCTGTAATCGCATTTCTGAACCGGGTGGGAATATAAGCCGATGCCAGGGCGTAAGTAAGAGAGATCGGCGACAATCGCGTCGTGACAACCTTCCGCGGCTTCATCCTCCAAGCAACGTATCGCGTCGTGAACCGCGAGCGCGAACGCGTGCCCGTGATCTGCCTCTACGGGCGCATGGAGGACGGCAGCACTTTCTTGATCCGCGACGATCGGCAGCGTCCGCACTTTTACGTCAAGGCGTCGGCTGTCCGTAGAGCGCAAGTGCTGGGCGCGAAGAACATCGAGGAGTGCGATCAGCATACGTTTCTCGGCGAAGCCGTCAGCCGAGTGAGCCTCGCGATCCCATCGGACGTGCCTGCACTGCGCGACCGGCTGCATTCCGCTGGCATCGACACATTCGAAGCCGATGTGCGCTTCGCGATGCGCTATCTCATCGAGAGGGCAATCAAAGGCGCATGCGAGATCGAAGGTGAGCCTATTGCGGGCGATGGCGTAACTTGGATTTTCGACAATCCCGTTTTGAGACCAGCGGACGTATCGATTACTCCGCGCGTGTTGTCTTTCGACATCGAGACTGACGGGCGAGGAGAGCGCTTGCTTGCGATCTCTATGTACGCGCCTGACGTCGATGAAGTGCTGATCGTCGATGGCTCGAATCGTTCGATGCCCGAGCACGCAGTGCGCTGCGCCGATGAATTCGCGGCATTGGACGCATTTTGTGAGCGGATCCGCGCCTTCGATCCGGATGTGATCACCGGCTGGAACATCGTGGATTTCGATCTCAATGCGTTGCAGAAAATCGCGCAGCGTGTGCGGCATCCGCTGGAGCTGGGGAGAGACGCCGGTGCGATGCGCCTGCGTAAGGCGGAAGGTTATTTCGGCAGCGGCCAGGCCAGCATCCCAGGCCGGCTCGTGTTGGACGGAATCGATTTGCTGCGCGGCGCCTTCATTCGCATGGACGACTACTCGCTCGATGCCGTTGCGCGCGAAGTGCTGGGTGAAGGCAAAGCGGTTTCAGGCGACGTGCGCGATCGTCTGCAGGAGATACTTCACAACTATCGGCACGATCTGCCCGCATTCGCGCTGTACGCTCGAACCGATGCGCGGCTCGCGTACCAAATCGTCGAGAAGCTGAACGTCATTCGACTCGCGTTCGCACGCAGTCAGCTCACCGGCATGACGCCGGATCGCGTGTCTGCCAGCATCGCATCGTTCGAGTTCTTGTATTTGAGCGAATTGGAACGGCTGAAGATCGTCGCGCCGACGGTAAGGTCCGACGACTCCCGCGTGCATGCCGCACAACAGGGCGGCTATGTTCTCGAGCCAACCACGGGGCTGCATCGCAACGTCTGGGTGTTCGATTTCAAGAGCCTGTATCCGAGCGTGATTCGCACGTTCAATATCGATCCGCTGACGTATGTGCCAAAGAATCAAAGCGGTGCGGATTTGATCGATACGCCGGCCGCACGATTTCGTCGCGAACCGGGAATCTTGCCTGGCATGCTCAATCAATTGTTTCCGCAGCGAGAGAACGCGCGCAAAGCGGGCGATCAGATCGCATCGAACGCCATCAAGATTTTAATGAACTCGTTTTATGGCGTGCTCGGCACCCCGGCTTGCCGCTTCTACAACCCAGATCTAGCGAATGCGATCACGAGCACGGGGCGCGAAATGCTGCTGTGGTCGAAGCAGTGGTTTGAGAAGCGCGGATTCACCGTCCTCTATGGCGATACGGACAGCTTGTTCGTTCGCTCCGGGATCGATGCCGCGGAGGAGGCCAACGCGCGAGGCCGAGAACTCTCAGTCCAGTTGAGCTCGGATCTTGCGATCCATATCGAAGAACGTTGGCGCCTGGCCAGCAAATTGGAACTGAAGTTCGAGAAGCTGTACGAAAAGTTGTTCTTGCCGCATGCACGACACAGTGCGCGCGGTGCGAGCAAGCGATATGCGGGCTTACGTCACGACAACGGACAACTCGAGTTCGTCGGCATGGAAGTCGTACGTCGCGATTGGACTGAACTCGCCAAGAACGTGCAGCGTGAACTTTATCTGCGCTTATTCCGCGATGAACCGGTGGAGTCGTACTTGACCGAGATTGTCACGCGAGTTCGCGACGGAGAACTCGATGCAGATCTGGTGTATCGAAAGAACTTGCGCAAAGACACCACCGAATACACCGCGACCACACCACCTCACGTCGCCGCTGCCCGGAAATCCTCGCAATCGGGCCGACTCATTCAATATGTGATGACGACGGCGGGTCCCGAGCCTTTGGACAATGTGCAGAATCCACTGGACCGGGAGCACTACGTGGACAAGCAAATTCGTCCCGTGGCGGAACCCGTTCTCAGCACGCTGGGCCTGGACTTCGACCAAGTGGTCGGGAACAGTCGGCAGATCGAGATGAGGCTGTAATCCTCGAAACAACGACGGGATTGCTTCGCTATCGAGACGGACATTCGTCAAGATGGACGCTTCGCGTCGTGAAGGACCGACGTCGGGAAAGATGCTGTCGCATCGGGAAGGACTGCGTCGGGACAGAATCGGATGAACGATGGACGACTTTGTCGTCACACTCCGCGTTGTCATCGTGTGCTTCTTGTAAGTCCGTCGACAATTCTTCTCTTTGTAGCCGGAGCAGAGGCAAAGACGTTTTAGACAGGATGAACAGGATTGACAGGATGTCGGAGTCGATGGGGTTTGCTCAGGCGAGCGCTGCGACTCTCACTCCTTCCCTCGCTTGCGGGGGAAGGTCGGGAAGGGGGCGTTCTTTGGTTGGCGGTTGTGAGTTGACGGCTGGCAGCAAGAGATGGGTGAGGCTGACCCCACACGCGACACGCCACACCATTTCCTCTCGGTTTGCCGTTTAGAGTTGGCAGTTGTCAGCTCCGCTCCAGCCTCTGACCCGACGAAGTCCCTCCCGACGCCAAGCGTCTTTCTCACCGGCAGGCCTATCTCAGGCACAGGGAGGTGCCCGCCGCCGAAGGTGGCGAGCGAGTGACAAAAGTCACGCCTTTTGGCTCGAGCCACGACGCTGGTGACAGGATGTCCCAGTCGTCGTCTTATAAAGAACCACCTTTCTGCCATAATTGCGCCCCTCTTCGAGGAGCCCCTGATGAGCGCGAACGAACCCAGCACCAAGCTTTTGCAACCGAACGCCAGCAATCAATACACGGTCACGATGTCGGATCTACCGCTGTCCTGCCCGATGCCTGGCATGCATCTTTGGAACTCGCACCCTCGCGTGTTCCTCCCGATCGAAAAAACCGGTTGGGCGAAGTGCCCGTACTGCAGTGCGGAGTACACGCTCAGCCGGGGCTGAGCGAAATGGAAGGCCAGCCTGTCGGCAAGCAAGCACCAGCAGGCAAGCCGATCACGCGATTCTCGTTCATCGGCAGGCGAGCCTAGCGGCAAGCCAGAAAAAACGTCTGGCCTGCGCGAAGCGCTTCCTTGCCGAACGCTTGCTTGCCCGGAGGGCTTGCCTGCCCGCGGGGCTTGCCTGCCCGCGGGGCTTGCCTCTTGCTCAGTTCTAACCGCTAACCGCTAACCGCTAACCGCTTCTCCATGACTTCCACCCTCGCCACCACTCCCGCCGCCGACGGCTTCTGGATGCCCGGTGAATTCGAGCCACACAGCGGTTGTTGGATGTTGTGGCCGGAGCAGGCGAGTCTGTGGCGCTTGGCTGCGAAACCTGCACAACGCGAATTCGCGTCGGTGGCAACTGCAATCGCGACGAGCGAACCGGTTACCGTGGGTGTGTCGCGCGATCAATTCGTGAATGCGCGTTCCATGTTGCCGGATGCGATCCGCGTGGTGGAGATGTCGAGCAACGATGCGTGGATGCGCGATGTCGGTCCGACGTTTGTCGTCAACAAGAAGCGCAACGTGCGTGGAGTCGATTGGGTGTTCAATGCATGGGGCGGATTGAACGGCGGGTTGTATTTCCCGTGGGATCAGGATGATCTCGTTGCACGCAAAGTGTTGGAGATCGAAGGACGCGATCGTTACCGGGCGCCGCTAATCCTCGAAGGCGGGGCGATCCACGTCGACGGCGAAGGCACGCTGATAACGACCGAAGAGTGTTTGCTCAATCCCAATCGCAACCCGCATCTGGACAAAGGCCAGATCGAAATTCTGCTGCACGAATACTTGGGCGTGGGCAGTGTGGTGTGGCTCACCAAGGGCGTGATCAACGATGAGACCGATGGTCACGTCGATAATCTGTGCTGCTTTGTGCGTCCAGGTGAAGTTGCGCTGACGTGGACCGACAACAAACGCGATCCTCAGCATCGCGTGTCGCTAGATGCGTACGAACGGTTGATGGATTCGCGCGATGCTCAAGGACGCAAATTCAAAGTGCACAAGATTCCGCAGCCGGGTCCTTTGTATCGCACCAAAGAGGAAGCGCGAGACATCGATGCAGCCGAGG
>DASTSB010000394.1:0-2395 GCA_035760885.1 Steroidobacteraceae bacterium | reverse complement strand
GAGCGAAGCCATCATGCCGCGTCTGAGTTTCACATCTCTCGCATACCAGTCCGCTGACGAACCGGAATCCGCGGCGATGATCGCCTCGTTGGGCAGCTGCGCGGACAACTCCCAGAACACGCGCTGCGGATTGATCGGATGGGCTTCGTTCATTGCGCGCGCCTCCATCACGCGCCACCAACGCGCGACATTCTTCTCGACCTGCTGGCGCCAACTGCGATCCTGTTTACGCCGAAGCAGCGGGAGGAGCGCTGCGAGCGTCTCTTTGCTGTCGCCGACGAGATTGAGCTCCATCGGATAGCGCAGACTGAGCATGCGCCCGTCAATGTCGATCTGAATGCCTCGCGCTTGCCCCTCTTCTGGAAGAAATTCCGAATACGGGAAAGAAGAACCCACCATCAACAATGTGTCGCATTCGCTCATGAGGTCCCAGCTCGGTTGTGTGCCCAGTAGACCGATCGACCCGGTCACGAACGGCAAGTCGTCCGGCACCGCGGCCTTGCCCAGCAGCGCCTTCGCAAGACCCGCGCCCGTCACCTCTGCGACTTCGATCAGTTCATGCGTCGCGTGCAATGCGCCCGCGCCGGCGAGAATCGCCACTTTGCTACCCGCGTTGAGAATGTCTGCCGCACGCTGCAAATCTTGCTGCGGTGGGATGCTGCGCTTTGCAGTTCGACCGATTCCGCTATGGACAGTGCCATGCTTACGCGGCGGTTCTGCCACGGCATCCAGTTCCTGCAAGTCGTTGGGAAAGATCAAACAGGTGACGGTTCTCTGATCGAGCGCGATGCGCACCGCGCGATCCACAAGGTGTCTCACCTGCGCCGGGACCATCGCGGTATGCACGAACTCGTGCGCGACGTCTTCGAACAACGATTCCAAATCGACTTCCTGTTGATAGTCTCCGCCGATCGCGGCGCGAGCTTGTTGCCCCACGATCGCGAGCACGGGCTGGTGATCCATCTTCGCGTCGTAAAGACCGTTCAATAGATGAATAGCACCCGGTCCCGATGTAGCGAGGCAGACACCGAGCTCGCCGGTGAACTTTGCATGAGCGGTCGCCATGAATGCGGCGAGTTCTTCGTGGCGGGTTTGTACGTAGTCGATTTCACCGTCCTTCAATCGCCCGAGCGCGCCGATGATGCCGTTGATGCCATCGCCGGGATATCCAAAGATTCTGCGAACGCCCCACTGCCGCAGACGTGCGAGTAAAAAGTCGCTAACGGTCTGTCCCATGACATCTCCTCGATTGGATACACCTTGCCGATACGCACGCGTCATCAGTGCAACCCGCGGTGCCGAGCCAGGTTCCTCGCTACGCGATTACGTGTGCGTCATCCCGCGCGTGACAACTGGAATTCTTTCGGAGGTTTTTGCAAACGTTTGTAAGCGAGTACAAAACGCAACGGCTTAATCCGTCCGTGTGCGCGAGATGCACGCGCTCTTCATTCGGCTCCGGCCGCATGCAACGTACTTACAATGATGTCCATGTAGTGCGGCCCATTACATTTATGAATGCCATCCTTGTTGAGAGCGCAAAGGCACGTTTATTGCTCACTCCTCCTTATCGCACTCATCCATCCAACGAGACCCCCATGAGCGACGAACCTGTTTCGCGCCGCCGCTTTCTTCTCGGAGCCACCGCAGGAACGGTGTTTGTCGGCACGTTGGCACAAGCTGATTCGAAGGAAATTCAAGGCGAGCTGCCTTGGTCGCCGCGGCGAGCGGACGTGCCACGAGTGGATTCCTCCCGCGAGTATTTGTTCTTCACCGCGGCGGAAGCCGAATTCATCGACGCAGCCACTGAGCGTCTGTTCCCACACGATGAGTTGGGACCCGGCGCCAACGAACTGGGCGTGACACTGTTCATCGATCACCAGTTGGCCGGTTCATTTGGCCGCGGAGAGCGGATGTACATGCTGGGACCCTGGCCCAAGGGCGAAAGCACGCAAGGTTTTCAATCGCGCATGCCCCCTGCGCCGTTATATCGCACTGCGATAGAGGCAATCGAAGCGCAAGTGCAGTCTGACCACGGGAAGCGCTTCTCCCAACTGACGTCGGACGATCAAGACCAGGTGCTGAAGTCGCTCGAGAGCGGCGAGATGCAGCTCGAGAATGTCGATGCGAAGACGTTCTTCACGTTGTTGCTGCAGAACACCAAGGAAGGTGCGTTCGCCGATCCCATGTATGGCGGCAACAAGGAGATGGCGGCTTGGAAGATGATCGGCTTCTTAGGGGCGCGGTACGACTATCTGGATTGGGTCGATCAGCACAACGTGCGCTGCACATTGCCACCCGTATCGATCATGGGGCGCGCCGAATGGCGCAAAGCGGATTGAGGCCATGGCAAAGAAGCTTCCCAGTGTCGATGCGCTCTTGATCGGATTCGGTTGGA
>DASTSB010000393.1:0-7861 GCA_035760885.1 Steroidobacteraceae bacterium | reverse complement strand
GCTCTTCGATCGGCATCGCGCCTTCGCAATTCGCTCCGCACTGCACGCCCAGGCTCACTGAGCCTTCCGGCGCGGCATCCACACGATAATCGAATATCACTGAGAGCTGGCCGTTCGATTCGCGCTGGATATCGATCGGCGTACCTTCGATCGCAAGCGTCGCGGGAGCCTTGCCCGTCCAGGTGGCGAGCCGCGCATCTTCCTGCGCCTTGTGATCGATCGCGCTCACGCTCAGCGCGCCGTTCGCGGATGCGCCGACTGCGTTCGTCAGCGGCTGGGCGGCTGAAGATCCTTCTCGAACAGTGAGCGCCCAGCCCGGCTGCACCTTGCCCGCAGTGAAGTACACGCGAGTGGCTTGGCCTGCGTCAGAAGTGTTGGCGACTTCCTCCGGTAGTGCGGCGAGATTGCCGTCATCTTTGTAGGTGAGCCCAAATCCGTACGGGAACAACGGCGGCTCACTGCCAGGATTCGCCTTGGTCTGCTGAGGATTGCGCGGCCAAGAGAACGAGAGCTTGCCCTGGAAGTCGTGATTCACCGCGCCGTTCGGCTTCGCGAAGATTACATCGGCAATGCCGGCACCTTCTGAGCCGGGCAACCATGCAGCAACGAACGCGTCGGATGCGTTGATCTCAGGATTGGTCCACAGCGGTCGGCCCGAGAGGAACACGGATACGACCGGAATGTGATCGGCCTTGAGCTTGCGCAGCAATTCCAGATCCGACTTGTTGCCGGGCTTGTATTCGAGCGACTCCACATCGCCCTGAAACTCGGCATAGGGATCTTCGCCGAACACGACGATCGCCACATCAGGCTTGGTCGTGTACTTGCCGGATACGTTCAACGTCGCGGTGCCGCCCGCCGCTGTTACGGCAGAACGAATGCCCGCGTAAATCGAATCGGCGTGCGGGAAGAGGGTGTTCGGTAATCCTGCGCCTTGCCAACTGAGTGTCCAACCCCCGTTCTGCTTCGAGATGCTGTCTGCGCCATCGCCAGCGACCAACACTTTTGCTTTCGGACGCAGCGGCAGCAAGTGATTCTGGTTCTTGAGCAATACCAATGACTCGCGAACCGCTCTGCGCGCGACGGCACGATGCTCAGGCGAGCCGAGCAGATCGAAGTTGCCGCCAGGCTTACGCGAGGAGGGCTTGCCGGCTTCGAACAAACCGGAACGTAGTTTGACCAGCAGGATGCGGCGCACGGCGTCGTCCACGCGTGCCTGCGGGATCTCGCCGGATTTCACCTGTGCCAAGGTGTTCTTGTACAAGTCCTTCCAACTGTCCGGCGCCATGAACATGTCCAAGCCCGCGTTGATCGCGGCGGCACAGCTCGTATTCGTGCAGCCGGGCACTTGACCATGCGCATTCCAATCGCCCACCACGAAGCCTTGGAATCCCATGCGGCCCTTCAGCACATCGGTGAGCAGCGCGCGATTGCCGTGCATCTTCGAGCCGTGCCAGCTCGAGAACGAAGCCATCACGACTTGCACACCAGCGCTGATCGCGGCTGGGTACCCCGCAGCATGGATGTCGCGCAGCTCTTCTTCGCTGTATTGATTGTCGCCTTGGTCGCGGCCGCCTTTGGTGCCGCCGTCGCCGACATAGTGTTTGGCTGTTGCAATCACGTGATCGCCACGCAGCCAGTCAGGTGCGCCCGGCTTGCCTTGCAGGCCGGTGACCATCGCCGCGGCATACGCCGGGAAGATCTCGGGATTTTCTGAATACGATTCGTACGAGCGGCCCCAGTGAATGCCTTGCACCACGGCAATCGTCGGCGCGAACGTCCACTCTTGGCCGGTTACGCGAAGTTCTTGCGCGGTGACGGCGCCGATCTGTTGCATCAATTCCGGATCGTGCGTTGCGCCGAGCGCGATGTTGTGCGGGAACAGCGTCGCGCCGATGATGTTGTTATGACCATGCACGGCATCCACGCCCCACAGAATCGGGATCGCGTGTCCGCCGTGCGAGGTGTCCATCGATGCTTCATAGAATGCATCGGCTGCTTCGAGCCACTTGGGCGCGGGTGCCAGGTCATCGCCACCGGGACCTGAGTTGCCGCCGACCAAGATCGAGCCGAGGCGATATTCGCGCACGTCATCCGGTGTGACGCTGCCGAGATCCGCTTGGATGATTTGTCCGACTTTCTCTTCGACGGAGAGCGATTTGAGCAATTCATCGAGGCGTCCTTGAATTGCGCTGTCGTCGATCTGCGGCTGCGGCGGTTGCGGCCAGATTTCAGGATGAACCGTGGGCGTCACTGAAGCGTTCGCAGCTGAATTGTTCGCTGCCGACTCTGTATGCTTCTGCCCGCACGCAGCAAGCGTCAGCAACAATCCCCCGATCACCATGCTGCGGCGAAGGCAGCATTGCTCGAAATCGTTCATTTATGTGGATCCTCCGGTTTGTTTCGGAAGTAGGTATAACCGGTCTCGCGAGAATCACATGCACGTGACAACGTTGTCAATTTGGCCTTGATTTCTAGGGCTTTGCGGCACTCACGTTCGTGCGGAAGAAGAACATAATCTCTGGCTCGCGCTCATCGCGTTGCGAATTTTCTGGTGCGGCTCGTCTCGTCATCGTTGCATTGGTGCTGCAGCTCGCATGCATGGCTACCTCGTGGGCGATTGACGAGGCAACGCTTTCGATCGATCGAGTCGAGGGCGACGGATGGATCGCAAGCGGGATCGAGCTGCGTTTGGATACATCCGCCGAGCCAATGCTCGCTGATATCAGCGTCGCTCGAATCGCAATTCCTAAATTGAAGATTTCATTAGATCGCACGCGCGTGCGATGCGGCGCATTCGAGATTACGGATGAAGCGTATGCCTGTAAGGATGCGAGGATTGCAACGAGCCTGCCAGAGCTGGGTCCGCAGCGACTGCGTGCGTCCGTGCGTTACGAGCGACGCACCGGTGCGATTCGAGCTCAGCTTGCGAACGTGCGATTCGCTGAAGGTTCGGCCAACGCAGATCTTTTGCTCGAATCGCAGCGCGAGACCGTCACATTCGGGCTCAATAAAGTCTCCGTGCCTCAGATCGCAAAGCTCGCGGCGCGGTTTGGCTTTGCTTTGCCGCTAGAAATTTCTCAGGGGACGGTCAGCGGCAGCTTGCATGCGCAGGCGAGCGGTCAAGAGTTGCGACGTGCGACGTTCAACTTGGAAGTGGACAAGCTAACCGCCAACAACGATGCGGGAACGATCGCGACCGACAAATTGAATGTAGCGATCGAGGGTGAGTTGCAGTCGAGAGCGTCGCTTGCCTATCGAGTCGCTGTGCACTCATCAGCGGGCCAGGCGTATTTCGATCCGATCTTCGTCGATACGGGCGTGCATGCAATGGAGTTGCAAGCGCGAGGCGAGTGGAGCGATTCGCGCGGCTTGCTCGCGAATGCATTCACCTTCAGACATGCCGACGTCGTTACTGCATCTGGTTCCGCACGCCTGGATCTCAACGCCGAACAACCAATCCGCGAGCTGCACGTAGCGAATGCGCAAGTGCACTTTCCTGGCACGTATGAAACCTATCTACAACCTTTCGTGGCGAACGACACATTGAAGTCGCTGCGCACCGATGGCTCCGCCGCGGTCAGCGTCGCAGTGGAGTCGGGTGAACCGCAAAATCTCGAGCTTCGCATCGATTCATTCAGCGCGGACGGCGGTTCGCTATTAGGGGTCGATCAGCTGAGCGGCGTGCTGAATTGGCAAGCTCACGAAGCGGAGCGCGAAGCAATCGATGGCCAATCCACGTTGAGTTGGCGGGGCGCATCGATCTATGGCTTGCACGTCGGGACCTCAGCGCTGCGTTTCAGCATCGCGGCTCACTCGTTTCACTTGTTAGAGCCTGCGCACATTCCACTGTTAGATGGGGCGATCGACCTGGAAGCATTGCGCATCCGCAACCTCGGCGAGCCCAATGTGGCCTTCATGGTCGATGCAACCGTCCAGCCGATCAGCGTGCCGCAACTTTGTCGTGCATTCGGCTGGCCCGAGTTCGGCGGGCAAGTCGGTGGCGTCATCTCAAAGTTGCGCATGCGCGAGGGCGTGATCACGCTGGGCACGACCTTGAGCGGCACCGTCTTCGATGGTTCGGTGGCGGTCAGAGATTTGCGATTGGAACAGCCGTTCGGGAATTGGCCGCGCTTCTATGCCAGCATCGGCTTCGAGAATCTCGACCTGGAGCAAGTCACCTCCGCGTTTTCCTTCGGGCGCATCACGGGCAAGCTCTCCGGCGTCATCGATCATCTTGAGCTGTTCAATTGGGCGCCGGTCGCGTTCGATGCGCGTCTATTCACGCCACCGAACGACAAGAGCCGGCATCGAATCAGTCAGCGCGCGGTGCAAAACATCGGCAATCTCGGTGGCGGCGGCTCTGGAATCACAGCCGCGCTATCGAGTGGCTTCTTGCGCTTCTTCGAGGATTTCAATTACGACCGCATCGGTTTGTCATGCCGATTGGAGAACGACGTCTGCATCATGAACGGGGTTGGGCCGGCTCCGCATGGCGGCTACTACCTGGTGAAAGGTCGCGGCGTTCCTCGGATCGATGTCATCGGCAACTCCGGGCGAGTCGATTGGCCGCGGTTGGTGCAGCAGCTCAAAGCGGCAACCGAAGCTCAAAACGTGGTGGTGAAGTAACTGCGCATTGCGCGCTCGCGCGACTGTTCATAGCATGCGGTGGCATTCAGACCTCGTTCAGCGGGTTTGCACACACTGAGCGTGAATTCATGAGGAGTCACATGAAACGAGTTCTTTCATTCAAGGTGTTCGCGGCCATGTTGTTGCTCTCCGCGTGCGTCACCATCAACGTGTATTTCCCTGCCGCGGCAGCGGAAAAGGCTGCGGATAAAATCATCGAGGGCGTCTGGGGCGATTCGACGCCACCGGCCAAATCAGAGTCCAAGTCCGACAAGCAATCGGCGATCGAGCGAGTTCCAACCCTTGCTGAGCGCGTGTTGCTGGCCGCAGCGACGAATGTACTCGATCTGTTGATCTCCCCGGCGCGGGCAGACGCGGACTTGAATATTTCGACCCCCGCCATTCGTCAGATCACGGCCTCCATGGAGGCGCGGCACTCGCAGCTCAAGAAGTACTACGACTCGGGCGCGGTCGGGCTGACGAGCGATGGGTTGGTGGAGGTGCGCGATCAGAACGCCGTGCCGCTGGCCGAGCGCAACGCGGTTCGCAAACTAGTCGCGGAAGAAAACGCCGATCGCGCCAATCTCTATCGCGAAATCGCCAACGCAAACGGCCATCCCGAATGGGAAGCCGACATCCGCACGACCTTCGCCGAACGCTGGATCAGCAAAGCCTCGGCAGGCTGGTACGTGCAAGACAAGGGCGGAGGCTGGAAACAGAAGTAAGCAAAAAAAAAAGCCCCGCATCTGGCGGGGCTTTGCGTCTTCCGAGCCGGCGGCTTCTTCGAGTTGTTGGAGCGTCGCCGGTAAAAATCGGAAACGTGCTCTCGTCGCTCAAGTCTTTTTTTGATCACACTGCAGTTTGCCGCTGCAGTGGCGCCTCCCTGACGCTTTGTTCGTTTCCCTCTCCCCTTGCGGTGCCATCCCCGCCTCTCTGCCTGTTGCCCGCGGCTCTCGCGCAGGCGCCGTTACAAGAAAGCAAGTGGCGTGCCTGCTCCAGCGGGCGCGTTGACGTGACAATGACTTAACTCACCTTGTTGTGTCAACGCCACGTCGATTCCACAGCGTTGCGTGCGCAACTGTAAAGCGGGCCGACGCGACTCTGTGTAGGAATTCAGGAAGCTCGTGGGATCTCGATTGCGAACTCAACGCCCGTCGCATCGGGGAGGTTGCGAGCGGCCGCGGTGCCGCGATGGAACTGCGCGATCAGTCTCACGATGTACAGGCCAAGTCCGAGATGCGGTTTGCCATCGCTTCCTGCGCGTCCGCTCACCAGCGATTCGAACAGCCGACCATCCAAGTGCGGCGGCAACAGCGGTCCCTCGTTCGTGACGCTCAAACGATAGTGGGAATTTGCAGCGGCCAGGGATAGATGGATTGGACTGGCTTTGGGCGCGAAGTCCACCGCGTTATCCATGAGCTTGTCGAGCAGCTGCGCGATGAGCTCAGGCGAACCGTCTACCCAGCAGCTCTCAAGGGGCGTTTCGACTTCGATTCGGTGCTCGGTGAAGGTCTGCTGATAAGCCTGTCCGACGTGCGCGACCAGCGTCTTCAAATCGAAGCGAGTGCGCTCGGTGTGCTCGATGCTTTGCTCAACGCGCGTCGCTTCGCTCATCGCTGACAGAATCGACTGCATGCGGGATGTGCCGGTGCGCGCGCGATCCAAATAGCTTTGGCTCTCCGGCGGCAGCACGGTCTCGGAACTGAGATTGTCGAGCGAAGAGCTGACAATCGTAAGCGGCGTGCGCAGTTCGTGTGACAGCTTGCTTCCGAGCGTTTGCAGATATGAGTTGTATTCCTTCAAGCGGGCGAGCACTGCTGCATAGCTGCGCGCCAGGGTGCCCAATTCGTCGCGCGCTTGGGTATCGGGGATTGCGATTTCGATGCGGCCTTCCGGACTCACCGCGTTTGCGGCGGCGCGGCTCAAGCGACGAATGCGCTGCGACAGGCGCGCCGCAAACAAGAGCGTGACGACAATCGTGAATAGCACTGCGATCAAAGTGAGATTGAGCAAGCGATTGAGCGCGAGCTCTCGCACCAGGACGAGTTGTTCGCCAGGCTCTTCGACGAGCAGCGCACCGACGGTCTCGCCGCCCACACGAATGGGCGTTGCCGCGCGAATCAGCGTGGGTTCGCCGGCCGCTTGTTCGGACCACATCGCCTGCGCATGGCCGGCACGCGCCGCATCGATCGGATCTCCCCACATGCCA
Source organism: Steroidobacteraceae bacterium (assembly GCA_035760885.1). Classification (GTDB taxonomy): domain Bacteria; phylum Pseudomonadota; class Gammaproteobacteria; order Steroidobacterales; family Steroidobacteraceae; genus Steroidobacter. The sequence continues at coordinate 1,023 of DASTSB010000393.1, read as the reverse complement.
TACGGTAGTCCGAAGGCTCTCGGCGGGGCTTCACCCCGGGACAGCAAGCGACGGTAGATCGAGCGCGCAAATCCGTTTTCATCCTGCTCGAGACCATTCATCTCGGGTGCCAGCTCCATCCGAATGGACCCGGCGCGCGCCAGCAACCAGCCGTGCGCATCCACGACCGATACGGCTACGCCATCGGGCGCGTACTGCTCCAGACGAAGCTTCAGCGATTCAGATCCTGTGTGCAGGCGGCCAAGATCAGGCGTTCGCGCGACTACGTTGTTCGTCGCATCCACAGCCGTGATGCCAATCCAGGTGCCGAACAAGTTGATCGGCCCGCGCAACTCAATCGCGTAGCCTGCGGATGTTTCGCGCCACACCCCGCTGAATGGAACCGCTTCATCGCCCGTTATGCGCCAAGGCGCACCGACCTCACAGTTGCGAATCAACAGCGGTCCGGGTGCAACTGCACTGATGGACCACGCACGCTCATGGGAGAACTCATCGCGCGTCAAAACGATTAGGCGATCGGCGGCCACGTCCAAAGAGTTTTGTTCTTCCGACTGCGGTACTTCGTAGCGCAGCGGCCGGTGTTCCACTTCGACATACAGGTGCAGATGACGCGCGAACACGCCGAGTCGAATCAGTGGGGCAGGTGGTGTGCCATCGTCAGTGCGCGAAGGAGTCAGTCCCGGAATGGGGCGCGCAGGTGCGGGCCATTCATCGGCAAAGCCATCGATGAGTGGCGTCGTCGACAGTAGCGGCGCGAAGTAGTCGCCGTTCGCCGGATCGAATTCGCTCGCGAATTCCGGAACACGGTACAGCGCCTCAGGTTCGCTCGCGACGACTCGACTCAGCACATCGGCGGTGGTGATCAGCGAGTCTTCCTGGCCACGTCGCAGCGTCGTCTCCATCTGCTGCGCATACCGCCATCCAGCCCACGGCAGGACTAGCGTTAGCAAGCTCAGCAGCAGGAGCTTCGCTCGCAGGCTCATATAGCTGCTAGCCTTCTTTCCAGCGATAGCCCATGCCGTA
>DASTSB010000392.1:0-9596 GCA_035760885.1 Steroidobacteraceae bacterium | reverse complement strand
CACATACACCACGAGATGATAGTGATTGGACATGACCGCATAGGCGCAGATCTCGATCGCAAAGATGCCGGCCAGTTCCGCGATCCGGTCGATGACCCATTGCTTGCGGTGGGAGTAGTCGCGCCCGGCGAATTCATCCTGACCCCACAGCCATGCCCGCCGCACGCAACGGGAGACGACGTGGTAGTACGGGGTGTCTTGGAGGGAGATCAGGTGCTTGCGTGCGTAACCCATGGAGGCAGCGTACGCATATTGGGATGTGAGTGATCGCGAATATCTCGACGTTTGCCAACTAATTCGTTGGATGTCCAGCAAAGAAAGGGATACAGGAACGAAAGGCAACGCAACCTGGGCGGTTAATTCATTGGGTGTCCAGGAGCGAGATGGCTCAGCGAACTGCGAGATATCACGGCGCCGGAGCCCGATGGCAGCCGACGCACGCCCATTTGACTGGTCGCCGCCGCTCGTACGCTCGAATCGCGCGAGGACTTCGGGGCTCAACCTACCAACCCATACCTTCTTTTTTGCGTTCTCTGCGGCTAATCAATTCTTGCTCTGTTCCTGGTATTTAATGGCCAGCTGTCACTTGTGAGTCTCACTTCGCACAAGGATCATGGACGCATAGACCCGGAGAACGCATGAAAACCATCGGCCTCATCGGCGGAATGAGTTGGGAATCGACCGTTCCCTACTATCGTGAGATCAACGAGACCATCAGAGGTCGTCTGGGCGGGCTGCACTCCGCCAAGATCGTTCTTTTCAGCGTCGACTTCCATGAGATCGAGGCGCTGCAGCGATCTGGCGATTGGGATACCGCAGGACGCTTGCTGGCGGATGCGGCTCAGTCTCTGCAGAGAGCAGGTGCGAACTTTCTCATCATCGGCGCGAACACGATGCACAAGGTGGCACCCGCGATCGAAGCTGCCGTCGATCTGCCGATACTTCACATCGCAGACTGCCTCGCCGAAGAGTTGAAGGCAGCTCAACTTTCGAAAGTGGGTTTGCTCGGAACCCGCTTCACGATGGAGCAGGCCTTCTACAAAGATCGGTTGCGTCAGCGGCATGGAATCGAGGCGCTGATTCCGAACGAAGTGCAACGCGAACGCGTGCACCGAATCATCTACGACGAACTTTGCATCGGCAGAATCGAATCGAGCTCGCGAGATGAATATCGATCAATCATCGCGCACCTGGTTGCGCGCGGAGCTCAGGCAATCGTTCTCGGATGCACGGAGATCGCGATGCTAATCGACCAGCAAGATTCTGCTGTCCCGCTGTTCGACACAGCGAAGATTCATGCACGCGCAGCAGCGCTATACGCTCTAAACTGAATCGTCGCGACAAACGCCAGGAAGTGACCGAAGTTTGGCAGCGACTTCAATGTAATCGACTCTGCTAGATGGCCGCGCGCTTCACGTCCGAAGCGCGCTCAGCAGAGCGCGCACATTCAGCGCTGCGCTTTCGCCTTCACCTCCACGACGCCTGGAATGTTTTTGGTCGCACGCGGAAACGCGCCCTTCAAATCATCGACGCCGGATTGCGGATGGGCCAGGGACTGCAGATCAGCTCGATCGCGAAGCTTTTCATTCGTATCGACGCCCATGCGTTTATCGCGCGTTTCGATTAAGCCTGGCTTCGCTTCACCATCGTGATTGAATGACCACGCCAGCATCGGCGCACCCAGTGGCAGTTTGTCTGCGGGTGTGTCCCTGGATCCGGTGTTCCAGAGGTGCCACGTCTTTCCGTAACTGTTCATCTTGCTTTTCATCAACGCCTTCTCGGCCACATCTGGAATCCCAGGCGCGATGAGTTGACCAGAAAGGATTTCGCCGTTGTGCGGATGCCAATACTTTTTCTCCGCAGCGGGCAACGTGTCGAACAGCTTTTCGGAAATGATGTATTCGATGCCGTTCAAATTCGCATCCGGCCCGTTGCCGTCGAACAGCGTGCATTGCGCGAAGTCTTCATTCATTTGATGGCAATAGTGATGCGCCTCCATTTGATGCTCCGGATGATCTTTCATGGGATGAAAGCCATCGAGGTAGATGTCCATCTTCGCGACGGGAGAATTGCCCTGCAGAACTTTTGCGCCCACTTCCAGCGCCTTCGTCTTCGGCGACTTCTCCGATCCTGGCGGCTGTGCCGTTTGTTGCGCGAGCACGGATGTTGTCGCCAAGGTGACCGATATCAACAGCAAAAAACGAGTCGCAGGGCGCGACGCGCCGAAATAGCTACGCATGTGGACTCCTCAAGAACGGCGCATCCGCTAATGCACAGCGGCGAATTCCCCAGGATGATCGCCACGATGATTTTGTTCGCGCGTGCGACACGCGAATGCGAGGGCAAGACTGGTACCGCCGGCAATGATGAAGCGAATACCCAGTAGCGTACCGATGGCCCACAGCGCGATTGCAGGCCATCCGAATGCAAGCAGAGTCGCGAGCACGACGCTTGCAAGCCCACTTAAGAAGAACCATCCCCAACCGTCGCGCGGGCGGGATGCGAATGCGAGCACAATCTGCAACACACCCTCCGCGAAGAACAGCGTCGCGATCATCAACGTCAATGCCATCGCACCTGCGAGCGGATTGAGCAAAGCGATAGCACCGACACCCGCTTGCAAGATGCCAACGAGCAAATGCAGAGCGAACCCACCCCAACGTCGAACCGTGAAGGCGTGCACGACGTGAAACACCGCAGCGATGATCAACATCAGGCCGAACACAGCCGTTGCAGCAAACGTGGCCACCATTGGCGCGGCGATCGCCACGACACCCGCGACCAGTTGCACAGCACCAAGCGCTAACAACCAAGTCCAGCCCCGACTAAATGTCGGTGCAATGTCCACATCGTTCTTTACCGCTGCGCCCATGATGATCTCCGTCAATGACGACGGAACGAGCGGAGGTGAAATCGGTTCCGTGGGGGATGTGGGTTGTCCGTTTACGGTTGTCGGTTAGCAGCAAGGAGAGTGTCTCGTGTGCGCTGCGCGGTGTGAGGTGTAAATGCCTGGATCGGACCAATCCCCGAACCACGATCCACGTTTCACAGTTGTCGGTTGACCGTTGACGGCAAGAAGACGTCTCACATAGCGAGCCGAGTCATCTTCGCGGCTCGCCTGCGCGCAGCGCTCGCCCCTTCCAATCCGTTTGCCCCCTCTCCCGCACTTCGCGCGACCTCTCCCACCAGGGGGAGAGGTGTTCTTGCTTCCCGTTTCCCGTTTCCTGCCGCACATGGATGTGCCAATGCCGCGAGAGGCAGGATGCCGGGAGCGGCCGTTCCCCGTTCCCCGTTCCCTGCCGCACATGAATGTGCCAATGCCGCGAAAGGCAGGATGCCGAGAGCGGCCGTTCCCCGTTCCCCGCTTCCCCTCTTACGTCGCCTCTTGCTCGAGAAGAGGCGCAAGTGCGTCAACATCAGAGAGAATGCGTTTCGCGCGACGTCCTTCGGTGAGATCGGTGGTCATCGGTTCCAAGACGCGCCGCGCGCGTTGCGACCAGTCGCGAGCCTCGCGCACGTAGTTCTTGCGAAGCACTGGCGTCAGTGTTGCCTGCCGCGACAGGGTCGCTTCGACTCGCGCAAGGTTCGCGTAGGTAATGCCCGGTAGTAGACGAACTTCTGCGATGTCATTCGCCGTTGCCGGAGGTGCATTACGAAGAATGGTTTCTGCGCGACTGAAATCGTGCAACGCAGGCTCGTGCTGCCCCAGTAAGAAGTAGCTCTTGCCGCGGCCATTTAATATGTATGCGACTGCAAGCGGTGCCAGGTGATCGGCGGGATCTGCGGCACGTAACTGCTCGACGATAGCCAATGCCCGCTCATGATTCGGCAGCGCTTCTTTGGCTCGGCCCAAATCGTTTTGCGCTTCGCCGATGGTGGTGAGTGCAAATGCCTTGGCACGCTGCAGCTCGGCATTCTGCGGATCTTTCGCAATCATTGGCTCAATCAAACGCACCGCTTCCCCATACAACGGCAGTGCTTTCTCAGGCTGATGCAATCCGGCCATGTAGACATCGCCGATACGAGCTGAGATCAGCATCAGACCGCGCTGCTCTTCCGGATCGTTCGGGTTCTCGCGAGCCAATGCTTCGTAAAGCTCTCGCGCTCGATTCAAAGGCGCGGCCGCTTTGTCGCCATCGCCCATGATCCCCTGCTCCCAACCGAGCGTCATGTACGCCGCGGCCGCATATCGGCGATCGATCTCCTTAGCGTTCTTATCATTGAGCAGCAGATCCGCGATCACGACGCCTTCGCGAGCCAAAGGAATGGCCTCCTCCATCGCGCTCGTGCCGGCCAATGATTCGCTCAGCTTCACGTAGCTGCGCAGCAAATCGCGATGCGAATCGATGCTAGGTGCTCGGTCGGCAGCCGCTTTGCGCAACTTCAATGCGCTTCTCAGACTGTTGACTGCCCCCTGCGTGTCGCCGAGGTTCGCCCCGATGTAATCGCCCTGCACATCCGCCAGTCGATCGTAGGCTTGGGCCAAGTCGCGCTGAAATTCAGGCGAGTCTTGCGCCTCGCGCTCCATGCCGCTCAAGTATTTCACCGAGTTCTCGACGATCAGCTGCCGCGCGGCCGTGCCGCCGGGCAGTTTGGCCATGGCGTCGTAAACGTCGGCTAGAAAGACGTTGGTCAACTCACGTACTTCATTCAGATGCCGCGTGGCCCGAGCACGCTCCGCCTTCGCTACACTCGCCTGCCAACTCGTGGTGATGATGCCGCCAACGATAGCGACAAAGAGCAAAGAGGCAGCGACCGCAGCGGTTCTATGACGTTGAACGAATTTGCGCACGCGATAACGAGTAGTGTCCGGTCGCGCTTCGACGGGGAACCCGCGCAAGTAGCGGCGCAGATCCTCGGCCATTTGTTCGGCCGAGCCGTAGCGTTCATCCGGCGCCTTCTTCATCGCCTTGAGCACGATGTTGTCCAAGTCGCCGCTGATCGATTTCGCGAATCTGGAATGCGCGATGCCGCTCTGCTCCGCTCTCACACTCGGTGGCAGGGGATCATCGTTGCAAATCTGAGTAGCGATCTCCCACGTCGATGAGCCGGACACCTTGTATGGCAATTGGCCCGAGAGGAGTCGATACAGCATCACGCCGAGCGAATAGACATCGCTCGATGTGGTGATCGCCTCGCCGCGCACTTGTTCGGGGCTTGCGTATTCCGGAGTGAGCGCCAGGAATGTCGTCGCGCGTTCTTCGCGAGTCGCGGCATTGGGCTGCAGCAGCTTGGCGATGCCGAAGTCCAGCAGCTTCACGACGCCTTGATTCGTGACGAGCACGTTGCCGCCCTTCAAATCGCCGTGAACCATCAAGTGCTGATGCACATAGTGGACGGCCGAACAGAGCTGCCTAAACAAATCGATACGAGTGTTGAGGTCGAGTTGGTGCTCGTCGCAATACTGATCGATGGGCTTACCGTCGATGTACTCCATGACGAGGTACGGGGCGCCATCTTCTGTCGCACCGCCATCTAGTAGGTGTGCGATGTTGGGATGACTGAGCTGCGCGAGGATTTGGCGTTCGGCTTTGAACTTCCTCAGGACCGATTCGGTATCGAGTCCCGGCTTGAGCAGTTTGATCGCGACCTGCTTTTCGTATTGCTGATCGTCGCGAACGGCTTTGAAGACTTGGCTCATGCCGCCGCGACCCGCTTCGGCAACGATGCGATAGTGGCCGAGTCGCTCGCCAATCCATTCCTTTGCAGGCTTGTCGATTACCAGCCCCGCTTGCTGAGCGGCAGGGCGGTCGATGAAGTCATCCACGGTATCGTGGGCCGCGAGTAGGGAAATCACCTCCTCCCGCAACTCCTCATCCGTGCCGCACGCCTCTCTTATATATGAGTCGCGTTCGGCGCCCGACCGCTCCAGCGCCTCGGCGAAGACCTCCTTCACGCGATTCCAACGGTCGGTCTCGCTCATAGCGCCTTCGCCAGCTCGCGCTTCAGCCATGCGCGAGCCAGGGTCCATTCGCGCTTCACGGTGGCCGGGGAAATGCTCAGCGCCTCTGCGGTTTGCTCGATCGTCAAGCCACCGAAGTAACGCATCTCGATGATCTGCGCTTGCTGTTTGTCGATGCGTTCCAGCCTTTGCAGCGCTTCATCGATCGCAGAGACGTTTTCCTGCGTGTGTTCGTCCAAGTGTTGGAGCGCCGTCGGCGTCGTGAGCGGTGCTTCATCGGCGTCTGGCGGCTCGCTCAATTCATCCAAACTCAACACGCTGGCGCCGCCACCGCGTTTGTTCGCCAACCTCGCGCGTGCGTAGTCGACCAGGATTCGACGCATCAACTTCGATGCGAGGCCGAAGAAGTGCGCACGGCTCTGCCAATCCACTTGGTCTTGAGCAATCAACCGGATGAAAGCCTCGTTGACGAGCGCGGTCTTTTGCATCGTGTGATTCGCACGCTCGCGGCGCAGATGCTGCTGCGCCATTTGCCCGAGCTCTTTGTAGAGCACAGCAGAAAGCGCGACCAACGCATGTTCATCTCCGCTGCGCCATTGAGCGAGCAGTTGCGTGACGGGTTGTTGCATTGGTGTCCCCGCTGAGTGCGGCCGGTGTGCCGGCTCAAAAAAAGTTGAGCCGAATTTTATCCGGTTTCCGCGTCTTGGATGCATGGGAGCACAGAATCAACAACTCGAAGGCCGTCCAGCTCTGCGGACTACGCTCTTCCGGTCGCAGGCCCTGGAGCACCACAAGCCCACCCTGATCGGCGCGGCCCTCAAGGCACGTCCTCTGTCGTTCCCAATCCTTACCAGCCTAGCTGTTGGCGCGGCGGCTTTGGTGATCCTGTTCGGTTGCTGGGGCCAATACACCCGCAAGGCGCGTGTGGTCGGTTACCTCGCCCCCAGCACCGGCCTCATCAAAGTCTTCGCCCCGATGGTTGGCACCTTGATCGAAAAGCGCGTGAGCGAAGGCCAGCACGTGCACCGCGGCGATGTGCTGTTCCTGGTCTCCATGGACCAAGCCTCCATGCGCGACAGCCAAGTTCAAGCGAGCACCGTCGAACGCATTCAGGAGCAACTTTCCCGCGCCCAACGCGAACGCGAAGCGCAAGCCCAAGTGGAGAACGGCGAAGCTCAGGCGCGCAAACAACGCGTGCACAGCATGACCCTCGAACTGACGCAGTTGGATGCAGGCATTGAGGTGCAGAAGACGCGGGCGAACTCGACGCGCGCAGCAGCCGATCGCTACAACGAGCTATTCGATCGTCACTTGATCACTCGACTCGATGTCGAACGCGCCGAATCCGACGCCCTGGAACAGCTCGCACGGTTGCACGAAATGGAGCGCTCGCGCACCGCATTGGAACGCGAGCTGGACGATGCCAAGCAAGCGTTGGCTGCAAGCCAGTTCGAGACAGAGAAACATCTGTCTGAGCTCGAACGCCAAGAACTCACGCTCGAACAACAACTCTCCGAATCCGACTCGCATCGAGTTCAAGTGATCACCGCGCCCGCCGACGGCGTCGTCACCGCAATCACCGGGGAACGAGGACTCACGACCAATCCGCAGATTCCGTTGCTGGCGATCTTGCCGAGTAATGCCACGCTGCAAGCCCGCTTGCTCGCGCCGAGCCGCGCGATCGGGACTATCGCTGTCGGCGATCAAGTCTCACTGCGCTATCAAGCGTTCCCCTATCAACGCTATGGCGTGTTTACCGGGACGATCACTGAAATCTCCAAGACGCTGCTCGCCCCAGAGGAACTCGACGGGCCGATCAAGGCCAATGAGCCCGCCTATCGCGTGACGGTTGCACTCGCTGATCAAAGCGTTCGCGCAGGCGAGAAGACGTTGCCGTTGCAACCTGGCATGCAACTCGATGCCGACATTCTCTTGGAACGCCGCCGCCTGATCACCTGGTTCGTCGATCCGCTGTTCAGCATCGCGAGGGACGCACGATGAGTCTCGATCTGAATTTCAGCGGCCGTCGACGCACGCCGGTCATCCTGCAAACCGAAGCGTCGGAGTGCGGATTGGCATGCCTCGCGATGATTGCGAGCTATCACGGCTACGGCGTGGATTTGGCGACGCTCCGTCAGCGACATCAAATCTCCGCGCGCGGCGCAACGATGGCGCACTTGATGCACATCGCCGCACGGATCCATTTCGCACCGCGACCGATCAAGGTCGAACTCGAACATCTGAATCGAGTGTCCCTGCCGATCGTGCTGCATTGGGAGTTCAATCACTTCGTGGTGCTCGTCGCCGCTTCCGGCGATCGCTTCACGATCCACGACCCGGCACGGGGCATTCGCATCCTGAGCACGGAAGAAGTGTCTCGCTCTTTCACCGGCGTGTGCTTGCACTTGACGCCCACGATGGAATTCCGCGCGCAGCAATCTCCACCGCGCGTGTCCATGCTCGACCTCGTAGGCAAGTTGCGCGATATGCGCGGGGTCATCGCGCAAATTCTGGCGATGGCCGGTGCGCTTGAAGTCTTCGCCGTGCTCGCACCGTTCTTCATGCAGTGGGTTCTCGATGAAGCCGTGGTGTCCAGCGATCGCGATCTCGTTACCGTGCTGGGTATCGGTTTCCTGCTGCTCGCGTTGACTCAAGTTGCAATTACCGCCGCGCGCCAATGGACACTCATGGTGTTCGGCACGACGTTGAACGTGCAGATGGTCACCAACCTCTTCGGGCATCTGCTGCGCCTACCGATGCAGTACTTCGAGAAGCGGCATCTGGGTGACATCGCCTCGCGCTTCGAATCGCTCAACGTCATTCAGCGCACGCTCACAAGCAGCTTCATCGAAGCCATCGTCGACGGTGTCATGGCGCTCGTCACTTTGACGGTCATGTACCTCTACAGCGGCGCGCTGGCTGCAATCGTCTGCATCGCTGCTGTGCTCTATGCCGTCCTGCGTACCACGCTGTACACCCCGATGCTGCAAGCCCAGCACGAACAGATTGCCCACGCCGCCAAGCAGCAAACGAACTTCCTGGAAACGGTGCGCGGAATGCAGAGCGTCAAGCTCTTCAATCGCACCCTGCATCGGCACACGGTTCATCAGAATCTCCTGGTCGACAACTTCAATGCCGGCATCCGCCTGCAACGCCTGACGATCGTGTATCAAGCCGCGCGTGGCGCAGTGTTCGGCATCGAGAACATTGCCGTCGTGTGGCTCGGCGCCCTGTTGGTGATGGACGGTCGCTTCTCCATCGGCATGTTGTTCGCGTTCGTCGCATTCAAGCTGCAATTCGTCACGCGCATCTCGGCGTTCATCGACAAGGCGCTCGAGTTTCGCATGCTCGGGTTGCACGCAGAGCGCGTCGCCGATGTGGCGCTTGCCAGTGCCGAATCCGACAGCGCATACGAAGGCATCACCCACGGGTTGCGCGCCGACATCGAGCTTCGCAACGTGAGCTTCCGCTATTCGGCACTTGAAGCTCCGGTGTTGCAGAACGTGAACCTCACGATTGCCGAAGGCGAATCGGTTGCACTCGTCGGGCCGTCCGGCTGCGGCAAGACCACCCTGCTGAAGATCATCTTGGGACTGCTCGAACCGACGGAAGGCGAAGTACTCGTCGGCGGCGTGAGTCTCAAACAGCTCGGCACCGCACATCGCGAAATGATCGGCACGGTCATGCAGGAAGA
>DASTSB010000391.1:0-3433 GCA_035760885.1 Steroidobacteraceae bacterium | reverse complement strand
ATCTGCGCCACACGCTCCATACACGCTGCATCGGCGACACTGGAGCCGCCGAACTTATGAACTCGCCACCGCTCCACTGCTTTACGGATCTCTTATTGCTCAGACAAGGCAACACTCGCGCAAGCGTCCTCTTCCCATGCTGGGCCAGCGGCACGGGAGCAGCAGATCACTGCAAATGGAACGCGCGAACGTCGGGAGGGCGACACTCTACTGGGGGAGTTGGGAGGCGGCAAGTTGTTGCGAAGTGAGCACTTTCAGCGTCCGCCTGATGCTTGGAGCAAGCCTCTCAAGCGGACAGCGCCGGCCGAATCCAACCCGTCTGATTCGACGTATCGACCCCGAAGGTTCGAAGACGTTGGTGCCGTTTATCGGGAGCTGTCCGGGCGTCCGAAGGCGAGCGGAATCGCCGTCGTTTCTCCCGCCGAGGGAGGGAACCCGGGACGCGCAAAACAAACCGTTTCGCCGGCATCGATGCCTTGCCCCACCACGCCGTCGCTCGAGTACACGACCCGAGCCGGCCCTAACTGAATCAAATCGCGATCCCGCAGTGCGCGGCGTACCACTCGCTGCGAGTTCACCAGCACGCCGTTGGTGCTGCCCAGGTCTAACAACAGATCTTGTGAGCCATCACGCACGATGAGCGCGTGGTAGCGGCTGACGAATACGGAGTCGATGCGCAGATCCGCCTCTTCACCCCGGCCGACAATGACGCGTCCGCCGCTGAGCTCGAAGTCGCGATCGGGATGGCCCTGCATCGAAATCGTCAGCCTCGCGTGCGTCTCCTGGGTAACTTCCGCAAGACCAGCCCCAGCCTGCGAATTCCAGCCAAGCTCTGCGAGCGCTCCCTCGATTGCTTCTACCGTGACGGCTGACCGATCTTGTGCAGCGGCAGTACGCAGTGCGACTTCGCAGAGCACATTGATTCTGGACGGAACGCCGTTCGTGCTCGCATGAATCCTGCGCATCAACGTATGCGGCATGAGTTCATCGGGATTGCTCGCCCCGGCGGCGCGCAATCGGTGTGCAACGTACGCGGCAGTTTGATCTTCGCTCAGGGGCCCGAGCGAAAACCGCGGCGGTGTTTGCCGAACCAACTCGATCATTCGCGGCGATTCGAGCACGCGATTCAGCGCCGGCTGGCCGAGCATCAAGAGCTTGAGCACCTTCGTACCGTCCGCTTCGAGTGCGGCGAGACACCGCAACTCTTCCAAGACAAGCGGGTGCATGCTCTGAGCGTTTTCGACGATCAGCAGACACATCCGGCCCATGCCGGCTTGGTGAACCAAGAATCGCTCGAGCAGACGCCGACGGTCGGTCTTGTCGTTTTCCTCGAGCGCCACGCCGTACTGCTGAAGGATCTCGCCAAGAAACTCGCGCGCAGTGATCTGTTCTTTCTGAACCGCTGCCGCAATCACGCGTTCGTCCAGATCCCGCAGGAAGCGCTTGATCAGAAGGCTTTTGCCGCAACCCTGCTCGGCCGTGACGACGCACAGCCGGGCTCGAGTCCAAATGGAGTGGCCCATGAACTCAAGGGCACGAAGGTGCTGGTCGCTAGGAAAGAAAAACGCGTCGTCGGACGTATCGGCAAATGGAGCGGTCTTCAGGCCGAAGGGAAATTCCCCGGCATGCTCCTCAGCAATGGGATGCGGCTCACTCATCTCGTCGAGTTTTTGAATCTCACCTAAGTTCTTGAAAGTTCAACGGACGCTTCCGTCATCCGGAGGCCAGAGCAGGCGGCGATGTGACAATAGTCCGAAGCCGATCTGAGCACAAGCCAGATCGCAGTACGAACGCGCGAGAACCGGTGAAATGGTGGGTCGGGTGGGAATCGAACCCACGACCAATGGATTAAAAGTCCAGTGCTCTACCGACTGAGCTACCGACCCACGGAAGGGCGCGCATGATACCGAAACGCAGCGGAGTGTGAAGGTTTGATGTGTGGGTGTGGGGTGTGTGGGGTGTGAGGCTCAGTTGGGAGTTGACCGTTTGCCGTTGGCAGCAGGAGGTGCTTCGCACGTCGCACCCACGTGCCAAGGCCGCCTAACTCTCCAATCGCGAATCCCGAATTCCGAGTCCCGAATCCCGACGATGAATCTGGATCGCTCCCTATCTCTTCCCTGCCAACTCCCAACCGTCAACCGCCAACCGACCTATAGCTTGTCGGATCCGCAACACCCGCCGCCGCGAATCCTGCCCTGCGCAATCGACACGAGTCGCATTTGCCGCAGGCGCGCCCCTCGTCATCTGCCTGATAACAGGACACCGTCAGCGAGTAATCCACTCCCAGTTGCATGCCTCTCTGGATGATTTGCGCCTTGGTTAGATCGATCAGCGGGGTCGCAATATGAAACGAGAGCGTGCCCTCGACGGCCGCTTTGGTCGCGAGATTCGCGAGCTTCTCGAACGCAGCGACGAACGCCGGCCGGCAATCGGGGTAGCCTGAGTAGTCCACTGCGTTCACGCCGATGTAAATGTGCCCTGCGCCGAGGATCTCTGCCCACCCAAGCGCGAAGGACAGCATGACGGTGTTGCGCGCAGGAACGTACGTGATTGGAATGCCGATTTGCGGCGTCTCCGGCACGGCGATGGATGGATCCGTGAGCGCCGATCCGCCGAGCCCGCCCAAATCCACTCTGACCGTGCGGTGTTCCTTCGCACCCAGAGCTGCGGCGACTCGATTCGCCGCTGCCAATTCCGAACGATGGCGTTGGCCGTAGTCGACGCTGAGCGCGTAGGTATCGAAGCCTTCTTCGAGCGCGATGGCCAACGTTGTCGCCGAATCCAATCCGCCCGACAGGAGCACGACCGCACGCGGGCGGGTTGCGATTGAAGCACTCACTCTCAACGTCCGGGCGTGTCGCCCCAAAGATATTTGTGAAGCTGCACTTGGAAGCGCACCGGCGCACGCGCATCGAGAACCCATTGCGCGAGTTCGCGCGGTTCGACCTGGCCGTGACTCGGGCTGAAGAGCACCGTGCAGCGCTCGTGAAGTGCCCGTGCTTGAACGAGCTCTCAGGCCCAGTCGAAGTCGCCGCGGCTACAGATGACAAACTTGATCTGCTCGTCGGGGCGCAGCAGCTCCAAGTTTTCGTAGCGATTACGCTCGACCTCGCCGCTGCCCGGAGTCTTCACGTCCACGACTCGGACAACGCGCGGATCGACGGCACTGACATCGATTGCGCCACTCGTTTCCAGCGACACCCGATAGTCTGCGTCGCAGAGCCTACGCAGCAACGCGAACGAATGGCGTTGGGCGAGCGGCTCGCCTCCGGTCACGCAGACGTACTTGGTCTTATGCGCAGCGACATCGGCAAGCACCTGTTCGATCGAGAACCAAGTGCCGCCGTGAAAGGCATAGGCGGTGTCGCAATACTGGCATCGCAGCGGGCAACCCGTGAGCCGGACGAACACGGTCGGCCAACCGACCGCATCT
>DASTSB010000390.1:0-9111 GCA_035760885.1 Steroidobacteraceae bacterium | reverse complement strand
GGAAGTGACCACAATGCGGCGCGTGATGGAGATGGCGCTCGAAGATGCCGCGCTTGAACCGCAGGCGATCGGCTACATCAACGGCCACGGCACGGCGACGGAGCATGGCGATATTTTCGAAACGCGCGTGACGTCGACGCTTTTCGGCAATCGTGTGCCGTTCAGCACTCAGAAGAGTTATCTCGGTCACACGTTGGGTGCATGCGGCTCGCTCGAAGCTTGGTTCTCGATCGCCATGATGAATTCAGGTTGGTTTGCACCGACGATCAACCTGGAGCATGTCGATGAGCGTTGCGGCGATCTCGACTACATCGTCAACGGTGGTCGCGAACTCCAAGTGGAATATGTGATGAGCAATAATTTCGCATTCGGCGGAGTGAATACCTCGCTCATCTTCAAGCGCTGGCATTCATAGCGCATGAGTACATCTAGTCCTGCAGGCCAGCAAGTGCACGACTGGCCGTTCTTCTCGACGCTCGATGGGTCGCAAACATTCGCATGGCGCGATGGTCGGGCGATCTCGCTGCGGGAATTCCAGCGCCACGTGACGTCTGTGGTTGCAGCGCTGCCCGAGCGCGGCGCGATGATCAATCTGTGCGAAGACCGCTATCGGTTTCTGGTTTCCTACGCTGCCGCTCAATGTGCGCGTCAGACGGTGCTGTTGCCGGCCGCGCGAGTCGAACAAATCGTCGGCGAAGTCCAGCAGGCGCACGAGCATAGCTATCGCTTCGATGATGTGGATGTCGATGCGGCTATCGCCAGGGCGCAAACCGGCAGCTGCCGCCGTCCCGATGTCGATCACATCGCAATGATTGGATTCACCTCCGGCAGCACGGGCCAGCCGAAACCGTTTCCGAAACGCTGGGGCAGCATTCAAGCGAGTACCGCAAATAATTTGAATGCGATGCGCGCATTTCTTGGCGAACATTCGACGCCCGCCATGCTGGCAACGGTTCCGCCGCAGCATATGTACGGCATGGAACTCAGCGTGTTGGTGCCGCTATTCGGCGGCATCGCGATTCACTCAGGCCGCCCGCTCTTTCCTGCGGATGTCGCCAAAGCGCTCGCGGAATTGCCCGAGCCGAGAATTCTGGTGAGCACACCCGTGCATATGCGCACGTTGGTCGAATCGCCGCAGGCGATGCCGGCCACACAGCTGATCGTTTCGGCGACGGCGCCGCTCGATCCCGGTCTGGCTCGGGCCGTCGAAGCGAAATTCGGCGGCGCGCTGTTGGAAATGTTTGGCTCGACGGAAACGTGCGTCATTGCACGCCGACGCACTGCGGTGGAAGAGGAATGGCAGAGCTATCCCAATCTCACGCTCCAAACCTCGGAGGAAGGCACGTGGGTGCGGGCGCCTTGGATTGCTACTCCGATCTTGCTGCAGGACCACTTCGACATACGTGAGGGTCATCGCTTCGTAGTGAGAGGCCGGAACACGGATATGGTCGAAGTCGCGGGAAAGCGTGCATCGCTGTCCGACCTCACTCGACGAGTGCTTTCGATTCCAGGTGTGCGTGATGCGGTTGTGTTTCAGCCCGACACAACAGGCGCAGCGGGAATTCGGCGGGTTGCCGCACTAATCGTTGCGCCGGACTTAAGTGCGTCGGATGTGCTCGAGCAGCTTCGCCCGGCCGTCGATTCCGCATTTCTCCCACGACCCTTGGTGATCGTGGAGAAACTGCCGCGCAATGAATTGGGCAAGTTGCCGCAGGCGGAGTTACTGAAGATGCTGCGGGAGAATGTGAGGAAGTGAGGCTCCGCAGTGAGGCTTCGCAGTGAGGCTTCGCAGTGAGGCTTCGCAGTGAGGCTTCGCAGTGAGGGAGTGAGGGTTGCAGGGCATCACTGATTGGGCGCGTAGCGCTCACGTGAAGCCTTCACGCGGAGCTCTCACGGAATTCAGTGAGGAGAAGTGAGGCTCCGCAGTGAGAAAGTGAAGGTGCGCTCATCACACCTCACACTTCACACCCCATTTACCCCACGACAGATTCAATCTCCAACAGCAGCTCGCGCCGGCAAATATCGGCAGCCAAGTAGATCACCGGCACGTTAGGAAAGTGCTGCTGCAAGCGCTTGGACACCGCGTCGCAATGGCTGGCATCGCGCACGTACAACTTCAGCACTGAATTGTCGGGAAGCACTTGCTTGCCATCCGCGCGCTGCAGCAAGGCTTGCAAATTGCGCAGCGTTTCGTCGAGTTGCCCGACGGGATCGCCGATGTGTTGGGACGCGTGGCCTACGATGCTGGCGGTGCCGGAGATCAGCAACATGCCATCCGCAGTAAGCGTCGCGCGCGAGAAGCTGGGACTGACGGGTCCGTGTACGCGCGGATAACGATACGCGCTGACCTGCCGGGGATTTTCGATCGCGCTGCCCGGGACCCGAGCTGCGACCCAGAACACTTGCAGATCGTGAGTCTTGATCTGTCTGCCGATCGCGGTCGCTGCAGGATAGTCCGTTGCGCTCTCGCTCAATCCGGTCGCTCTGCCGATGCAGAACTGCCGATAGCGCTCCAAATCGTCTTCACCTTCATTGACCGCGTCTAAGTAATTCCACATGCGCAGCAGATGCGGGAAGGCGCTGGTGCGTTGAAAGTCCCGGATCGCTCGATAGGCGGCGTGCGTTGCCTCGCGGATGCCGGCATGACGACGTTCGTCTTCTTCCAGCACCCCAAACAAGAACCGCTCGTCGTGAGCAAAACGAATCGGACCGGATTGGCCTTGAGTGATTGCGCCTTCGCCTCGCCAGATTTCTCGCGGGTTTGCGTCGCCTAGGGCGTCCAACGACACATGAATCAGCAACGACCCATCGGTGTTTGCCGGACGCTGCGTTCCGAACTGCACGATAGCGAGCGGTGCGGGATCCCCGTGGCGACGCTCATCGGCTGCGGATCGATACTCGACACGCAGCGAGTTGCGCCCCGCCTGCGTTGGCGGCGCTGATTGCAGGATGTCTTGCGTGCGCAAATCGACGATTCCGGTAATAAAACAAGGCCCACGGGTAGGGTTCGCGTGGGCGCGAATGATACACTTCGCGCCCGCGGTCGTCTGACCGTTACCCCTTGGTTTTCGCATCGAGCCCTTGCATGTCAGCGCCACAGTCGGCCAGCGAGCGCGAACTCGCTGAACTCATCGTCACAGCACTCAACCTGGAAGGTGTCAGCCCTGCTGATATCGATCCGGAAGCGCCTTTGTTCAAGACAGGCCTGGGGCTGGATTCCATCGACGCTCTGGAACTTGCGTTGGAAATTTCCAAACGCTATGGGTTTCAACTGCGTTCCGACGACGAGAACAATGTGCGGATTTTTAGTTCATTGCGATCTCTTGCCGAGCATATCGAGCGCAACCGCGTAACGGCATAGTCTGCCGATACGCGCGGTCATGCGTCGCAAGTCGAGACCCTTATATTGACCATGACCTCTCTCCAGCCTTTGCGCATCACCGCTTATTCCGTGTGTTCGGCAGCGGGAGAGGGACGCGAGGCAACGCTGCGGGCACTATCGCAACGTCGCAGCGGGTTACGTCCAAACGATTTCAATGCAGGTCTGAATACGTGGATCGGCCGAGTGCCGGGCCTGGAGGGGTCGCCGCCCCCCTCCCAATTCGACCTGTGGGATTGCCGCAATAATCGGCTCGCCTGGCGCGGGCTGCTTGCGGACGATTTTCTGACTGCCGCGAAGCGAGCGATCGCACGCTACGGCCGCGATCGTGTGGCGATCGTCGTTGGCACTTCCACCTCGAGTATCGGTGCCAGCGAAGAGGCCTACACTCGACTCGATGCGGACGGCGAATATCCTCCCGATATGCGTCGGCCCATTATTCATACGCCGCATTCGCTGGGTGATTTTGTGGCGCATGCAGTCGGTGCCGATGGTTTGTGTGTGACTGTGGCGACTGCCTGTTCCTCCAGCGCGAAAGTGTTCGCGCAGGCGGAGCGCTACATTCGCAACGGCCTTGCAGACGCCGCCATCGTCGGCGGTGTCGACACGCTGTGCGGCAGTGTTTTGTTCGGATTCAATTCGCTCGAATTGGTCTCGCCCGATCTGTGCAAACCCTTCGATGCGACTCGCCACGGCATCAATGTGGGTGAAGCAGCGGGATTTGCCTTACTGGAAAAGGACGGACGGGGCCCCACGCTGCTCGGTTACGGAGAGTCGAGCGACGCACACCACATGTCGACGCCACACCCGGACGGGTTGGGCGCGCGCTTGGCTGTCGAGGATGCCCTGCGACGCGCGCACCTCGCGCCTTCGCAGATCGATTACATCAACTTGCACGGTACGGCGAGCTTGAAGAACGATGAGGTCGAGGCGCGTGTCGTTGCGAATCTGTTCCCCGAGAAGACATTTGCTAGCTCCACCAAGGGTTGGACTGGACACACGTTGGGCGCCGCCGGGATCACAGAAGCGGTGATCAGCCTACTGGCACTCGAGCACGGTACGTTGCCAGGCACGATCAACACGACGTCATTGGATCCGATTTGCGGTCCGCAGATTCACTGCGAAAACGGTACGGCGGATGCGCGATACGCGTTGAGCTTTTCATTCGGGTTCGGCGGCAGCAATTGCGTGCTCGCATTCGGCCGGAGCGATTTGCATTGAGCGCGCGAACTTTGCCACCGGTGCACGTTGCCGGGATTTCTTTCTGGGCCACGCGCCTTCCTGGTTGGGAGATCGCGCGTGCCGTTATCCGCGGCGAAGCCGCTGCGCCTGCCGGCAATTCGCCGCGCCCTGCGCCCACGATGCTTGCGCCGACTGAGCGGCGCCGTGCGCCCGACAGTGTAGCGCTCGCACTGGAAGTCGCGGCCAAGGCATGTGAAGGATCTCAAATTGCCACGGACACGTTGCCATCCGTGTTTGCATCGACGCACGGCGATCTCGCGATCAGCGACTACATGTGCTCGACGCTCGCGACGACTCCGACGATGGTTTCACCGATCAAATTCCACAACTCGGTCCACAACGCCGCCGCGGGCTATTGGACGATCGGAACGCATTGTTTGGCGCCCTACACCGCGATCAGTGCGCACCACTACACGTTCGGTATGGGATTGCTGGAGACGTTGGTCCAGGTCATCGATACCCAAGCGCCAGTTCTCTATGTGGCTTTCGACGTCGACGGGAAAGGCCCGCTGCGGGCCATATCGCAGAGCGAAGGATTGCTTGGGGTGGGTCTGGTACTGGAGCCTGCTCGCGAGAATGCGCCTGGAATGCGAATGACGGCGCACGTCGGATTGGAATCCGCAGTGACGCTCGCAACGTCTCCAGGTGCTGAACTCGTCGGCAGGAATTCGATGGCGCCTTGTTTCCCGCTGCTCGAAGCACTCGCGCGTGAGCAGCCGGCGAAGGTGACGGTCGCAACCTCTCCGAACTCCCGTTTGATGCTGGAGCTAAGCAGGTGAGTGCGACCGAGCGCCTCGCTCGCACGGAGGTTTTGATCCTCGGTGGCGGGCTGGCCGGGCTGACGCTTGCGCTGCAACTCCGGCAACGCAATCCGACGTTGGACATCGCCGTGTTGGAGCGTCGTGAACATCCCGTTCCTGCGGCGACACATAAAGTTGGCGAATCCACGGTCGAGATCGGCGCTCATTACTTCCATGCCGTGTTAGGGCTGCAGGAGCATCTCCAGCAAGACCAACTCCGCAAGTACGGATTCCGCTTTTTCTTTTCCGATCGTGCGCCTCGTTTCGACGCCGCGTTGGAGCTGGGTGCGAGCAGTTACTTGCCCACACCCAGTTTCCAGCTCGATCGTGGCATCTTCGAAAATTTCCTGGCGAAGCATATCGAGCAGCTTGGCGTGCGCTTTCTAGACGGCGCGGCGGTGCGCAATGTCGCACTTGCGACGAACAGTACGATCGAGCCTCATCAAGTTCGATACACACGCGCAGGCGAGGAACATACCGTGGCCGCGCGTTGGGTCATCGATGCGAGCGGGCGGGCCGGTTTGCTCAAGCACCAGTTAGATCTGAGCGTAAGCAACGGGCACGAAGGACACGCCGCATGGTTTCGCATCGGCGCCAAGATCGATGTCGATGCCTGGTCGCAGGATGCCGATTGGCTCAAGCGTTGCGATCCGCCGTATCGGTGGCTCTCAACGAATCATTTATGCGGCGAGGGATATTGGGCTTGGCTGATTCCGCTCGTGTCGGGATCGCATTCGGTCGGCGTGGTCTGGGACCCAAAGTACTTTCCGCTCGAATCCATGAACAGTTTCGAGAAACTCTTGGCGTGGTTCCATGAACATCAACCGTGTCTAGCCCAGGATCTCGAGAGCAAAAAACATCTGCTGCAGGACTTCTGCTTCCTGCGCAATTTTTCCTACGGCTGTAAGCAAGTTTTCTCCGGCCAACGGTGGGCACTTACGGGCGAGGCTGGAGTGTTCCTGGATCCGTTCTATTCGCCGGGTAGCGACTTCATCGGTATCAGCAACACGTTCATCGTCGATCTGATCGAGCGCGATCTTCGCGCCGAGTTGTTGAATGCTCGTGCGCACGTTTATCAGCAACTTTATTTTTCGTTCTACGAGAACACGCTCTCGTTGTACAAGAACCAATACGGATTGTTCGGCGATCCGGAAGTCCTGTCGTTCAAAGTGATATGGGATTACACGTTCTATTGGGGCGTGCTCTGTCAGCTCTTTTTTCAGCAGCGCCTTACGGATGTCACCAACATCGCGTACTTGTCGCAAGACTTCCAACGTGCGAAGACGCTGAACGAAGCGATGCAGGCATTCTTCCGGGATTGGTCCCAGCACACCGATAAGCGCAGCGAAGCAATGATGTTGGATCAAGCCGCACTGCCGTGGTTTGTGGAGCTCAATCGCGGCTTGCGCGATGAATTGAGCGAGGATCAGTTCCGTGCTCGCATCAAAGCGAATGTGCGGCTACTCGAGACGCTCGCGCATCAGATCATCTCGCGTGCGTCGAAGCAGTTTCCGAGGTTGGATGTCTCTGCGATTGCGAAGCTGCTGGATCCGGCAGCAGTGGGCGGCGATTCGCTGCTGTTTGCGAATGCGGCTTAGAAAGGGATAAAGATTTCACACGGAGGACACAGAGATCACGGAGATTTAGATGACCCCTACTAATTCTCGATCTCTTTGATCTCGCTTCAGGCTCCGATTCGACGATGCAGTTGGCTCGGCAGTAATGAGTCTCTTCGCGGTTCTTAGCTCCGTGCTCTCCGTGTCCTCCGTGTGAGATTCCTACTGCTTCAACACCACCATCGCACGGCCTTCGGCCAGCACCGTATCGCGATGACTCACGCGGAACGTGTACTGCAAACTATCCGCAGCCGCCTGCAGGCATTCCGCTTCGACAAGGATCGCGCCTTCCAAGTGTTCGACGAAATCGCAATGGAGCTTCACATTGCGTAGGGACACGAGCATGCCCGGTTTAGGACGATCACCCGAGCCTCGTGAGCGCAACGCGCCATGAACGGCCATCGCCTGGGCTCCGTATTCGCACAAATGCACGGTGCGGAGCTTCCCATTGGTTCGCAACGGATTCGTGGGTGAACGATGAGTGCTGGATTCCAACTTGATGTGCGCATCGTTCCACTCGACGACGCGCTCGAGTAAGCACATGGTGCCTTGATGCGGAATTAGCTTAGCAAGGTCGATTACATCGCTCATTTTCTAGGCCTTCGCTGCGCGAGGCGCCACGTACTCGCGTGCGAATACGAGTGCGAGTACAAAATTGAAAATGACCCCGAGCGTCACCGTGACGCCGATGGCGCGCAGCACAGGTAGGTCCGACAGACCCGACAACGCGAACACCATCAATGTGGAGATCGAGCTCACGAGAACGGCATGCAAAGTTCGGCGCTGTTCATGCGGATCGTCCGCGGCGTGCTCGAAGAACAATGCGTAGTCCAGACCGAGCCCGGCCGCCAGCATGAACGCGATCAAATGAAACAACGTAAGCGAAACACCGCTCAAGCGCAGCACGGCCAAGATGAGCAAAGTCGTCAGTGTCATCGGTGTGAGCACTCGTATCGTTCGATGTGCGCTGCGCAGTGCGATCGCGATGACGATGGTGAGTACGACCGATGCGATGCCCAAACTCCACAGCAGCTTGGTCCGCTGGGCGGTGACCAAGGATTCGGATGCATCTTTCAGATCGAGTAACAGCACGTCGGCGCCGGCTTGATTCGCAAACGCTTGCAGAGCCGCGACATCGGCGACATCGGTCAATGTGATCAGAGCGGTCGTCTGTCCCGCACGCTGCATGAGCAGCATTTCCAAATTCACGCCCAGGATCGAGCTGCGCAGCGCTTCCGGTGTCAGCAACGGAGCAGTTCGTGCGCGCTCGACGTCGTTGATGAAAGGCTCGAACACTCCCGACCGAAACGATGTTCCCTGCAGCGCAGTCGTAAGCATTGCGCGCAGGTCATCGGCCGTGGGTAGTTGTTGTTGCCGACGCTTTTGAGTTTCCAGGCTGGGTACGTAGCGTGCCGCATCGTCGTACCCGGAGATCGCCTTCTGTTGGATCAGCGATTGCAGTTGCGGCTCCAGCGCTTCCAATCTAGACAGGGCTCGTTGCGTATCGGGCTCAGTTAACACCAGCATGTAGCGCATGTCTGGCGTACCCAATTGAGATCGTAATTCTTGATCCGCCATAAGCAGGTCGCGCGGCACCGGGGTCAGTTTGCTTAGATCGCTTTCCCACGTGCGAGTCGTGCTCATCATGATCGCGGCGAGCGCGATCAATGCGATCGTGATGGGCGCCCAAGCTGGCCTAGGGATGGTCGAGAAAATATCCCACACGCGACCCAAGAAACGCGAATCGCCCAGATCGCGCTTCACCGGCCGTAGTAAATACGGCAGGAGGAACCGTGTTGTGAGACTCGCGGTTGCAAGCCCGGCAATCGTGAAGCATGCGAGCTGCGCAAGTCCGATGACTCCTGTGAACAGGAAAGTCAGATAGGCTATACAGGTACTGGCGACACCGGTTACGAGCGTTGGCCACAAATGCCGCACCATCTCGAACGGCGAATCGTTCGGCTGCCGATGACTGAGCAGGTGCACCGGATAATCCTGCGCGACGCCGATCAGTGTGAATCCAAAAGCCAGCGTCACGCCGTGAACAGTGCCGAAGGCGCCGCTCACCGCGGCG
>DASTSB010000389.1:0-6188 GCA_035760885.1 Steroidobacteraceae bacterium | reverse complement strand
TCGATATCCGCGAGCAACTGGCAGCCTTCCTCGACATGCGTGTGCATTAACGCCAATTCTGTTTCGGTGAGCGGTGCGGGCTTGGACAGAATGGTTGCGGGCACAGCGCAGTTGCCGATGTCATGCAACAAGGCGGCAACGCGCAGCCCGTGTTGACGCTCGCCATCCAATCCGACCTCGCGAGCCAGAGCAATGGCCAGCGCCGCAACCCGACGCGATGAGCCGGCAGTGTACGGATCGTGACGCTCGCTCATGCGCACGAACGAATCGATCATGCCTTGTAACGCGACATCGGTCCGCTGCAGCGATCGCATCGTGCGCGCGTGAGCACGCCGTGCATGCAATACGCGCCAAACGCCGTCGGCTAACGCGCTCAGAGCACGCTGATCTTCGGCTGTGTAGGTCGCCTCCCGATTCGCAACACCCAGGATGGCGACGGTTTCATCGCTCTCGATCATCGGCACTGCCAAGTAACGCTGCAGGTCCGGCAATCCATCCTGTTGCGGCTTGCGCGCAAGATCATTGCTCGAGGTTGGATGCCGAGCACGCACGCACTCCGTGAACAAGCCGGCGCGAGTCAAAGGCTTCGGCTCTGCTTGCGTCATGGTCGCGTGCGACTGAGCGCGATCGCGCCACGCCGCGAGGTACATCGTTTTCGCCTTAGCATCGATGAAATACAGGAACGCGAGAGAACTGTCGGTTACCTCCGACGCTTGTTCCAGTAGGCGGCCCACGATCGTCGACTCATCGACCTGTTCGGCCTGCTTCATCAAGTCCACGACAAATTGCAGCTGCCGCTGCGATAGCCGCTGTGCAATCTGATCGCGCCGTCGCTGAGATACGTCGCGGATCAGCATGATGGAATCGCCGCGAGAATTCTCCAATGGCCCGACGCTCACTTCGACGTCGAGCGGTGAACCGTCCGTGCGGCGCAACTTGGTTTCGTAGCGGCTGCCGCCACGCATGCGCCCCAATTGCAGACGTTGAGTTGCGTCGCCCGAGCTTTGATCTTCAAGATCGACACCGCGCATTTTCAACAACGATTCGCGGCTGTGGCCCGACATGCGGCAGTACGCCGCGTTCACGTCCAACACATTGCCTTCGCTGTCCAGGATCAGACACCCGTCCGGGGCAGCTTCGAGGACCGCGCGGCCGGTTGCCGCCTTTTGCTGAATCTGCTGTTCGAATGCAACGCGTTCGGTTAGATCGACGGCGCAGACCAGCTGCGCGCTGCGCGCATCGAATTCGATGTCGCGAATCGCCAATGCCACCGCAATCACGTTGCCGTCTTTGCGACGATGCATCGTCACGCCCGAATCTTCGTCCTGCTCCGGCGCCAACAGCGCGCTGGCTTTGAGCGCGAGAAATTCATTGCGCGCGTAACCGTACGTAGCGAGTGCTGCATCGTTGACTGCGATGAATCCTTGAGTGGCTCGATCCGCGATCCACATCGGCAGCGGATTGCCTTCGAAGAGCATGCGGAAACGCCCCTCGCCGGCGCTCAACCGTTGATTACTCGCCTGCAGCTCCGCGAGTTGTACCCGCAGCCGCTCTTGTGTCTGTGTGGCGCGCTGCAAGGCCTCGTTTCTCGCGCTCTCCTCGGCTTGCGCTCGCTGCAACGCTTCATCGTTCAATGCCGGAAGGGGCGCCGTGCTGCCGAGCTTGGAGCTTCCGTTGGCCAAGAGTTCATCGACTGCCGCAGTCAGGGACTCCGCCGGGACCGAGCGCGCCAAGAATCGCTCCGCGCCAAGCTCCAGGGCGAACCGTTCGTATTTGGGATCGTCATGTCGCCGGGTGTAAAAGATGAAGGGAACGCGTTGCAGCCGCTCATCCTGCTTCCACTTGCGGCACAGGGCGAACCCGTCCATGCGCGGCAGCACGATGTCCGAAATCACCAAATCGGGCGTTTCGCGTCGCGCAGCATCGAGCGCCACCAGTCCATTAGCAGCTTTCACGATGCGATGCTTACGGCTGGCGAGCAGCTGCTCGATCGCGGTCTGTTCCGACTCGCGTTCGAACGCGATCAAGATCAATCCCATGCCCCTCTCCCACAGAGCTCGTCGCGAGTTCTGCTGTTCTACCGGCGCAAGCGTCGCCAGGTGCGTGTTTACGTTAGCGAAAAAGTATGACTGCAGGCTCCAGTCTTCGCACGAAAGCGCGGCTTAGGGAAGGCGGAAAAGAGAAGTGGAGCACATTGCGTGCGGCGGGGCCGCATGGGGAAGTAATGGGTGATGAGGTGATGGAGTGAAAGGCGTAGGACATCGCGGGAGTATTGCTTTGTGCATTCACTTGGCCGGTTGAGGTCCGACGGATCGCTCTTGCCACGCCGTTCACCTCATCACTCGATCACTTCATCACGCTTTCCCCATCACGTCCCGCGCCATCCTCTCTCTAAGCTTTGCGTCCGGCATTGGGCCGAAGCCCGCTTGCACGTTGTCTTTCATGTGTTCGACGCGAGAAGTGGCAGGGATCACACAGGTGACGGCCGGGTGCGAAATGATGAACTTGAGGAAGAATTGCGACCACGAGTGGACACCCAAGTGCTTCGCATATGCCGGCAGCTTGTGATTTCGCACCCTGGTGAAGAGATCGCCTTCCTCGAAGGGCCGATTGATCAGCACGCTAATGCCGCGTTCCTGACATAGCGGCAGCAAGCGCTTTTCAGCTTCACGGCTCGCGATGGAATAGTTGAATTGCGCAAAATCGAAGGCCTCTGTGGTGAGCGCGGCTTCCAAATCGGGGTATGCCGATTCGGTGTAGTGGGTCACGCCGCAATAGCGTACGCGGCCTTCGATTTGCATTCGGCGCAACGTAGACAGATGCGTGCGCCAATCGAGCAAGTTGTGAATTTGCAGTAGATCCAGTCGGGAGGTTTTCATGCGCCGCATCGATTGTTCGATTTGCGCGACGCCATTCTCCAGGCCGCGAGTCCACACTTTGGTGGCATAGAAGGTCTTGGGCTGTGCGCTCAGCGCTTCGATGAGATCTCCACTGACGGACTCGGCGTTGCCGTACATGGGCGAGCTGTCGATCACGCGACCGCCCGCATCGTAAAACGCCTTTAGCACGCCGACGAGTGGCTGGCGCTCATCTGTGCTCGCACCCACGTCGAACGTGTTCCATGTCCCCATGCCAATCACCGGTAGGGATTCATCCTGTTTCGCGGAATGAATGGGACGCTTGAGCATGGTGTGCGCAGCCGGTTTTCTCTTGGTTGCAGCGAGCGCCGCATCCGTAATCGCAAACGCCCCTATCCCTGCAGCCATCCGTGCAATGAGTTCACGTCGCGACCACATGCTTACCCAACCCGGTTGACCTGCATCCAATATTTGCCGAGCAGCGCCACTTGATCGGTGAACTGCCGAAAGTCCACGGGTTTCACGATGTAACTGTTGGCGTACAGGGAGAAGCTGCGAACCATGTCGGACTCTTGATCGGAGGAAGACATGATCACGACCGGTGTAGAGCGAGTCGCCGGATCCGCTTTGATCTGTGCCAGCACGTCGAGCCCGTCGATTTTCGGCATGTGCAAATCGAGCAGCATCAGTCGCGGATTGCCTGGTGTGCGCTGAGCGTAGACGCCGCTGCGAAAAACGAACTGCAAGGCGGCTTCGCCGTCTTGAACCCACACGATCTGCTGAGTGATCCCCGCAATCTCCAGAGCGCGGATGGTCAGTTCCGCGTCGGTGGGATTATCGTCGGCGAGCAGGATATAACCTGAATTCATGGTGTCGCAGAGTGTAAGCCGACGGAGCCCGCCTGGGGATGAGTGAGAATCGCAAGCTTGCCCGCCAGTAAACCCAGAACGAACCCATACTCGCGCGCGATCTCCAGCATTCGTTGGTAGCGGCCGGATTTTCCGCCATGGCCAGCTTCCAAATTCACGTGAAACAGCAGCGGCGCATCGTTGGTGCGCAACGCCCGCAGCTTCGCCACCCATTTCGCCGGTTCGAAGTACTGCACCTGGCTATCCCACAAGCCGGTAGTGACGAACATCGCGGGGTACGGCTGCGGCTTCACGTTGTCGTAGGGCGAGTACGACAGCATGTATTTGTATGCATCGACCTCGTTCGGATTGCCCCATTCGTCGTATTCGAGCGTAGTCAGCGGAATGCTTTCATCGAGCATCGTGGTCACCACATCGACGAACGGTACGTGCGCGATGAGCGCCCGATAGCGATCGGCCGCGACATTCGCGATCACGCCCATCAGCAACCCTCCGGCGCTGCCGCCCGCGGCAAACACTTGGCTCGCAGCCGCGTACTTGCGCGCAACCAAGTAGTCCGTTGCATCCACGAAGTCGTTGAATGTGTTCCACTTCTGCGCAAGCCGTCCGGCGTCATACCAAGCACGTCCCAACTCTTGACCGCCGCGAATGTGGGCGATCGCGAAAACGAAGCCGCGATTCAATAAGGATAGGCGCGATGAGCTGAATGCCGGGTCCATCGACAACCCATACGATCCATATGCATACAAATACAACGGCGCGCTGCCATCGATCGGGGTGCGCTTGCGATACACGATCGAGACCGGAATCCGTGCGCCATCTCGCGCCGGCGCCCAAACGAATTCGCTGACGTACTGCTCCGGCTCGAATTCGCCGAGCACCGGCTCGCGCTTCATCAGTGCACGCACTCCCGTTCGCAAATCTAAATCGAACGTCGTCGCGGGCGTGGTGAGCGAGGTGTAGATGTAGCGCAGTGCGGTGCTATCGAGTTCCGGATTGGATCCGAAACGCATCGTGTAGGCGGGGTCATCGGCAACCAGGTGCTTGGCTGGGCCTTCCCAACTTTGCAGACGGATCTTCATCAATCCGCCGGAGCGTTCGTTCACCGCAACGTAGTCGCGAAAGATCTCGAATGCGTGCACGAACACGTCCGGATCATGCGCAACGACATCGCGCCACTGCGAACGATCCTCCGCATGCAGCACCGGTACGCTGACGATGCGAAAGTTTTTCGCGTGCTCATTACTGCGGATGACGAAACGATCTTCGAGATGATCGACTTGGTATTCGTGCTCCTCGATACGTCCGAGCACCGGTCGAAATCCGCCGAGCGGATCGGTGACATCGCAATACCGCCACTCGGAAGTCGTCGTGCTCTCCGAGCCGATCAACAAATACTTCTCCGACTTCGTGCGTGCAACGACGAGATCGAATGCTTCGTCCGGCTCCTCGTACAACAGCACGTCGCGTTCTGCAGCGCTGCCCAAGACGTGCAAGCGAACGCGCCGACCTAGCAACGTGACCGGATCTTTTTCGACGTACAAGACACTGCGCGAGTCCTCGGCCCAAGCCAAGCTGGTGTCGACATTGGCAATTTCATCGGCGAGCAATTCGCCCGTGAACAAATTTTTGATGCGCAAACTGAATTGCCGCCGGCCAACCGTATCGACGGTGTACGCGAGCCACTGATTATCCGGGCTCACTTCGTAACTGCCGAGTTGAAAGAACGCGGTCTGCTGAGCGAGCGCGTTGCAGTCGAGCATGATCTCTTCGGGCGCATCCACGCGATCGGCACGCCGCACGATCTGCGGATACTCGCAGCCGATCTGATATCGGGAGTGATACCAATAGCCGCGATAGCGAACCGGCACGCTGGAATCATCCTGTTTGATGCGACCCACGATCTCGCGATACAGCTCATCGATCAGTTCGCGGCAACCTTCGAGCATCGCATCTGCGTAATGAGTCTCTTGCTGCAAGTAGCTCAGAACCTGAGGGTCGGTTCGAGAGTCATCGCGCAACCAGTAATAAGGGTCGATGCGAACCCCGTGCGGTGAGCTCACTGTGTGTGCACGTTGTTCTGCGATCGGGGCGGTAATCGGCAGATCAGACATGTCGGTTCCGCCCACACTCGTCATGCAC
Organism: Steroidobacteraceae bacterium; assembly: GCA_035760885.1. Taxonomy (GTDB): domain Bacteria; phylum Pseudomonadota; class Gammaproteobacteria; order Steroidobacterales; family Steroidobacteraceae; genus Steroidobacter. The sequence goes on along the minus strand of DASTSB010000389.1, from coordinate 319 downwards.
ATGAGTCGCGCGATACAGCACGTGTCCTTTTGATGGCGCAACGCGGATTGGTGACGCAATCGAAGGCGCCAAGGCCGTATTGCGTATACAAATGCTGGCTCTTGCCGCGGCCGTTGTCGTGGGCGGCGCCGCGTGAGTAGGATTCGCGCGGCGGTTCGCGCTAGCGTTCGGTGCGGACGGGGAATTCGGAAGACCAGCAGAGCCGATCCTGTTTTTTGGGGTGCAGTTCACGCGCTCATCCCCAAAAGCCTGATGCAGTTCTCAGTCATTCCATCTTTCATAAGTAGTATTACGCGACAAGCATGAAAACCCCCAGGAG
>DASTSB010000388.1:0-56637 GCA_035760885.1 Steroidobacteraceae bacterium | reverse complement strand
TTGCGGGATTGTCGCGATGGTATTTCGTGAGCCTGCTCACATTCAACTTAACTCGCGCCTGTATATAGTTGCCGCCCGTGTTTCGTGTCCGATCTCCGATCGTCACCTAAGTGTCTGATCAAGAAAGGGAAGTAGCGTGCTATTAACCGCCAAATCCCGACCGCTCCTGGGTCTGGACATCACCACCTCCTCCGTCAAGCTCATCGAATTGAGCATGAGCGGCGGCCAATACCGCGTGGAATCGTACGCTGCAGAAGCGACGCCACCGAACTCAATCAATGAAAAAGCCATCGTCGATGCCAATGCCGTCGGCGAGGCCATCAAACGTGCAGTCAAGCGCGCCGGTGCGCGTGCCAAAGAAGCTGCGGTTGCCATCAGCGGTGACGCGGCGATCACCAAAGTCATTCAGATGCCGCGGACGCTGAGCGAGAACGAACTCGAGGGCCAAGTGGAGTTGCAGGCCGATCAGTACATCCCGTTTCCGATGGAAGAAGTGAGCTTCGACTACGAAGTGATCGGCCCATCGGATAAAGATCCCGACATGCTCGATGTGCTGCTCGTCGCGACTCGATCGGAGAACGTTGAGCAGCGGGTTGCGGCGTGCGCTGCGGCAGGCCTGACCGCCCGGATCGTCGACGTTGAAGCATTCGCTCTTGAAAACGCTTGTCGACTGTTGACTCATCAAATGCCGGATGGTGGCTTGGGGCGAGTCATCGCGGTCGTGGACTTCGGTGCCAGCAGCACGACGTTCAGCGTCTTGCGCGACCTGAAAGTGATCTACACCCGCGACTTCGCCTTCGGCGGTCAGCAGCTCACCGAAGAAGTGATGCGCACCTACGGGTTAAGCATGGAAGAAGCGGGTCGTGCCAAGAAAGAAGGCGGTCTGCCCGGAAATTACGAAACCGAAGTGCTCGGTCCTTTCATCGACGATATGTGTCAGCAAGTGAGCCGCTCGTTGCAGTTCTTCCTTGCATCCGGAGCAGGTCGCGAGCAGCCCGAGCAAATTTTGATCTGCGGTGGCTGCGCGAACATCGCCGGTGCTGCCGAGATGATCCAGAGCCGAGTTGGAATCGAAGCGCAACGCGGCGATCCGCTGGGCCAGATGAAAGTGAGCCAAAAGGCCAAGGCACAGGCCGTAAAGAAAGACGCGACCGCGCTGTTGACGGCATGCGGTCTCGCGTTACGGAGCTTCGACTAATGCCACGCATTAATCTATTGCCTTGGCGCGAAGCCGAGCGCAAACGCAAACGGCAGGAATTCGGCGTCGGTGCCGTTGGGGCGCTCATCTTGGCCGGCGTGCTCGCACTCGCAGTTAACTGGCAGATGAGCGCTGCTATCGATGCGCAGAACGATCGCAATCAGTATCTGAAGAATCAGATCGCAGAACTCGACAAGCAAATCACCGAAATTCTGGCGCTCGAAGAACAGAAAGAGCGGCTGAAGGCTCGCATCCAAGTGATCGAACAACTCGAGCGCAGCCGGCCGGAGATCGTTCACGTGATGGATCAGCTCGTTCGAACCATCCCCGATGGCGTCTACCTGACGTCCGTAAAGCAAACAGATCGCAAGCTGCAGCTCAAAGGTGTAGCGCAGTCGAGCACAAGAGTCGCCGCTTACATGCGCAACATCGACTCATCCGAGTGGCTGGCCGATCCGTCGCTGGACATTCTAGAAACAAAGGGCAGCACGGACGCCGGGTCTGAATTCACGTTGAATGCTGTCCAGGAAAATCCGCAGGTTGTTCAGTCTGCAGATTCTGGCCCTGCGGCAGGTCCGTCGCGCGCAGGCAGAGGAGCTGCCAAATGAGCAACATACTCGATCAAATCCGCGAGTTGGACCCGAACGATCCCGGTAGATGGCCCCTGACGTTTCGCTTGGGCGCCATCGGCCTGATCTTCGTTCTCGCAGTGGTTTTGATGGCCTATTTCCTCGCGTGGAAACCGAAGAAACCGGAACTCGAAGCAGCGCAAGCAGAGGAGCAACAGTTACTCACTACGCTGGAACAGAAGGCGCGCAAAGCGGCCAATCTGGACGCGTACAAGGCTCAGCTTGCGGAGATGGAGCAGTCGTTCGGCGCAATGCTGCGCAAACTTCCGAATAAGACTGAAGTGCCGAACTTGCTCACCGATATCTCTCAGCAGGGTTCAGGAGCTGGACTCGATCAGAAATTGTTTCAGCCCAGCCAGCAGGTCAACAAGGACTTTTATGCTGAACTGCCGATCAAGATGCGTCTGACCGGTACCTACCATGCTATCGGGGCGTTCGTGAGCGGAATCGCCGCGCTTCCGCGTATCGTCACGCTTCATGACATCGAGATCACGCCAGTGTCGAAAGCAGCGGGCACGGATTTGTTGCAACTGGACGTGACCGCGAAGACCTACCGATATCTTGATGAGGAAGAACAAGGCTCGCAGCAGCCGCAACGCGCGTCTCGTCCAAACGGCTAACGGCATTCGAGATCCCGCAATTATGAGTCACAGCACATCGAACCTCCTTTTACTCATGCTGGCGGTCGTTTCGCTCGTCGGATGCTCTACCCACATGGATGAGCTGGAACGCAAAGTCGCAGAGATTAAGAGCAGGCCAGGAGAGCGGATCGAACCCCTGCCGGAAATCAAACCCTACGAGGCGTACGTCTACGCTGACAGCAGCTTGCGCTCACCATTTATTCCCAGCGCTCCCGCCAGGAACGATGTAGCAAGTGCAGTACGCCCCGACTCCAAGCGCGCACGCGAGTTCCTCGAACAATTCCCACTGGATACCATGAAGATGGTGGGCACGCTGCAGTTGCAAGGCCGCAATTACGGGTTAGTGCAGGGCAAGGATGGCCTAGTTCATCGTGTGTTGCCTGGCAATTTCATCGGGCAAAACGATGGTCGAATCGTCGGTATAGCAAGCACCAAAATTTCAATAATCGAGATCGTCCCCGACGGTCTTGGCGGATACATCGAACGTCCAGCCGCACTGGCGTTGACTGAATGATCCCAGGGAGAAACTCAGAATGTCTTCTTTGAATCGAAATGGGCCCAGTGGCGCTACTCGCCTAAGCGAGGATTCGTTTCGCGCCGCGACGCGGTGGCGGCGTCTCGGTGCATCTTTGGCTGCCATTGCCAGCTTCGCAACTGCATCTGTGTTCGCACAAGGTGCCAATCGCTTGGAAAGCATTCAAGCGAGCGCCACCGGCGGCAACAAAGTTGAGCTCACGCTCAAGTTGAGCGAGGCGGCTCCCACGCCTCTCACGTTCACCGTCGATAACCCAGCTCGCATTGCTCTAGATCTGCCCGATACGACAGTCGCGATGAGCTCGCGGCGAGTAGACGTCAAGCAAGGTGTGCTGGACACCGTCAATGTTGCCGAAGCTAATGGACGTACACGCGTCGTTCTAAACGTCGATAGCCTCGTGCCCTACGAGACGCGCGTTCAAGGTGACACCATCGTTGTCAGTCTTGGTGCATCCTCAGCGTCTCCAGCGCAACGTTCGCTCCCATCGACTTCCCCAGCGATGGCTGCTGCGACTGGGACTAGATCAGCCATGCCCGTGTCCGGCACTCGAAGCGTGAGCAACATTGATTTCCGACGCGGCTCCGACGGTGCAGGTCGCATCATCGTTGAGCTTACCGACTCCAAGGTGCCAGCAGATTTGCGCCAAGAGGGCGGAAAGATCGTCGTCAATTTCGCCAAGACTTCCCTCCCCGACAATCTGATGCAGCGCTTGGATGTGGGCGACTTTGCGACACCGGTCAGCAGCGTCGACGCTATGCGCGTCGCTGACGGAACGCGGCTTGTCATCGCAGCGAGTGGCGATTACGAGCAACTCGCCTATCAATCGGACAACGTCTATACGATTGAGATCAAGCCGGTCGTCAAGCTGCCTCCTGAACTGCAAGATCAAAAGGAATATACCGGTGAGCATCTCACGCTGAACTTCCAAGACATTGAGACACGAGCTGTGTTGCAGTTGCTGGCCGATACCAGCGGTCAGAACATGGTGATCAGCGACACGGTCGGGGGTAACGTAACGTTGCGCTTGCAGAACGTGCCGTGGGATCAGGCCCTCGATATCGTCATGCGCACCAAGGGTCTCGACATGCGCAAGGAAGGCAATGTGATGTTTATCGCGCCTGCTGCGGAAATAGCAGCTAGGGAGAAAGAGCTGCTGTCGGCGCGCAAAGAGGTGCAGCAGCTTGCTCCCTTGCGTACCGAGTATTTGCAGGTCAACTATGCGAAAGCCGCAGACCTTGCAGCATTGATCAAATCAGGTCAAAACAGTTCTCTGCTGTCTCAGCGCGGGAGTGTTGCGATTGACGAGCGGACTAATACCTTGCTTCTTCAAGACACGTCCGATCGACTTGCCGATATCCGTCGTCTAGTGTCGACGCTAGACATTCCCGTTCGGCAAGTGCTCATCGAAGCTCGCATTGTCATCGTCAACGATGATTACAGTCGAGAACTCGGTGTTCGGTTTGGATCAACGGTTGCGTTCGACCACGGCGGAAGCGATGGTCAGGGGATTGTGGCCGGTGGACCGTTCGTGACTGCCGACAACAATGTTGTGCTCTCTCCCAACCCTGCCGCTGCTAGCGCGGGCACGGGGTTTGTGCAGCCAGACCCGGCAGACCGTTACATGGTCAACCTGCCAGTCGCCAATCCCGCGGGCCGCATCGCGCTCACCTTGCTGGATTCCGACTACTTGGTCGATCTCGAACTCTCCGCAGCGCAGGCAGAAGGCCGCGGCGAGATCGTATCGTCACCACGTCTAATCACTGCAAACCAGCGCGAAGCCACGATCGAGCAGGGTGTCGAAATTCCGTATCAAGAGTCTTCGTCTAGCGGCGCCACCACTACTCAGTTCAAGAAGGCGGTCTTGAGCCTCAAGGTGACTCCGCAGATCACGCCGGACAACCGCATCATTCTGGATCTCACCGTTTCGAAGGACAGTGTCGGTCAACTCGTGGCGAGCGCGACTGGCGGCTTCGTACCCAGCATCGATACACGCGAGATCGTCACTCAGGTGCTCGTGAATGATGGCCAAACCGTGGTGCTTGGCGGTATCTTGGAAACGGAACGCCGCGAATCGGAAACCAAGGTCCCATTGCTCGGCGACATTCCGGTGCTCGGTCACTTGTTCAAGACAACCAATAAAACGGACAACAAGGACGAGCTGCTGATCTTTGTGACTCCACGCATCCTGCGCGAAGGCGCGAGCCTCTACTAAGCGCTAAGAGGCTTCTCATCGTAAACGCGGCCGCCTTCGGGCGGCCGCTTTCGTTTATAGTCGCGGCTCCCATGACCGCGACGTTTCCCGCCAATGTTTTCCTTATCGGGCCGATGGGCTCGGGCAAGAGCGCTGTCGGGCGACAGCTTGCAAAACAGCTGCATCTGGACTTTTACGACAGCGATACCGAGATCGAGCTGCGCACCGGCGTCAACATCCCGTACATCTTCGAGCGCGAAGGGGAAGCAGGATTCCGCGAGCGCGAGCGTGAGGTCGTCGAGTCTCTAACTCAGCTAAAGCACGTGGTGATCGCGACTGGCGGGGGCGCCATCCTGCTTGCCCAAAACCGGGACGCATTGAGTGCGCGAGGCGTTGTTGTCTATCTACGCGCAAGCATTCAGCAGCAGCTAGAACGTACGCGCCACGGCAAGCATCGCCCATTGCTGTACACCGAAGATCCTGAAGCGCGGCTGCGCGAGCTGATGGCCTTGCGCGCACCACTGTATGAATCGCTCGCCGCAATCATTGTCGATACTGATGGGCGTCAGGTGCGCGTGGTTGCGGACGAGATCGTTCAGCGACTCGGTGAGCTACGCGCAAGTTCATCCCAATCTGTCGAATCGAATGTCCACTAACGCAGTCATCAGAGTTCCCGAGCGCATCGATATCGCGCTTGGGGAACGCAGCTATCCGATTTTCATCGGGCCGAAACTTCTGTCCGATCGCGGCATCTGGGATGCGTACCTGCCATCGCGGCAGGTATTGATCGTCACGAACACGACGATAGCGCCTCTCTATCTCGAAACCATCGAGAAGGCCCTAGCGCCGCGCCGAGTGACGAAGGCAATTCTGCCGGACGGCGAGCAGTACAAGACGCTCCAGACCTTCTCGAACATCATCGATGCTCTGGTGGAACAGCGTTTGAATCGCGACGCAGCGATCGTGGCGTTGGGCGGCGGTGTTATCGGCGACATGGCTGGATTTGCCGCCGCCTGCTATCAGCGCGGCATCGACTACGTTCAAGTGCCTACGACTCTCTTGGCGCAGGTGGATTCTTCCGTTGGCGGGAAGACCGCAATCAACCATCCGCAGGCGAAGAACATGGTCGGCGCGTTCTATCAGCCGAAACTCGTGCTCGCCGATACATCGACGCTACGAACGCTGCCAGATCGTGAGTACCGCGCTGGGTTGGCCGAGGTCGTAAAGTACGGATTCATCTACGACGTTAAATTCCTCGAGTGGCTCGAACTGAACGTGGACGCCCTAAATGCTCGCGACGAAAGTGCGTTGATTCATGCGATCCGCCGCTCGTGCGAAATCAAAGCCGAAGTCGTATCGATCGATGAACGCGAGCAAGGTCTGCGTGCGATTCTCAATCTAGGACACACATTCGGACACGCGATCGAAACGGCCCAGGGCTACGGCAATTGGCTACACGGCGAAGCCGTCGCTGTCGGAATGGTGATGGCCCTGGACTTATCGACCCGACTAGATTGGATCAGCGCGGCTGATCGGGATCGAGGCACTGAATTGATCGCACGCCTAAATCTCCCGGTAAACCCGCCAAAGATTGGCGCGGCGCGGGCGTTGTCGTTGATGGGAATGGACAAGAAGGTAGTGGGCGGTCAAGTGCGACTCATCTTGCTGCGCAAGCTCGGGCACGCTGAGGTCGTCAACGACTATTCTCACCAGGCGCTCGACGCAACCCTTAAATCCTACTTCGACTGATGCAGCTGATCGGCAACATGGTCTTCACGCGTGAGTAAGTCCGTATCGCAAACGCTGGCACCCTATGCGGCTCACGACGAGCGCAGTCGTGGGCGCCGCTATCCAGAACCACCGCCGCGGCTGCGTTCCGAATTCCAGCGCGATCGAGATCGAATCATTCACTCGACCGCATTTAGGCGTCTGGTTTACAAGACGCAGGTCTTCGTCAATCACGAAGGCGATCTGTATCGCACGCGGCTCACCCACTCGATCGAAGTGGCGCAAATCGCACGCACGATCGCGCGTGCACTGCATCTGAACGAGACACTCGCTGAGGCGATTTGCTTGGCCCATGATCTTGGTCACACGCCATTCGGGCATGCGGGCCAAGATGCTTTGAACGAGTGCATGAAGCCGTTCGGTGGCTTCGAACACAATCTGCAGTCCTTGCGTGTCGTCGACGAACTCGAGGAGCGCTATGCGGCATTCCCTGGGTTGAATCTGACGTTTGAAAGTCGCGAGGGAATTCTCAAGCATTGTTCGCTGAACAATGCGCGCAAGCTTGGCGATATCGGCGAGCGATTCATCAAGCGAGAGCAACCCAGCCTCGAAGCGCAGATCGCAAACCTAGCTGACGAAATCGCATATAACAATCACGACATGGATGATGGATTGCGGGCGGGCCTCATCACGCTCGATGAGCTCCAGGCAGTACCGCTATTCGGCCGCTCGTTCGAGACTGTTACGAGCACTTACCCGAACGTCGCTGGTCGTCGTCTCATCCACGAGATCATTCGCCGCATGATCAATCGAGTGGTCACCGACCTTGTGGAAACCACCACGCGATCTCTTAACGACGCAGCACCAGCAAGCGTGGACGATGTGCGCATGCGAAGCCAGGCATTGGCGGGTCTTAGCGAACCGGTCGCACGTGAGCACCAAGAGCTCAAGCTGTTCTTACGCGATCATGTGTACCGCCACTATCGCGTTTTACGTATGACGAACAAGGCTCATAACGTCGTGACGAGCCTGTTCAACGTGTTCATGGAACGTCCCGAGCTGCTGCCGAAGGAACATTTCCAGGCGGCGCGCGATCACCAGACTCAGAAACCCGATCACACTCGTGCCCGTGCCGTCGCCGATTACATCGCTGGCATGACCGATCGTTACGCGATCGTCGAGTACGAGCGCTTGTTCGATCCCGCACAGCGCAGCTAGCAATGACCACTCCACTCAAGAACGATTTATTGCTTCGAGCGCTGTTGAGGATGCCGGTGCCGAGAACGCCGGTGTGGATGATGCGTCAGGCTGGGCGCTATCTGCCGGAATATCGGGCCACGCGTGAGCGAGCCGGAAGTTTTTTGAAGCTGTGTATGACGCCGGAGTTGGCCTGCGAAGTGACGCTGCAGCCGCTCGAGCGCTATCCGCTTGATGCCGCCATCTTGTTCTCGGACATCCTCACTATCCCGCACGCATTAGGCCTTGGATTGCAGTTCGAAACGGGCGAAGGGCCTCGCATCGAGCGGCCTGTCCGTACGCGTGCTGATGTCGAGAAACTCGGCGTGCCGGATCCGAGCGTGGAGCTTCGCTATGTATTAGACGCGGTGAGCTTGATTCGACGCGAGCTCGCCGGGCGAGTACCGCTAATCGGCTTTGCCGGAAGCCCCTGGACGGTCGGCACTTATGTGGTTGAAGGCGGCAGCTCTCGAGAGTTCTCGCGCATCAAAGCATTGATGTACAACGAGCCGGCAACGCTACACGCGCTGCTTGATCTGTTGGCGCGGTCCACACTGACGTACCTCAATGCACAGGTTCGCGCGGGCGCTCAGGCAGTCATGATCTTCGACACTTGGGGCGGCGTCCTAACGCCCACCCAATATATGGAGTTCTCGTTGCGTTACATGCAACAGATCGTGGCCGAATTGATTCGCGAGCACGAAGGTCGTCGGGTGCCGGTGATTCTCTTTACCAAGGGCGGCGGCGCTTGGCTGGCCAAAATGGCCGGTACGGGTTGCGATGCATTAGGCGTTGACTGGACAACTGACCTGGCAACGGCCCGTGCCGCAGTGCATGACAGCGTGGCGCTACAGGGCAATCTAGATCCGAACTGCCTCTATGCATCTCCGGCTGTCATTCGGTCCGAAGTAGCGAAGGTGCTCGCAAGCTATGGTCGCGGCCACGGACACGTGTTCAACCTCGGCCACGGCATCCACCCGAGCATACCGCCCGAGCATGCAGGGGCGATGATTGCAGCCGTCCACGAGTTGAGTCCGCCGTATCACCTTTAGGCATTCGCGCTCTGCTGATCTGCTTTCTTCAGCTCGTCGCGCAGAGCGCGCCGCAGGATCTTGCCCACGTTGGTCTTGGGCAGTTCGGTTCTGAAGTAAACATGCCTGGGGATCTTGTAGCCCGTCAGCTCCGTGCGGCAATGATCAATCAATTGTTGTTCTGTAAGCGACGGGTCTTTGCGCACGACAAATAGTGCGACCACTTCGCCCGATTTCTCATCCGGCTGAGCGACTGCTGCGACTTCCAGCACCCCGGGATGAGTCGAAACGACGCTCTCGACTTCGTTGGGATACACATTGAAGCCGGACACGAGAATCATGTCCTTCTTACGATCCTCGATGTAAACGAACCCTTCTGTATCGATGCGGCCAATGTCGCCAGTGCGCAGCCAGTCGCCGAACATCACGCCCGCAGTTTCATCGGGGCGATTCCAATAGCCGCGCATCACTTGCGGGCCGCGGACGCAGATCTCGCCCACCTCGCCGATACCAAGCTCGTTGCCTGCATCGTCGCGAATGCTGATGTCGGTTGAAGGAATCGGTAGACCAATCGAGCCGTTGTAGTCGTGCGGAGCGAGCGGATTGATGCACGCAGCAGGCGAGGTTTCCGTCAGTCCCCACGCTTGTGTGAGCACGTTGCCTGTCACCCGTTTCCAGTGTTCCGCGACTGATCTTTGCACGGCCATGCCGCCGCCGAGGGTGATGCGCAGCGAGCTGAAGTCGACACTGTCGAATCCCGGCGTGTGGAGCAAAGCGTTGAACAGCGTGTTCACGCCGCTTATATAAGTGAAACGGTACTTCTTCAGCTCTGCCACGAATGCGGGAAAATCGCGCGGGTTGACGATCAACACGTTGTGGCCGCCGCATCGCATCCACACGGCCCAATTCGCTGTGAGTGCGAAGATGTGATACAGCGGCAATGCCGTGATGATCAAATCGCTCCCGGGCGCCGCTCGCGTGCCGATCCACGCGCCAGCCTGCAGCACGTTCGCGACCATATTTCGATGCGTCAGCATCGCGCCCTTCGCCACGCCGGTCGTGCCGCCCGTGTACTGCAGAAACGCGACGTCATCATGAGCCAACGCGACCGGCTCAAACGACTGGTAAGCACCACCGTCTAGGACATCCTTGAAGCGGACCGGATTGGGAAGGCTCCAGGGTTTCACCTGTTTGCGAACGTACTTGACGACCAAGTTGGCCAGCATCGATTTCGGCCAGTGCAATAAGTCGCCCACGCCGGTCACGATGATGTGCTCGACGCCTGTATGCTCGATTACCTCGGTCAAGGTGTGCGCAAAGTTCTCCAGAATCACGATGATCTTCGCGCCGCTGTCTTTGAGCTGATGTTCGAGCTCGCGCGGCGTGTACAGCGGGTTCGTGTTTACGACGGTCATTCCCGCGAGCAAGGCGCCGTAGATCGCAATCGGGTACTGCAGCACATTCGGCATCATCAGCGCGATGCGATCGCCGCGCTGCACCTTTGCGGTCACGCGCAGCCACGCGGCAAACTGCCTGGCGAGCTTGTCGTATTGAGCGTACGTAATCGTGGTGCCTATGCTGGTGAACGCCGGCATATCGGCGAAGCGTTCGCAGCAATCGCGCACGAGTGCCTGCAAAGACGCATATTCATCCGGGTTGATCTCCGCTGGGACACCCGGCGGATAGTTCTTGAGCCAGATCTTGTTCATAACTCCAGTGCTACCTCGGTACTCGCAAATCGCAGCCTAGCGTCTCTTGGGCAAGAGCGTAAGCAGCGCGGGCCAAACGTTTGCCAATAATCGCGGTTGAGCTTCTGCGGTGGGGTGAATGCCATCCGCCTGCATCAGTTGCGGCGTCAATGCTACATCCTTGAGAAAAAAATCCACTAAGGGGAGTTGGTACTGCCTGGCCAAGCCCACATACACCCGATGGAACTGATTGGCATATTCAGGGCCATAGTTCGGTGGAATATTCATTCCCAACAACAGCACCTTTGCTTCGGACTCGCGAGCCGCTTGGATCATCGCCTGCAGATTGGCTTTCATCTGCGCGATCGGTAATCCTCGCAGCCCATCGTTGCCGCCGAGTTCGATGATGACGATCTGCGGTCGATGCAATTGCAGCGCACGTGGGAACCGAGCTCGGGCGCCGCCGGTTGTCTCACCGCTCACGCTGGCGTTGACGACGTGATACTCATAACCTTCTTTCGCGAGTCGCTGCTGAAGCAGCGCGACCCAGCCCGATTCCACCTTCAACCCATAGCCGGCGCTCAAACTATCGCCCATCACCAAGATGGCGGGCGCGTCGCGAGTTTGAGGCTGCGCCGCGAAGCAGATCGCCATGGCGACCATCGCTAACAATACTTTGCAGCTGCGTGCCGAAAATTTGCCCATGAACATCGTCGATCCAGTACTTGCCGCAGAACGAGTAACCAAGGAGGTTATCAGTCCCGAAGGAACGCTGACCATTTTGGCGGATGTCGATTTGCGCATCGCGCCGGCGGACACCGTCGCCATCGTTGGCGCTTCGGGGGCCGGCAAATCTACCTTGCTGGCACTGCTGGCCGGATTGGACACACCCACATCAGGGAAGATTTGGCTGAATGGCGCGGATCTAACGACGCTGAATGAAGATGGCCGTGCAGCCGTCCGGGCACAACACGTGGGATTCGTGTTTCAGAGTTTTCACTTGTTGCCGTCGCTTACGGCTATCGAGAACGTGATGCTGCCTCTCGAACTCGCGGGACGCAGCGATGCGAAAGCGCTCGCAGGAGAGGCCTTGGCGCAGGTCAAGTTGACCGAGCGCAAGCACCATTATCCGCGTCAACTTTCCGGCGGCGAGCAGCAGCGCGTCGCTATCGCTCGGGCATTCGTCAGTGGGCCCGCAGTGCTATTTGCCGACGAGCCTACGGGAAACCTGGATGCCGCGACGGGAGAGCGCATCATCGAACTGCTGTTCGAATTGAATGCGGCCACTCGCACCACGCTCGTGATCGTCACGCATGACAATGCGATCGCAGAACGTTGCAACCGCATCGTGCGTCTGGATGCGGGGCGGGTGGTTCCATGAAAGCGCTGCGATTGGCTTTCATCGCGTTCATTCGCGATGCGAAGGCAGGTGAATTGCGAGTGCTCGGCTTGGCTTTGGTCGTTGCAGTAACGGCGCTCACGGCGGTGGGCTTCTTTACGAATCGGGTCAGCCGCGCCGTCGATCAGCAAGCCGCAGAAGTGTTGGCAGCGGACTTGCGTTTGCAGAGTTCGGCAAGCTTGGACGCAGCTTATCTCGCCGATGCACGGCGACAGGGCCTCGCCATTGCACAAATCGCGAGTTTTCCCAGCGTGCTGTTAAACAACGACGTGACTGCGCTATGCGCTATTCGTGCTGTATCGCCTACGTATCCGTTGCGCGGTCGAGTGAAGATTGCCGATGCACCTTTCGGCACGGCTTACGAAACTCACGCTGCGCCCGCACCGGGCGAGGCCTGGCCCGAAGCGCGCGTGCTCGCGATGTTGCAGCTCAATGTGGGCGATTCGATCAAAGTCGGCAACGTGCAGCTGCGGATCACTCACGTCTTGCAGTACCGCCCTGATCAAGGTTCGCAATTTGTCGATCTCGCACCGACGGTGCTGATCTCGCTGCACGACTTGCCGAGGACCAACTTGATTCAGCCCGGCAGCCGCATCACCTACGCGATGCTGTTTGCGGGTCCGCCGACCGCAGTTGCGAGTTTCAAATCGCAACTCACTGCGCACAAGAAGCTGGGCGAGCGGCTCTCTGACATCGCCGATGCAAGTCCGCAGATTCGCAGCGCCATCGATCGTGCGGGGCGCTTCCTGAATCTCGCCGCGCTGGTCACCACCTTTCTCGCCAGCATTGCAGTTGCGATTTCTGCGCGACGCTACGTCGCAAGGCACCTCGATTCGGTCGCGCTGATGAAGAGCTTGGGCGCCACGCAGCGGTTTGTCCTGTCCGTTACGTTGCTGCAGCTTTTACTGGTCGCCATCGCGGCTGGGATTTTAGGATCGATCCTAGGCTATGTCGCAGAAGAAGCGATCGCGTTCTTCGTACGCACTCTGCTGCGTGGCGAGTTGCCTGCGCCTTCGCTCAGCATCGCATGGGTCGGAATCATCACCTCGGTCCTGATGCTCGCGGGATTTGCGTTGCCACCATTGCTGCAACTCAGGCGCGTACCTCCGGCGCGGGTGCTACGCAGAAATCTCGAGCCGCCGCCGCTGCGCTACTTGAGCGTCTATGGCACTGCGCTTGCCGCCCTCATCGTGCTGCTCGGTTGGCTGCTGCGCGATGCCAAGTTGTTGACGTATGTGCTCATCGCGGCGATCGCGACGTTCGCGGTGTTGACGGCGGCAGGTTGGCTGCTGGTGCGTTTGCTATCGCAGTTGCGCGGGCGCGTTGGCGTCGCGTGGCGTTATGGGATCGCGAATATTGCGCGCCGCGGCCGCGACAGCATTGCACAAGTGGTGGCCTTCGGATTGGGGTTGATGGTCTTGCTGTTGCTCATCATCGTGCGTAATGACCTGATGACGCAGTGGCGTGCAAGTGTGCCGAAGGACGCGCCGAACTATTTTTTGATCAACATCCGTCCCGATCAAAGCGATCCGCTGCGCAGCTTCTTCTCCGAACGCGGGGTGACGCCACCGAGCCTGGTACCAATGGTTCGTGCTCACCTGGTGAGCATCAACGAACAGCCCGTCGGCACGATCAAGTTACCTTCGGATCGAGGCCGCGAGTTCGTCGAGCGCGAGGCGAATCTGACTTGGGCCGCAGAGCTGCAAGCGGATAACAAGATCATTGCGGGGCACTGGTGGCGGCCCAATGACAACGGCGGAGCGCGCGTATCGGTTGAGAACGAACTTGCGCAAGCGTTGGGACTCAAAGTGGGCGATCGTCTAACGTACGACGTCGCTGGAGAATCGATCACCGCGACGGTGGCAAGCTTGCGTCAAGTGCAGTGGGATTCGTTCCGACCGAATTTCTTCATGGTGTTCTCGCCCGGCGTGCTGGATGCAACCGCCGGAACGTACGTTACGAGCGTTCACTTGCTGCCCGAGCAGAAGCCGATGTTGCTCGATTTCATGCGTCAATTTCCGGAGATCACTGCAATCGATCTCGATGCGATCTTGTCGCAGGTGCGCGGTGTAATGGATCGTGCATCGACTGCGGTTCGCTACGTGTTTGCGTTCACGTTGCTCGCTGGACTCACGGTCTTGCTCGCGGCCATTCAGGCGACGCGCGATGAACGCCGCCACGAAAGCGCCATGCTGCGCACGCTCGGTGCGCGTCGTTCCGTCGTTCTGCAAGGTGTCGCAGCGGAGTTCACGATGTTAGGGCTGCTATCGGGCGTACTCGCTGCCGCGGGCGCCTCGTTGGGCGGTTATCTTTTAGCTACGCGAGTACTCGACTTGAAGTATCACTTCGATCCGCTGCTGTGGATCGTGGGTTTGCTCGCCGGGGCGTTGCTCGTGGGAGTGAGCGGGACGTTAGCAACGCGCTCGGTCGTGGATCAGTCGCCGCTCGAAACCTTGCGGCGAACGTGAGCGCTATTTCAGACCCAACATGATCCAGCCGACATCGCCGACTTGGCCGCGCCACGTGTAGCCTTCGATGTGAACTAGATAATTTCCGGGGCCCAGCGCCGAGGAATTCAAACTCAGCCGCAACTCCCGATTCGAATCGCGAGCGATACGGCGAATTTGCATCACGCGCCCAGTCTCAACGTTATCGATCGTGAGCATGAATTGTTGGTACTTGCCTTCGGACACGTCGATGAACAAGTCCAGCAACTGCGGCGGATGCAACCAACCGAGCGCGAGCGTCGGCTGCGAGGGTTTCACCCTGACCGGCTCGACGCGATAGGTTTGGACGCTCGCAGGCGCCTGCATTTGCAAGCTAGTTTGGGTCTGGCGCGCGGCTCGAAGCTGCTTCGTCAGTTCGTTAGCTCGCATTGCATACATCACGACGCCGCCGAGCGAAACAATCAGCAGCAGCGCCAGCAACATCACCCATTTGCGATTCGGGCTCGCTGCATAGCTCAGTTGCTGCGCCTCGCGTTCGTCTTCGGGCTCGAAACCATCATCGACGGCATCCTGAATGGCGCGCGTCGCACTGGAGGGGATCGCCTTGAACATCCCCGTTTCGCTATCCGCCTCAGGCTGACGCGACAGACGCGCCTTGAGGCGTACCGGGATCGGCAACGTCTTTAAGAACTCGGGGTGTTCGACGCAGTACTTTTCGAACTCGCGTGCTTCTCGCACCGTGAGATCGCCGGAAAGATAGCGATCGACGATGTGTTCTTGTTCGATGTACTTGCGATCCATCGGGACTCCGTTGGCCGGGAAGTGGCCGCGAATCGAGACGTTTGTGATCGTTACTGTGCCGGCGCGAGCGGCGACTCGAGTTGGCAGTGCGCACACTTCGGCCAATAGCGTTTTCCCACGCGGTCGATGAGTTCGCGATTGGATTTGCGCAGTTCCTCCTGCAGCGCTTGGCTCTGCGGATCCTCGCCGAATCCCACTCCCACGATCCGCACTCGCGTCATGTTCTCTCCGGCATTCTCGAAGTACGTGACGGTCCAGGTTCCTTGCAGAGCATCGCGATGCGGCAAGCTCGCGGGCGCTTGTGTAGTTCGCAGGGCGAGCATGTGTTCTGGATCGTAAGCAAGGATCTCGTGGTCCATTGTTTCTGCATCCCCCAGCGCGCCGGGGCCGGAATGCGTGCGAATATGGCCGCCGATTTTCAGATCGATGTCGACCTGATTTACACCGGTACCTTTGTACCCTTCCTCGGTGGTGAAGATCCGCCACACTTCGCTCACCGGCGCGTTGATGAAGCCGTCGGCCAGTTCAGCATCGGCTGCATCCGCACCGTTTGGGAGCGCCAGAAACCCAGTCATGAGCAAAGCATAGATTTTTCGGTTCATGCGCGGATCGGGCCTGAAAAGTGTGTTGCGGTACTCATAATTGTTGCAGACCTCTAGCCGATACTGCGATTCTTTCCTAGCTACTTCTGCTTCGATCCCGCCATTCACGACTTGGGGCTAAGGACCCATCGGCCATGATTCTGACTCTCGAAGTCACCGGAGAGCAGGCGCAAAGCCTCGGTGTAACCCGCAAAGTATTCAAGGCCATCGGCGGCACGATCGGCCGGTTGCCGGACAACGATTGGGTCTTCGCGGATCCTTATGTCTCGGGTCGGCATGCGCTGATTCGTTACGTCAACGGCAAGTACTTCATCGAAGACACCAGCACCAACGGCGTCTTCATCAATTCCCCCGAGAATCGGGTGGGCCGCTCGCAAGCGCAGCAACTCAACGACGGCGACTTGCTTTTCATCGATGCCTACAAAATCAGGGTATCGATCAAGAACGATCCTGAGAAAAAGGCCGCATTCGATCCATTTGCGCCCCTGGATCCGAAAGCCACGAATCTAATGCGCAAGCCGCAGCCCGTGGAAGCGGAGGAAGAAGACCTCACGGCGAACCTGGTGCCCGCCGACGCCGACGATGAAGAGGAAGAACCCGAGGACGCGGATCGCAGCTCGACCGAATGGTACGGAATGGGCGATTCGCAAAGCGATCGCGCCAAAGTATCGAGCCCTGTCACGTCGATCATGCCGCCGCCGCCTCCGGTGCGAGCACTGCGCTCTGTCCCTACGCCGGAACGCGTCGTTGCACGTGCCGCACAGAGCGCGCCTGCAACGCGGCCCGCCGCCTCGCCGATTCCAATCGCGCGCGCTCGGACCGATGCCGAATCGGCAACCGCGACTCAGCTGCAAGCACTCCTCGATGCGGCTGGCATCGAAGGACTCGAGCCCACGCCCGAAGCTGCGCTCGTGCTCGGCGAAGTATTGCGCACGGCAGTCGGTGGCGTGATGGAAGTGCTGCGCGCGCGCGAACGCATGAAAGACGAACTGCGCCTGCGTGGCACGACGTTCAAGGCGGCGCATAACAATCCGCTCAAGTTCTCTGCGAACACCGACGACGCATTCCATAACTTGCTCGTAAAGCGCAACGCCGCCTACTTGGAACCGGCCGACGCTTTCGAAGATGCATTCGATGATCTGCGCGAACACCAAAACGCCATCATGTCTGCGATGCGACTGGCGTTCGAAGCGATGCTTGCGCAGTTCGACCCGGAACGGTTGCAGGAAGACTTCGATCGGCAGATCCGCAAGGGATCCATTCTCGGCGTGCCGGCCAAGCTGCGTTACTGGGATCTCTATCGAGACAAGTACGCTGCGCTGACGCGCGATGCGGACGCGAGCTTCCGGACCCTGTTTTGCGACGAGTTCGCGAAGGCTTACGAAGAACAGCTCGCGCGCGCGAAGGCCTCGCGCAATAAACAGTAGACGCAGCTCGCGGTACAGGAATGGGTAGGCCACTCGGGCCTGCCATCCGAAAAGGCGTGAGGGGAAGGCAGCTTGTTCGAAGACACGCTGGTAGAAGAAGACGTGTACCCCGTATTCGTCTCGGCTGGCGCCACGCACGCCGGTTACGTCCGTCCCACCAATCAGGACGCCTGCGTCGAAAGCGCCGCTGGCGGACTATGGGCGGTGGCGGATGGCATGGGCGGCTATCGCGATGGCGATGTTGCGAGTCGCATGGTTTGCGATGCGTTGTCCGCTTTGCCCATAAGCGGATCGCTTGAAGACGGCATCGACGCCGTGCGCCAAGCCATGAGCGATGTAAATCATCGCTTGCACCAAGCTGCGGTGCGAGCCATCAATCCCATCGTCAGCGGCAGCACGGTCGCCATCTTTCTCGCTAAACGCACTCGTTGTGCCGTGGCTTGGGCCGGCGACAGCCGAATCTATCGACTCAGGCAGGGGCAACTCACGCAGCTGACGAGCGACCACACGTGGGTGCAAGAGCTGAATCTGCAGTCCGTCGATGAAGAAGCGCAGCACGCGATTACACGTGCCGTAGGCGGCGAAGACACGCTGCTATTGGATGTGAGGCGTGATCGAGTGCATCCGGGGGATCGGTACTTGTTGTGCTCGGATGGACTCACGCGGGAAATTTCCGATCAGCGGATCGCGCAGTTGCTGGCGCTTGGCAGTGTCCGCGAAAGCGCTGACGTCCTGATCACCGCGACGCTCGCCGCCGGTGCTCGCGACAATGTGACTGTCATCGTCATCGAAGTTCAGTAGCTCATGTCCACAGTTGAAGATTTCACCGCACTGCTCGCGCAAGGCTCGTTGAATGCTTTGCGCGGGCGACTCGCCGAATTTGCTGACGCGCCGGCAGCACAGAAGCTGCAGCTCGCGAAGCAAATCGAACAGCTGCGCACCGATGGAAAACTCACTGCGAATGACGCCATTTCGTGCTTGCGAGTATTGCAGACCGGTGATGAAACCCTGGTCCTGACTCGCCGTGCGGATGCGCAGCTAGACGCAGATGCGACCGCGGCGCTGTCCAATAGCACGAGTGCAACGTTGATTCGATCGCAGCCGCTGGCTCAAGCGGATGCAAGTGCGGAGCTTGCGAAGCCCTCCCGTGTCGACGTCGTCAATCGAAACGATGCATTGCCGGACGCTACGCGGCGCGATCCTGATCGGTCCGCGACCAGGACGGCCTCACATCCGGCGACGAATCCTTCAGCGTTTCCGCCGACACTCCCCGCGCGCGACAAAACGGAAGTGCTGTCTGATCGCTTGGTGCGATCGCTGGAGGAAGTGGATCAACCGCACACCGGGCCCATCGAGCCTGGCACGGTTATCAAGAAGCGCTTCATTCTCGAGAAGATGCTCGGCAAGGGCGGCATGGGCGTCGTCTTCGGCGCGATCGACCGACGCAAACAGGAAGCGCGCGATCCGAATCCGTACGTTGCCTTGAAGCTACTCAACGCGGATTTCGCGCGACATCCGCAGTCGTTCGTCGCCTTGCAGCGCGAAGCCCGCAAGGCTCAATCATTGGCGCATCCGAATGTCGCAACCGTGTTCGATTTCGATCGCGATGGCGATGCGGTCTATCTCACGATGGAATTGCTCGAGGGCCGATCGCTCGATTCCATCACGCGCGAGGCGCGCGGCGTCGGTATCGAGGCGGAACTCGCCTTGCCCATTATTCGCGGTGTGGCGGAGGGTCTGGCGTACGCACATCGCAAGGGCATCGTTCACTCGGATCTCAAGCCGGGCAATATCTTTCTGAGCGATGACGGCACGCCAAAGATTCTCGACTTCGGCATCGCACGCGCCGTTCCCACTCCGGGCGAGCAAATGATCGACGAGTTCGATGCAGGCAGCCTCGGCGCCTACACCGAAGCGTATGCGACTCAAGAGATGGTGGAGGGCGTCGATCCGCATCCTGCCGATGACATGTATGCGCTCGGCATCATCGCCTACGAATTGTTGACTGGCTGTCATCCTTACAATCGCAACAGCGCGTCTCAAGCTCGCGAACTCAGCATCCGATTTCCGCCGCTCAAAGGCGTTAAGCGAAAGCAAGCACAGGCCATCGAGCGCTGCTTATCGCTCGAGCGAGCCAAGCGGCCCCAGGACGCCGCCGAGTTTCTCAAGGCGTTTCGCGGACCGAGTAAATTGCAGCGGGCTGCAATTGCCTGCGCAGCGCTGTTTGCGGTCGCGGCAGGCGTATTGGCTTACCAGAACCACGTCGAGACCGGACCTGCCATTCCATTTTCGCAACTGCCGCTCGAGAAGCAGCAGGAATTCAAGCAGAAGATGTCCGACGGCGATGCTGCTTGGCAGTTCTACGCGCACGATCACATCGGTGACGCACTGGACTCCGCCATCGATTTATATGCCGATGCGTATGCGGTTCATCCTCGCAATCGCGAGGCAGTGGCAGCGCTCAACAAAGCCGCCGATGCCGTACTCAAGGCCGCGAGCGATCCCGAAATGAGGCGCGATCTCGCTCGCAAGCTGCAAGAACGCAGCGACTATTATCGGAAGTACGCGCCGGTCGTCGAAGCGGCACGGGAATAGCGATTTAGGTCTTGTACTTGGCAGCGATTTCGCGCACGGCGCGCGCTGGATCGAACTGCAGTGCCTGGGAAATGGCGACAAACTCGATCACGTCGATGCGACGTTCGCCGCCTTCGTACTTCGCTACGAAACTCTGCGGCTTGCCGAGCCGGTCGGCAAGTTGTTGTTGTGTGAGTCCGGCTTTTTCTCGCGCGGCGACGAGCAGCCCAATGAGATGCTGGTGATCGGCAGATCGCAGTGACTTCAAGACTTAGGGCTCCGTGAGGACGCCCGTGTCTATAATCCTGCTTTAGGATTATCCCAGTTTGGGATAATCTCCCTGGCCCTCGCGGATGGTACAACAGCGCTCGGCGCTTGAGTTTGCCAAGCGCAGCGAACGCTCGGTGAGTCACGGATGCTTAAACGGATTTCGATGCCGCACGAACAGCGCTATGACGATGCCCAATCGGCAATCGTCGAAGCACTGGAGCGCATGTTGGCGACGCGAAGCGGACGCCAATTGCGTCGCACACCGCTGGGTTTGGGTGCATTGCGCGATTTGCACGACCGGCTCTTCGCTGGTCAAGAAAGCGACGTCGGTGCATTCGTGCTTCATGTCGCCCCGATCATCCGCCGTCTCGCGATGCAGGCCGCGGAGCGGCAAGCCATGGTCGAACCGGTGCAGCTCAGGCTTGTGGATCTGGAACAGTGGCTGCGTCGGCTCGATGAGTTGGATCCCGACTGCGTGCGTGTCATCGAGCTGCGCTATTTCGCGGGCCTCACCATACGCGAGGTCGCAGAGACCCTCGGCACGCACGGGCCGGAGATACTTGGGCAATTGCGCTTCGCCAAAGCGTGGCTACAAGCGCGGGTTCGCTGGTCGACTCGACCCCTGCAATAGCCTCACCAGGGCGTGCGGCGTGAAGCGCGAAAATCTGCTGTAATCGCGCCCTTCGCTTCGACTGCAACCCATCTCCAGCGTAAGAGAATGACTGCCAAGCCCAAGACCGCCATCACACCGACTCGCGAAGAGAATTACGCCGAGTGGTATCAACAGGTAATTCGCGCCGCCGATCTCGCCGAGACCTCAGCCGTGCGCGGTTGCATGGTGATCAAGCCTTGGGGCTATGCGCTGTGGGAAAGCATGCAGCGCGTCTTGGATCAGATGTTCAAGGACACGGGTCATCAGAACGCGTATTTCCCGCTGTTCATCCCTTTGTCTTTTTTGCAGAAAGAAGCCGCTCACGTCGAAGGCTTCGCGAAGGAATGCGCGGTCGTCACGCACCATCGATTGGAGCTGAATGCGGAAGGCAAGTTGGTTCCAACCGGCGAACTGGAAGAACCCCTCATCGTCCGACCCACGTCCGAGACCATCATCGGTGATGCCTTTGCGCGCTGGGTGCAGAGCTATCGCGATCTGCCTTTGCTGATCAATCAGTGGGCCAACGTCGTGCGCTGGGAAATGCGTACCCGGATGTTTCTGCGCACGGCAGAATTTCTCTGGCAGGAAGGCCACACCGCACACGCAACGCGCGAAGAAGCGGTCGAGGAAACGATGCGCATGCTCGATGTGTACGCGACGTTTGCGCAAGATTGGATGGCGGTTCCGGTCATCAAAGGCGAGAAGACTGCCGGCGAGCGCTTCCCCGGTGCCGAGCAAACTTTCTGCATCGAAGCGATGATGCAGGATCGCAAAGCGCTGCAAGCGGGCACCAGCCACTTCCTCGGCCAAAACTTCTCGCGCGCCAGCGAGATCCAGTTCTTGGATCAGAACGGTGCGCATCAATATGCATGGACGACGAGCTGGGGCGTCTCGACACGCTTGATCGGCGGATTGTTGATGACGCATTCGGATGACGACGGCTTCGTACTGCCGCCGAAGCTTGCGCCGACGCAGATCGTGATCCTGCCGATCTACCGCTCCGAGGAAGATAAAGCGCGCGTGATCGAATACTGCAACGCGCTTGCTCGAGAACTGCGTGCGCAACGCTTCGCCGATCGTCCGCTGGGAGTCATCGTCGATACGCGCGATGAACGCGGTGGCGATAAAGTTTGGCATTGGATCAAGAAAGGCGTGCCGCTGCGCCTGGAAATTGGGCCGCGCGACATGGAGAAGAACGCCGTGTTCGTGGGCCGGCGCGACCGTGCGCCGAAGGACAAGCAAAGCATCGCCAGGGATGAGTTCATCGCAACAGCGCAGGCGTTGCTGCAGTCGATTCAAGATGCACTGTTCGAACGGGCACGTGCGTTTCGCGAGCAGCACACGCGCCGCATCGATTCGAAGGCCGAGTTCTACGACTTCTTTACTGCGCCCAAAGTACCGGAAAACACGCCGACGCCGAGTCACGGGGGGTTCGCGCTCACTCACTTTAGCGGCGAGGTGCAGCTGGAAGAGCAAATCAAGAACGAATTGGGCGTGACGGTGCGGTGCATTCCGCTCGAGGGCGGCGAGCCGGGCACGTGCCCCTTCACAGGCAAGCCGAGCAAGCAGCGTGTCGTTTGGGCGAAAGCGTATTAGGGCGCACGTTCTCTGCGTCATGAGACTAGGCAACACTCATCGGTCCGCTAAAAGCGCGCCGCAGCCAAGGGGCGCTTTCTGTTAGAGCCCGGTCGAAGGCGCGCGCTGCTGCAGATTCATTTCTGCGTTTTTCTGTGGGGCTTCACGGCGATTCTCGGCAAGTTGATCACGCTATCCGCGCTGCCGCTCGTGTGGTGGCGCATGGCTTGCGTGACGATTGCGCTGTGTCTGCTACCGTCTTTTTGGCGCAGCCTCGTCAGCATGCCGCGTGGCCTGGTGGCAATTTACGCCGGCATCGGCATCATCGTTGCGCTGCACTGGGTGACCTTTTACGCGGCGATCAAGCTCGCGAACGCATCGGTGGCTGCGACCTGCATGGCGCTCGCGCCGGTGTTCATCGCGTTCGTCGAACCTTTCGTGTCCGGCCGCCGATTCGATATGCGCGAGCTGGTGTTCGGGATCGCCGTGGTCCCTGGGGTTGCTCTGGTGGCTGGCGGCACGCCGCTGCACATGCGCGCCGGGATTGCAGTGGGTGCACTCTCGGCGTTGCTAGTGGCGTTCTTCGCGATCTTCAATAAGCGTTACATCGGCAGCAGCCGTGCTCTTACGGTGACAGGCATCGAGATGGCAGCGGGTGCGCTGTTTCTATTGGCGATCTCGGGCCTGTTACCCGATTCCTTTTCGATTCGCATTCCTTCCGCGCACGATGCAATGCTTCTGCTCATCCTTGCGATCGGCTGCACGCTGCTTCCCTATTCGCTCTCGCTCGTCGCTCTGAAGAAGCTCAGCGCGTTCTCCACTGCACTGGCGGTGAATCTCGAACCTGTGTACGCGATTGGGTTTGCGATTTTGTTACTGGGCGAGCAGCGAGAGTTGAGCGCGAGCTTCTATCTCGGCGTGGCGATCCTGCTGGCCACCGTCGTGCTACATCCGGTTCTCGTCCGACAGCGTTGACTACTCGCGCCCCAGCCGTTCGCAGACAAGAGCCCGACGGAACACAAAGAGACAAACAGCCACAGAGAGCACAAAAAAGAAACTACAGTTCGCACGGCGATCCCATTGGCTGCAGCTTCCAGTGGCGTGCAGCATCGACGCGCAGACAAGAAGGACGTGGTCGGGGAACGGCCGCTCTCGGCATCCCTGCCTTTGCGGCATTGGCACGTCCATGTGCGGCAGGAAACGGGAATGGGGAACAGGGAACACGGAGACAGAAACAGGCGGCGACCGAGGAGTGATCGGTCTTACTCACTTTTCGTTCTATTCGTCGCGAGCGGGTGCCGGTTGCGGATGGCCGAGGCGAGCCTCGCGAATCGTGATGTACAGCGTGGAAGCGATTACGATGAGTGCGCCGAGCATCGTCATTGAGTTTGGGATCTCTCGGAAGACCGCATATCCAAAGATGATTGCGAAAATGAGCCGCGAATAATCCATCGGTGCCATCACCGCGGCATCGCCTTCCGCCATGCCTTTGATGTAGCACCCCTGCGTGACGGTGCCGAGCACACCCATCGCGCACAGCAACACGAAATCGCGCAACGAAGGCAGGCGCCAGACCAATAGCGCAGGCGGAATCGCCAACACGAATCCGAGGACCACGGACCAACTCATCAACGTCAGCGTGGTGTGATCGCGAGTCATGATCTTCATGCCGGTCACGGTGAACGCGAACAAAAACGCTGATGTAATCGCTGCTGCCGCCGGCCATCCGAGGTTCGGATGCGATGACGGCTGCAGCATGAACAGTGCACCGCAGAATCCAATGATCGTCGCGGAGATACGCCGCGGTCCGACGTGCTCTTTCAATACGAAAGCGGCGAGCGGCACCAGCCAAAGTGTGCGCGTGAACGACAGCGCATTCGCATCCGCCAGCGGCAACTTTTGATAAGCGTAAATCGCCAAGATCATGCCGACCGTTCCCGCCACCGCTCGAAACAGCAGAATTCCCAATCGAGTGGTGTGAAATGCCGCGTGCGGATCGCGGGCAATGACCGGCAGAAGGATCAACAGACCAGCCAGTTGGCGATAAAAGGTCTGCAGCGCTGCGGGGTAATCGCGCCCCAGAAATTTGATCAGCAGCGTCATCGCGGTGAATGTCACTGCGGAGGCAAGCATCCACAGCGCGCCGCGCGAGTTGCGATGCAAATTGGCGTAACGGGTTTGGAGCGTCACTGACAATTCAGTGACTCAGAAGGAGAGAACAGCATTGCGTCAGTTCGCGTCGCTAGTGTGGAGCGACGCAAACTGTAGCAGGTCCAATCGGACCGGGAACGATCTACATCCGCAACGGACCGAACAGTCCCAGCAAGCCGATGACGATCAGATAAATCGCGACGATGTAGTTGAGCAGGCGCGGCACCAAAAGAATGAGGATGCCCGCGATCAACGACACCAGCGGCCCAATGCTCATGTGCAGACTCATTTGCGCTCCTATTCTGTACAACTCGTACGTAGGGCTATTCGGGTTTGTTCCTGGCTAACCGTAGCTGCAGCCACTTGGAGATGAGTGCGATCTCTTCCATGCACACTGAGTGCTCCATGGGATAGGTGTGCCATTCGACAGCGAATCCTTCCTGGACCAACAGATCGCGAGAGACTGACCCCATCATCAGCGGCACGACAGCGTCGCGAAGGCCGTGACACATCAAGATCGGCACGTTGCGATTCGCGTCCGACACTTCGCCTGCAAGGCGATCACGCAGGGGCAGGTAAGTGGACAGCGCGATCACGCCCGCGAGTGGCTTCACGTAACGCAGACCGGCGTACAGCGCCAGCGCGCCGCCCTGAGAAAAGCCGGCGATGACGATCCGCTCGCTCGGAATTCCCGCGGCAATTTCGCCCGCAATGTACTGCGAGACGGTGCGTTCGGAATCGCGCAATCCGTCCTCGTCTTCGCGACTGTTGGTACTCAGTCCATACAGGTCGTACCAGGCGCGCATGACGTAGCCGTTGTTGAGGGTGACCGGCCGATGCTTCGCGTGTGGGAATATGAATCGAATCGGCAGCGTGCGCGGCAGGCGAAGTTCATCCACAACCGGAGCGAAGTCGAAGCCATCTGCACCCAGCCCATGTAGCCAGATGACGCTGGCCGTCGGTGGCTCGGCAGGTGTGAGGATGACTTCGTTGTCGTTGGCTTGTGAGGCGTAGGTCATAGCAGGCACAGCGGTTGGATGAGCTGACAACTTACACGAGCCGCCGCCGATTCACAGCTCGCATCACCTGCCGACGACCCAGCCACCATCCACTGGAACCCCGAAGGCATGCGCGTAGTTGCTTTCGATCGGTTCAACGGGAGAGCGTCATGACTTCGGAGCATGAAAAATTGGGCGAGCTGATCGAAGGTGCGGAAATTGCTCTGGTAACGACGGTCGAACAAGACGGCACGTTGCACACCCGGCCGCTTGCCACTCTCGAATACGCCGACGATGGCTATTTGTGGTTCTTCACGTCTCTCGATTCGGCGAAGGTCGATGAACTCGCACAAGACATGCGCGTCAGTGTGGCTTACGCCAGCAACGACGATCATGCGTACGTCGCTGTCGCAGGAACGGGCGAGGTGCTTCAAGACCGCGCCAAAGCAGAGGAGCTATGGACGCCGATGGCGAAGGCGTGGTTCCCCGACGGGCTGGATGATCCGAAGCTCGCGCTGCTGCGCGTGCAGGTCGAGCGCGCTGAGTTCTGGACCTCGCCGGGTAAAGCGGCCTACGTGTTCGGCGTTGCCAAAGCAGCGATGACCGGAAAGCCCACCCATATCGGCGAGAATCGCAAGCTCACGATGTAGGTGCAGACACCTCATCCACGCTGTTCGTCCCGAGTAGCTCTGCGACGGCCGCGCCAAGTTCGGTCATATCGAAAGGCTTGCGTAGCTGCTTCGCCGATCCGAGCGCTGATTCCAGCGCAGTGCTGTCTGCGTAGCCGGAGACGACGAGTGTTGGCAGATCCGGCTGGATCTCGAGCGCTGCACGAATCAACTCAGCTCCATTCATGCCCGGCATCGCAAAGTCGGCGATCATCGCATCGAAACGATTGGCCTTGAGGAGTTCCAGCGCCGCTTCGCCACGCTCGGCATCGAATACTCGATAGCCGAGATTGCGCAGCGATTCGGTCATGAAGCGGCGCACCAGCCGATCGTCATCCACGATCAAGATGGTCTTTTCAGGATTCGTCTTCGGGGCCGGGACGGTCGCAGGCGCGGGTGCGCTCGCCAGCGTTCTGCGCGTTGGAATGGCTTCTTTTAGGGTGAGCTTCACGGTTGTGCCTTGGCCCACGTCGCTGTCGATAGCCATGGCGCCGCCGGACTCGCGAACGACACCATAGACCTGCGATAGGCCAAGTCCGGTGCCTTGTCCCACCGGCTTGGTCGTGAAGAACGGTTCGATCGCTCGCGCCTTCACCTTGTCGGTCATGCCGGTGCCGGTGTCGGCCACGCAGATTTCCACGTAATCGCCCTGCGGTAAATTGCGCGCGATATGAGTTGCACGTTTAGCGTGAATGGTGAGCGTGCCGCCGTTTGGCATCGCGTCTCGAGCATTCACTGCTAGATTCAACAACGCGAGTTCGAGCTGATTCGGATCGCTCACCACCCACCGTGCTTTCGGATCGATGTCGATGCGCAATTGAATGTTGGGCCCGAGGGACTGCGTTAACAGCCCACTCATGCCTTTCAGAAGTGCATCCAGATCCACCTGGCCGACGTTCATGCGTTGACTGCGGGAAAACGCGAGCAGCTGCGACGCAAGCTTTGCGCCCCGCCGCGCTGCCTCGAGCGCGTTGTCCGCCAGGCGTCGCAAACGCTCATTGCCCGCCGAGCGCGTGCGAATCAAATCCAAGTTTCCGATGATGGCGGTCAGCAGATTATTGAAGTCATGTGCAATGCCACCAGTGAGCTGACCGACTGCTTCCATCTTTTGCGACTGACGCAATGCTTCATCGGCCGTGCGGCGTTCAGATAATTCTCTCAGCACGAGTATCGCCAGCACGCCTGCCAGTACCAAGCTGCCCAATCCGGCCAGGCCAATGACCACGAACGACCACGTGATCGGTGTATCGAATCGCGTCGAGGGTACCGCCACATGACTCGACCATCCGGAGAGACCGGAAGTCTGAAACGCGGTGTAGTTCTTCATGCCCTCGTAGGTGGTGCCCGGATAGATTCCGCTTGTGTGATCGCGAATTGCCTCGCGGACGTAATGAGTCGCGGGGGTACCGACTCGAAGCTCGTAATTAAGGCTGCGTGCGAGGAAATTGCCCTTTCGATCCACGACGGCCGCGGTCCTCCCGCCGGAAATGCGAGCCTGCAGGATCTCCTGTAGCACGTCAGTCTTGATGGCAGCACCGAGGACATAGCGCGGGTGTGTGGCGACGCGGCGATACATCCATACCACCGGCGGCTCGGCGCGCACGACGGAGCCCACGACTAGCCGGTCGTAATTGCTGCTCACCTCAATGTCGTTAGCCTGCACGGCTGCGTAAGGCTCGGGTGCGTGAAAGGGGCGCTGCAAATCGAACAACTCTTGCCGAGTCTGCGTGTCGTACAGCGCCACGCTGTACCAATCGGGATCCGTCTCCAGCACCCTGCGAATCCTTTGGTAAAGGCGATTCCAGTCAGGTTCGTCGAAGTAGATCGATGTGCCGAGGGTCTCCAACACTGCAGCGTTGCGCTGCAGCCGGGTGTCTACGGCATCCATCAGCCCGCGGGCCTGGGTCAGTGTCTCCGCTTCGGTGTGCGCGCGTTCATTGCGTAAAAAATAAGAGCTCGCCATGGCGACGAACACCACGGTTGGCAAAATCAGGGCGACACCAAGGGCGATGAGTGAGCGACGAAACCTCATAAGCGCGGGAACGATCGAGAGTTGAGGGATGCCATCGGATCGGCGCGCGGTAGATTTTTTCCGTACAGCCGAAGGCGCGGGCGATCCTAGCAGATTCCCTCAGCGCCGCCGGCGCGGTCTTTACGACTTGGCCCTACACAAAACTTGGATCGAAGTCACGGACGCGCACGGCCGATCGCGCTGAGATCACGCGACCCTTGGAGAGAGCTCCGATGCGATCGCGCCATTTACACGCTTTGTGCGCTTGGGCTGTTTACGTTGCGCTTGCGAGTGCTTATGCGCTCGTGTGGTTGCACGCGATCGATCTAGTGCGGATCGCAATCTGGAGCTTCGCAGGGATCGCGGGCTACGTGGGATTGTCGCGACTGTTTGGATTCGATCCGTACCGCACGCGCATCGCCGAGAATGCTGCCGCCCATGTGCGTTACATCGATCGTTGGGAGCTCAAGCTGGGTCAAGCCACGCTGTCGCTGCTAGGCAGTTCAGTGGTCGCGGCACATTGGCTGGATGCCGATCACTTCGTCACTGCCGTGGTCAGTGCCACGCTCGCCGCATGGACCTATTTCTTGGGGCGGCTGTATGTCGGCGGCTATGACTTACCCGCCAGGGTGCGTACTCGCTAGATTTCGAGCACCCGATCGAGCAGCTGAAATTCGTACACGATCAGTGCGAGGTAAACCGCGGCAACGGCATAGAGTATCGATTCTGTCGGGACCGCCCGGAATAGCCGCATCCGGCTGCAGGCGACCAAGACCAAGCAACCAATACCGGTGAGGGCGAGCTTCACCGCCGCAAACCATCCGAGTCCCTTGGGAAGAATCATCGCCATCACGGGATTCGCTTCGATGGCTCCGTGCGTCATCAACACGAGCGTCATGACCGCGTCGAAAACACACAGCAACAGAATCAGTACCGCGACGAGCAGAATGCGCGGGGGATGCCAATCGACGATGGGATAGTCTCGATCGCTACTGCGGCGGCCCGCGCGCCGGCGCGGGTTGAGCGAGCCATAGACATAAGATGCCAGCTTAATACGACGGCGTTCGGCCGCCTGGCGACGCTCTACGAAGAAGCCCTTGCTCCGCAATTCGCTCATGAATCCCATATGCGCGAGTTTCGCCTGACTGGCATCGTGTGTGCGCACGAGTTAACAAGAATCGAGCAGAGGAAAAGGTTGCATCCACGTGCGGCGACAAAGTCGCCGCACGGCCAACGCCCAACATGATTTAACGGCCCGATGCACGGTCCGTCATCGCCACGCGTTCCCTGCCAGAGCGCTCATCCAACGCGATGATCGTTCCGTCCCTCGCGGCGTGACACGTCGTGCTCGCGATCGCTTTGCCGTGTTCCCCAGTGGAAAGCTTGTTCTGCGTTGACCGTTGGGCGTTGGCAGTCAGAAGACAGGCTCACACGTGCCTCGCATCGCATCGCCATTCCACACAGGTCGGCTTCTGTCCTGCCGAAGACCTTCCTGACGACGCAGTCGTCCGTCCTTTAGATCTATCCCCCCTTTATATCTCCGTGTGCTCCGTGCTCTCCGTGTGAAATGCTTTTATCACCCTAAGCAGCCGCGCCGAACTCACGAAGAATCCACCGCGTAAAGGCACGCAACTCGGCACGCTGTGCATCTTCTTTGCGCATCACGAGCAGATAACTCTCTCCAGTCTGCAGCTCATCGCCGAACAATTTGCCGAGACTGCCTTCCGCAAAGCGCTCATTGCCCAATCGAGATGAAACCAACGCGATGCCCACGCCGTGCTCGGCCGCTTCGGCAGCGGCATGCATCGTATCGAAGCGGATCAGCTTTCTCGGCCTCAATTCGATGTGCGAGACCTCGGCCCAACGTTCCCACGCGTCCCGGCGTGCTTCGTGAACCAATAGCGTGTGACGATTCAAATCGTCCGGCGCTCGAATCTTTGCTCCCACCACGAATGCTGGCGCACACGCCGGGACGAAGGTTTGCGAGAACAAGCGGTGACTCTCATGCGATGCATCGGGCTCTGCGCCAACGACGATAGAAAGGTCCGCTTCCGCGCTGTGCGTCTGGAGCGAAGCGGACGTGTTGATGCGAATGTCGGTATCCGGCTGGCTTTTCAAGAACGATTGCAAGCGCGGTAACAGCATCTCGGTCGCGAAAAACGGCGGAATGTTCAATCGCACCAGGCCGCGTCCATATCGCGCTTGCAGCTGATCGGTGACCGATTCCAATTTCGCAAACACGCCCTCCAAATGCTGCAGGTAGGCACGCCCGGCATCGGTCAGCGACAGTGAGTGCGGCCCCCGCAAGAACAGAGATGCCAAGCTGTTCCTCGAGCACCCTAATTTGATGGCTGACGGCCGAAGGTGTGATGAACAATTCCTCGGCCTTGAAGCTCAGCTTCGCGGCTGCGATCTGAAATGTGCGTAAGAATTTGAGTGACGGCAGGCGCGTCATCGCTAGCCCATAGTTGCGCGCCTTGATGCGGCGCACTGCTCGCTTGAAAGGTCCACTGCGTTACCAAAGCAAGTCCTGTGCCGATGCGCCACTCGATGCCGAGCACGCAGCGAAAGCAGTTGCGGATGCTCCAAATGCACGCGCGATTGGCGCCGTGCCGCTCAGACTCGGTGCAGTTCGGCGCTTCCGATGCGCAGGATGTCAGTGCAGTGTTGCGCGCGCGTGCAGTCTGAATGACCGCGTTATGAATTTGGCGGATACGTGAGTGGCACGGCCGCTTCGGACGCAAGCACTCGGAAGGTGAAGCTCTCTTGTAAGTACAGCAGCACAGAGGAGCTCGTGTGATCGAGATAGCCGATCGAAAAATCCTCGCCCACAGTCAATTCGAAATCTCCGCCACGCATACTGAAGACGACGGCGCCGTTGGCGGCTGGAGCCCAAATGATCGGTCCATCGATCAACTCGCGCACGTGATTGATGATCGGATAGCCGCGAGTCGTACTACGAGTCAGGCCGGTGTAACAGCGAGGACCGAGTGCGATGCCGTAACGTCCATCGACGCCGGCACTGCGCAAGCGGTGCGTCGCTTCGGCGACCACATCGGGATAGGCCTCGTAATCATTCGGGATCGTTAAGCTCTGCCGAGCAGAGGCGTCGAAGATGCCGTGAATGCCGCCCGCGCTATAGCCCTGGAACACAGCGCGATCCTCAGCAATCGCAGCGGCTCGTGCTGCATTGCGCACGGAATCCAAGTCCGCATCGCCCGCACCGCGACCGATCGCATCGAGCTCCTCGCGCGAAACTTCGAAAGGAATGCGAATCTCGATCAGCGGCTGCGATAAGCGAACGCGCGACACGACTCCTTCCTGCAGCGGTTCATTCAGCGTCTGCGTGCGCCCGATGGGTACGGTGGCAGCGGACCAGCCGAGCGGTCCGACGAAATCTACGAATCGTCGCGCAGCCAATAGCGTTTTCAATGTGCGCGTGGCTTCCTCATCGATTTGCTTCCAGGCGTCTTGTGAAATCGGCGCGTGATCGCGAAGTAGGTGGTTCATCGCGAGCTTCTCCCTTGACGCAGGCTGCCGATGTTCAAGCATCCCGACCCAGCGGTGCTTGCCTCGGCTTCGCCGCCGTGCTCCGCCTCATGTTCGACATCGAGCACGGACTTATTCGTAAACAGATATGTGCGCATGTGCTCATCCAACTTCGCATCGTGTCGGCGCAGCCATTCCAACGTCATCATGGCGTGCTCCTTCTCCTCGTCACGATTGTGAATGAGGATGTCGCGTAACTCCGGATCGTGCGCCGCTTCCAGTCGCTGGTCGTACCAGTCGACGGCTTCTAACTCCTCCATGATCGAGACGATCGCACGGTGCCGATCGATCGTCTCGGGACTGAGTAGATCGGCACTTTCGTGCAATGTCGCGCTGCCTGACGCCATGAACGCACCTTTCTTGTAGGTAAGTGTGGCGAACCGCACCGGCCGGTCCGCCGAAGCAGTACGCAACGCCGCCGGTCTCGGTTCCGTCGTGCGTCCGATGAGTTGCTGGGATTGCCGGCTCAGACCGGCGTGGGGTAGGTATCGTCTAGTTGCTGTGCGATCGAACGAGTCTGAGAAGTGACGACGTCGCCCGTGTGCAAGGTCGATTTGCGTTCGATCAGCAGTACGTGGCACTCGTCCGCAGCACTGGGGTTGTGACGTACGCCTTTCGGCACGATGAACAGTTGACCTTCGTGAAGGTCGACGGTCGCGTCTTCCATCTCGATGCGCATCCGGCCCTTCAGCACATAGAACAGTTCATCTTCATCGGCATGACTGTGCCAGGTAAACGTGCCTTTGAGCTTGGCGACTTTAATGTACGCATCGTCGACTTCGCCGACCACGCGCGGGGACCAGAATTCAGCGAGAGCGGCGGCGATTTGTGCAGGAGTTACCGGCTCTGACATTTGTGCTCCACGATCAAATCTTTAGTTGCGCAGAAGCGGTATGGATCTCGGGAGCGTAGCGTTCCATATAGGTGTCCGGTTTCGCTGCTTTGGCGAATCCGAACTGCGCGACGTCCAGCTCATCGCGATCGGTGCTGATGCGCAACTTCATCGGCCACTCGCAATCGATTCTAGGCGAGCTCGTCAGGAGTGCTGGCGCAAGATGCGATTCGTCAGCAAAGGATTCTTTCGCAGGAGCGGCTGGTTTTGGCGCGGAGCAGAAGACTTATTCAACTGATTGCCGCCGCCGAACCCGCTGACGGCAGGGCACGCACTGAGCTGGTTGTTCGCGGCGCGCAAATCCAGCGCCGTTTTCAGGAGACGCTCGGAGGTGTCGCCGAGCTGATGAGTGAAATCGTCGTCGACGCTGCAACCGTCGATGCGGGCTCCGCCTGACCCCGGCTCGTTGGCAGGAATGAAGCCATCCTCGTAGCCGCTGAAGCCAGCGTCGTTGGTGCCCTTGAATTGGATGGTGAAGTAAGTGGTGCCGCAATTCGGAATTGCGTAGAACCCATAAGGCTTGCCGCAAGTCGTCGCACCGATCAAGTAGACGTCAACTCCGACGCCGCGCAGCCCGTTGATGATGGCCTCGCTTGCGGAACAGGTGTCCGGCCCTGAGAGGACGTACACGCGCGACAGATTCAACGTCGGCAACGTGGCGCCGTTCGTCCCGCCGAACCCTTGGCTCGTCGCGTGGAATGGTGTTGGCGTGATCGCATCGCCCGTGACCGGATCGGTGCTGGGGTGCTTGTCGTTAAAGTGGATCAGCTCGAAGGTGCGCCCACCCGTTTGCGCCGGCCCGGTAATCATGTAGGCCAATTCGCTGGCGATATCCAAGTAGCCGCCGCCGTTGTAGCGGATATCCAGAACCAAATCCTGCACGTTGGCTTGTTTGAGCTGATTCACCGCAGCGATGAGCGCATCCTCGGCGGGTTCGATGTGATCGTTGAAAGTGAAGTAGCCGACCGGGACGCCGCCTTGATCCAACACCTCGACATTTTGGACCGGATGTGAGGTCACCACAGTCGGTGTCATCGTTACCGTTCTTGTCGACTGATCCAACCCTTCAATCTTGAAGGTGTGCGAAGCGCTGCCGTCTTCCGGGAACAGTCCTGCATTCAAGATCGCGATTTCGGTATCGGTATTGCCGTTCGTCGCGCTCACCCCATCCACTTCAAGAATCTTCTCGCCCCGCTGAAGGTTTGCGCCCGTAGCGGGACTGCTTGGCTCGGTGTATGCCACCACGACGGTTCGCGGCAGCTGATTGCCGTTTGTCAACGTGATGGCGACTTCCATTCCGTAACCTACCGGTTGGCCGCTGACCAGCGCGTCATACGCGTCAGTGGGGTAGGTGAAGTGGAACTTGTCTTTCTTTTGACCGGTCGCCGTGAGAGAGGGCGTCTTCAACTCATCGAAGTAGTCGAGAACGGAGGTGTTTGTGCCGGGATTGAGGTCGGGAACTTCTGAGTACCACAGATACAGATCGTTCGTGAGGGATCTCAGGAAGTTCTTTTCATCGGTGGTAGTGCCCTTCTTTTCGTTGCCCGTCGGTGCGGCGCAGGTATCGATATACGTGGACCAAGGCTTGAATACCCCCGCCTTATAGTCGCCGCTGCCCGTCGAACTCGACCCGAGGTTGTTGCCTAGTCCACCTGTCCCGCCTCCCCCTCCGCCGCCTCCGCAGCCGTACAGTGAAGCCGCCAATAACAGGATGCTCGACGCAGTCACCACGCGCATTCAAGAACTCCAGATCCGTTGTGTCGCAGCTTTGTACTACATGCGACGCGTTGCTTTCTAGCGATCCCACCGCAACACGTCGCCGAGCGCCGACGGCAGTGCTGGTGCAGCAAATGCGCTTGTATTCACAGGATGAGTGCGTTCGCCATCGGCGAGGCCCTCCAGCATACTTCGAGCATGTCCGCCGCCCTCGCAGTGTCTGCTCCCAAACCCGCTCAACGGTGGAGTGTTGCGACGGCGTGGCTGATGGGATTGATCGTCTACTGCGTCGCCGTTTTTTTGAGCAACGACGCGGTGACGCTCTGGGTGGATGATGCCGCCTGGACGTTGTCGTCCGGTGCAGCTGCAGCGGTCTGCTTACGTTCCGCGAACCGGCTGGAAGGGCATCTGCGATCCGCGTGGCGTTTGTTCGGCATCGGATGCTTGTGCTGGTTCATCGGCCAACTCCATTGGGATTATGTTCGATTGGTCGAGGGCATGGCGCAGCCGTTCCCGAGCATCCACCAAATCTTCTACAGCAGCTTTTCGGTGTTTCTGATCGCCGGAATGGTCCGTCTGCGCACCCACGGATCGGAACCCTTCACATTCCAGCATCTCGGCAACATCGGCTTGGTGAGTTGCTGCTTATTGACGATCGTGGTCCTGGGACTGCTCGGTCCCGCCATGCGCGTGCATTTTCCCATCCAGCATTTGTTGATTGGGTTGGTGCACACGACCTTTGTCTCCTTGGCGTTTTTGGTCGCGCTCTATTCGCTTTGGTCGTTTCGCTGGGAAACCGGTTGGATCACGATGATCCTGCTCGTCATGGCGACGGGCGTGTACTTCATTGCCAACTTCGTCTATTCGCGCGGCGTGGTCAGCGGCACTTATCGCGCCGATGACTTGGTGAATTTGAGCTGGCTCATCTTGTTCGGTTTGATCGCGGTGGCTGCACACGAGCAAGTCTGCGAGGGTCACGCACCTTCGAGCGAGTTGCCAGCGCGACTGCAAGCGCGCGAGCGCTGGCTCGAAGCCATTCTCCCTGCGCTACTGATGACGATCATGGTGCTGGTTGCCGTCGCCTCGATCGAAACCTGGAATCGAACGCTGACCATCTGGGCAACGTCCATGTTCGCGCTGTTCGCGTTGTTCTTGGGGGCGCGGGAAGCTTGGCTGCAAAAGCAAGCGCAACACCTCACGGAAATGCTCCTCAAGGCCAACGAGCAGATGCGCTCGACGAACACCGAGCTGCGCATGAGCGAGGCGCGTTATCGCGAACTCAATAGCGTGTTGGAACAGAGAGTAGCGGAGCGGACCGCGCAGCTAAAAAGCGCTTTCGAAGAGCTGGAGGGATTTTCATACGCAGTTGCGCACGATTTGAAGACGCCGCTACGAGCCATCAACGGCTTCACACATCTTTTAGAGGCGGAAGCGGACCCGGTGCTCACGCCCGTGGCACGCGATCATCTCATGCGTATTCGTCGTGGATCGCTGAAGATGGCGACATTGATCGAGGATCTGCTGGCCTACGCGCAAGTGGACCGTCGTGCTCCGCGGGCGACGTTGGTCAATTTGCCGGCTTTACTGGAGCAGCTTGTCGGTGAAGTGGGGGATGAAATCGCCCGTCGCGGCGTTCAAGTCGTCTATGACGTGGAACCTATCTCGCTGCGCGTCGATATAGATGGACTATCGCTAGCCGTGCGGAATCTGCTGCAGAACGCGCTCAAGTACACCCGCGATATTCGTGTGCCGCGCGTCGAAATTTCGGCCCGCGTTCGCGAGAACGCAGCCGTGATCCGAGTTGCCGACAACGGCATCGGCTTCGACATGCAGTACCATGACCACATCTTCCGTGTGTTCCAACGCTTGCATCGGGAAGATCAGTATCCGGGCACCGGGATCGGTTTGGCGCTCGTCCGCAAAGCAGTGGAACGCCTTGGGGGCAGGGTGTGGGCCGAGAGTAAGTTGGGGGAAGGAGCAGCGTTCATCATCGAGCTGCCGCTCTCGGCAGTAATGAAATAGTCCATTCGAATCCGATTTTCTAATGACTTCATCCGACGATTCGAGTTTTCGTTTCGACGCAGACTCTCTTCAGCTGGCTTCGCTGCAGGCGCAAGTGCTCGCGCGCTGTAAAGGCGTGTTGAATCACGACTTGCGCAACGCCGTGCAAGGCATTCATGCCGGCATCGAATTGATCGCCCGCACGACGAATCCTGCGGTGGCCGCGAAAGTCTCGCCTGCGGAGTGCATCGCGATGCTCAAAGAGCAGCTTGCCAATTTGCAGGGCACGCTCGAGCGCATGATTTCCGATACGACGCTTGGCGCCGAGAAGCCGGTGCGTTTCGATTTGGTCGAGCTGCTCAAGAACGCCTTGCGTCTACTGCGTCATGAGGCCGGCATCCCGCAGGCCAAGGTCGATGTTCCCGCTCACGCGTATGTGTTGGCGCGCATCGGCCTCGTGCGAACCGTGCTGCTCGCGCTGTTGTTCGATGCGGCGGATCGCGTGAAGGGTGGCGGAACGATCGCTGTTCAAGTGACAGCCGAGGGGCAAATCCGCTTGAGCGTCGGGGCCGAAGGTGCAAACGTCGCGACGGCTGATCCATCGGCTTTGGTTACGGTCACGAACTCGATCCTGCGGCCGGAAGGCGGAGCGGTCGACTACGAAAGTAGCGGTTCCGCACGGATCGTGCGTGCAACGCTGAAAGCGGCCGAGCCCCCCATGGAGCAGGTCCCATCTAGCGACGCGGCGATCAAAGTATTGATTGCGGACGCTCATCGCGATGCCGCCGATACGCTCGCGATGCTGTTACAAATCGAAGGCTGCGAGTCGCGAGTTGCGTATGACACCGCGAGCGTGCTGCAGATCGCTCAAGAATTCGGACCCAACTTGGTACTCCTCGATGCGGGGCTGACCGATTGCAGCGCCGAACAGTTGCATCGTGCCTCGCCGGGCTCCAACCTGAAAATCATCGAGATGTCGCAGAACGCACGTGGCACGCACAGCGGCATGGACGGGCAAGTGAAAAAGCCGATCGAGTTCGCGGCACTCAAAGGGGTGCTGGCAGTTGCGCGCCAGAACTGAGATCAAGCGCTGAACGAGGCGCGCGCAATATCGAGCACGCCGTTAATGACGAACTGCACGCCGATGCAGATCAGCAGAAAGCCCATGATGCGTGCGACTGCATTCATTCCTGTGGCGCCGAGTACAACGTGCAGACGCGTTGCCGCTTTTAGAACGATGAAAGAGATCAGCGCGGTGATCGCAATGCCGATGATCATCGAGACATAGCTCACGAACACGTGAGGATGCTGCTGAACCGTTGACGACACGCCGATCACTACCGCAATCGACCCAGGTCCGCTCAAGCTCGGCATCGCCAGCGGTGTGAAGGACACATCGTGCTTCTGAATCGCTTCGGCGCGCTCTTGGCCAGAAAGCGGCGCAGTTTCCGGAAATAGCATCCGAAAGCCCAAGTAGCTCACGATCATGCCGCCGGCGATGCGTAATCCCGGGATCGAGATGCCGAAGAAGTTCATGATCAATCCGCCCGCGACCAGGAACGACGTCAGAATGAAGAACATGTAGATGCAGGCGCGTTTGATTTGTTCGGCACGCTCTACTTCCGACAAATCCGCCGTGATGCTCACGACCATACCGACAGTCGACAGCGGATTGACGATCGGCAGCAGCGCACCGACCGTACTCAAAATCGTCTTGAAGCCGCTGGCGATTTCCTCCATGCCGACAACCTACACTGGCACAGCCTGCGACTCCATACGAATGAACGCGCACCACCTTCGCACGCGTACATCGATGGGTCCCCTTAACCGACAGCTTCCAAGTTGGACTTGCCCGGAGCCACCATCGGCAGCACGTGATGCTCGCAATTGATCGGCACGCGAATCAACGCGGGGCCGCGTTCGCGAAACACGTGTTTCAGCGTCGCGCCTGGATCCGATACATGCGCGAGGTCGACGCCAACGATTCCGAATGCCTGCGCAACGTGAGCAAAATGAGTGGGCTGTAAGAAATGGGAAGCCGTGAAACGCTGGCGATAGAACAATTCCTGCTGCTGACGTACGAGTCCGAGCGCGGCGTTATCGAGCACGATGATCTTCACGTCGAGGTTCAGCTCAGCCAACGTCGCGAGTTCCTGAATGTTCATGAGCAAGCTGCCGTCACCGGTAAAGCAAATCGTCGTCGCGTCCGGGCAGGCGAGCGCGGCACCAATAGCAGCGGGTAACCCGAACCCCATGGTTCCGAGTCCGCCGGACGTCAGCCAACGATCGCTGCGTTGGAATGGAAAGGCCTGTGCAACCCACATTTGATGCTGGCCGACATCGGTGGTCACGATGCAATCGTCCGGGGCGGTATCAGCGATCGCTTTGACGATGCCGTAGGGCGAACACACAGCGTCGAGGTTAGGCGTGTGCAACGGATGGTGGTTTCGCAAATGCTCGATGCGTTGTAGCCAGTCGCTGCGATCGATGAGTTCAACCCGATGCATCAGTGCATGGAGTGCTGAGCCCGCATCGGCGTGGATGCGCACCATCGGTTGGCGAATCTTGCCGAATTCACGTGCATCGATGTCGATGTGAATGACCTTGGCGTGGGGCGCAAACTTCTTGGGGTCGCCTGTCGCTCGATCGTCGAAACGTGCGCCGCACGCGATCAACAAATCGCATTCGTGGATCGCCATATTGGTGAAGCGCGCCGCATGCATGCCGAGCATGCCGAGATTGAGCGGGTGATTTGCGGGTAACGTGCCGAGCGCCATCAGGGTCGTTGTGGTGGGGATTCGCGTTCGCTGCACGAAGTCACGAACCAGTTGTTGGGCACGCGCCTTCACGACGCCGCCGCCGACGTACAGTATTGGGCGTCGCGATGCGTTGATCAGCGCGGCGGCCGCTTCGAAGTCGCGCGTCAGAAATCGCTCATCGGCAACCGGAGCAGTGTCGGATGCGTGCTCTCGAGCATTCGCCTCGAACACGCACCGCTGCAATTGCACGTCTTTGGGGATGTCGATAAGAACGGGGCCCGACCTGCCGCCCTCCGCGATGGCGAACGCACGCGGGACGATCTGTGCCAGTTCTTGTGCCGAGCGCACGAAGAAACACGCCTTCGTGATCGGACGCACCATCTCGATGGTTGCGACTTCTTGAAACGCATCGGTGCCGATCAAATGAGTCGGGACTTGGCCCGCAATGCACACGAGCGGCACTGAATCGAGTTTCGCATCCGCAAGCGCAGTAACGATGTTCGTGACGCCGGGACCGGAAGTCGCAAAGCACACACCGGCTTTTCCGGTGATGCGAGCGATGCCTTGGGCGATGAACCCAGCGGCTTGTTCGTGACGCGCGAGGATGTGCTTGAGCTGCTCGGATTCAGCGAGCGCCTCGTACACGGGAAGCAATGCGCCGCCCGGAATGCCCGCGATGATGCGAACGCCTTGGCGTTCGAGAAGACGAATCAAAATTTCTGCGCCGGTGAGTTGCATGGTGCTTCCTGTGAAGTTCCAGCGCGACCGGCAAAAAAAGAAAACCCCCTGCCGGCCTGCGCCGGAGGGGGTTGGTGAATCGATTCGTAAGTCCCCTACGGCGCGTTGGTAACGGCTACCAGGACGACTACGACAGCATTGAGGAGCGCGCGGCTTCGCGAGCTTTCGATCAGTGCAGCGTGGGCAGGGACTTGATGCATGGCCCGACTATAACCAGGTTCGTTTGCTTCGCACAAGCCAGGAATCCAAAGAGGGTTCACACGGAGGACACGGAGGGCACGGAGGAGAAAGAAGGTGAATGGTTCGGATCAGAGAAGGGAAGTTTTGGGTGATCATTTCGCAATCGCGCTCTTGCCCAAGAGATTCGCGCTTTTCTTTCTAAATCTCCCAGAAGGCTCTTACTCTCCGTGATCTCCGTGTCCTCCGTGTGAAACTCTTGTCCGATGGCCCTTAAGCCGCCAGCGGATCGTAAATCACATAACGATTGCGCCCAGCCGACTTGGCGCGATAGAGCGCCTCATCCGCACGACGGTACATCGAGGCGAATTCGGCCTCCGCACGTTCGGACACGCAGATGCCGATCGACACGCCGAACGTGAGCCCCGTCTGCGCATCGCTGCTGAACACATTCGCGAGAATCCGCCGAGCGATTTCGGTAGCCGCATCCAGCGTGCAGCCGGTGGCGAAGATAAGGAACTCATCCCCGCCCAAGCGCGCGCAGACGTCGGTATCGCGTACGCTCGAGCACATGGCCTCGGCAACGCGCACCAAGAAATCATCGCCGGCCGCGTGGCCGTGTCGATCGTTGATGCCTTTCAAATCATCGACGTCGACCAGGATGAGCGCGTACGAGGATGCATTTGCGGCGAGCGCATCGCGAGCGGCAGCCAGCGCGCCGCGGCGGTTGTACAGTTGAGTCAATTCGTCGCGAATCGACAGTTCATAGTGCTCGCGAATCCGATCCTTGAGCGACCAGTAATAGCGAGAAGCAAACGCGCCGATGATCAGCGAACAGATGAATGCGGCTGCAAGAGTGCCGTAGGTGATGCGCTCGAAACCTGCTTCTTGCTCTAGGTAGTACTGAGTGTCGAAATCCACGCCGACGAATCCGCTGTAGCGACCTTGGCTATCGAAGATCGGCGTATGGCCGGACAGGAACCAACCGTACTCGTCGTGCTGGAAGCTCGGATATACATAAGTTTCGCCACGTGCGATCCGCTGCAGCCAATCAGGATCGGGCTCTTTGCTAATGCTTTCGAACTCCTCCATGTACTTAGAACCGCGCAGCGTATGCGGCGTCTTCAGGTGCGGGGAGTTCGCCGTGTCCAACACAAAGTAAGTGTGGCCCTCGCGCGCGACCATCGTATAAACATAGAAGATTTCCGGCTCTGCAGAGTGAAACCGCACGAGCGGTTCGAGTGCTCGTTCGTACAGATCCGGGGAGTAGTGCTCGATGAGCTGACGATGCAGGTCGCCGTTGACCATGCTCGCAGCGGCCTTCGCCATTTCTGCCACGTGCGAGCGCAGCACGTTGAACCGTGCTTGTTTCGATAACCACTGTGGAACGGCCGTCAGCGCGCCCAGCACGACGAACGCGCCGAGGCTGACGAGCCAAAATATCCGCCAAGAAAATCTACGCGCGCCGCGAGATTGCAAAGCGACGGCACTCATGTGGCGCGTCAATCCAAACCGTGCCAGCGATGCAATTGCGCCAGTTCCAGTGCGCTGCGTCGGCGAGTGCGCCAGTACTTCTCGCGCTGCTCACGTTCGCGGCGCAGTTCCGGCCAACGTTCGAGGTAGGCGGCGAGAATCTTGCGATCCGGCGCATAGCGCGCGAATGCATCGGCGTGGGCAGCTCGCAGCGCAATCGCGCCGTTATAGCCGCCAAATCCTTGCGTAGCGCACAAGACACCACCGTCTGGATTGCCGACCGTGGATTGCGCGGACAGCTCGAAGGACTCGGTGACCGGGCCTAAATCAGGATCCACGTGGCGCAACGTCGGCACACCGACCGCGGTGCGTCCGAGCACGAATTGCAACGCCTGCGACACGGCCTTCAATCCCGTCTCGCCCATGGTATGACCATCGCCGAGCGCTTTGGGCGTGCCGACGCGAATCTTCGGCAACGCGCCCTTGATGCCCTGGCGCTCCGCAGCGATCTTGCGCGCATTGGCCGCCGTCGTGAGATCGGTTTTGGAGTTGGTGCGTGTGCCGGTCGCATGAGCAACGAAGTATTGGTACTCCGCGACGCTGTAACCGTGGCCGCGATGCGAAAGCTCGAGCGCGTGAATCAACGCGTTTTCGCCGCCGAAACCTACGCCCGCAAAGTGAGCCTTTCCGCCCGCCTCACCGCTCTGACCCCAACCCGTAATGATCGAAGTGATGTCGAGGAAATTTCTCAGCGCGAAATCCAACGTCGTGATCAACAGGCCCGAGCCGCCTTCGCCGACGACGGTGCCGTTGGCATCCACATCGAATGGCGCCAAGCATTCGGAAACGCTGCGCTGTTCCGCGGGCGGACGGCCCGCATTGAGCTGCTCGAGCTTGCTGCTGGTCATCAGAGCGCCGGATCCGAACGCGTCCAAGATTTGCCAGTTCGGGCGGGTTGCCGCATCCGCTGCCGTCCACAGCGCCATCACTGGGCGGCTATAACCGGGGTAGTCGAACAGCATTTGCGGAGCGATTTCGCAGAACGCAATGGAGCTGGATGCGCAGGCGCCCGTGGTGTTGAGGGGCGTTTGCGGAACGCGCATGTAACCGCTCGGCGACTTCAGCGAATCCAGCAGGCTCGGATTCTTGAGCGACTTACTCAAGCTATACGCGGGCGCTAGCATCGTCGAGATCAACGCGGGGCCGTGCGACGAGAGCGAATTAGCCAGCCGCATCGCAAACTTGTCGCGAAACTTGTCGGCGGCGATGCCGTCGGATCCGGCCGAACGCCACTCACCCAGAGCGTCCAGCCCTGAAAATGCCGTTGCTGCAGCGACGCGAAAATCGAATGGATTGGGCACCAATTCCGATAGTGCGACGGGCAATGCGGCGAGCGCGCCTAGGCCGCCGTGAATGAATAGCTGCGATTGCAGCGAAGGACCCAGGCGCGGATCGTCGTCGAAGAGGCCGTACATGTCCTTCAGCGCCGACTCGCGGACGTCGCGATACGTGAGCCCCGAGAAGCGCCGTAACCCGCCGCTTTCGAAATCGTGGGGCAAACAAGCCGCGATGTCCGTGACCACGCCGCTCGAGAGCGAGCGCAATTCTTGTATGTAACGAATGCCCAGATTCTTGCGCAGCTGTTCGCCGTGGCGCTGTTCGATCTCCTCGATCGTCGCCGGCTCGCCGTTGCTCCAAGAAATCCGCAGCGACCCGTCCGCCTGCGGTTCGAGATCGACGATGCCGGCGTCGAATGCGGCGTACGCAATAAAATCGGCCGCGCCCGCCACCCGCGCTTGGTAGGTCTCCGTGCTGCCGACGGCTGAGAGGGAGCAGGGCGTACCAACTGTGACGAGAACTTTATCGGCCGTGAGCACGTGCAATCCGCAGGCGAAAAAATGAGGCGCAAGGATACACCTACGCGCCCGCGAATGCCGCCCGCACGCTGTGACGCGACTGCATTCACAGGCCCGATTCGCCGGCAATGACAAGCCATTAACCGAGGTAGGCTTTACAGCAGCGCAGAATCGGGCGGAGCATGAGCGCAGTTAACGCTCGTCCGTGAGGATGGTCCGATGTCAGTCAAGTTCACCCGCGCGGCGCTGCTGATTGCTCTGTGCGCACTGTCAGCCTGTAAGGGTCGCGAGGAGGCCGTCGAACAGAGCGAGACGCGGAGCCTGAAGGCGTTCGATGCGATCGACTTGAAAGGCGGTGCAGAACTTGCGCTCGAAGTGGGCAGGACCCAGAGCGTGAAGGTGCGCGCGACCCACGACACGCTGTCTCACCTGCGCACCGAGGTGAGGGACGGCACGCTTATCGTGCGCCGCGACTCGGATGACTGGTCATTCGGTCGCTCGCGAGGCCTGAATCTTACGATCAGCGTACCGAAGCTGACTTCAGTGAAGTTGGAAGGCGGCAATCACGTCGTGGTGAACGGCTTGGATGGCGGAGACATCGCATTCGAGGTTCGCGGGGCCACGAGTATCGAGGCCAGCGGCAAAGTCGAGTCGTTGCGCATTCATATGCAAGG
Source organism: Steroidobacteraceae bacterium (assembly GCA_035760885.1). GTDB lineage: Bacteria > Pseudomonadota > Gammaproteobacteria > Steroidobacterales > Steroidobacteraceae > Steroidobacter. The sequence continues at coordinate 12,350 of DASTSB010000388.1, read as the reverse complement.
TGCAGGCGAGGCGAACTTCTCGAAACTCATCGCGGAGAATGTCGATGTCACCGTCGAAGGCGTCGGCAAGGTGAGCGTCAATGCGCAGCAGAAACTCGCCGCCACGATGAACGGTCTCGGCGCGATACGTTATGCCGGACATCCTGCCGATGTCAGCACGCGCCTGAATGGGTTCGGCAGCATTTCGCAAACTGACGAAGAGAATGCTTCACCGCCTGCGGCGAAAGAGCCACCGCCGAATCCGGCCGATCTGCAGCCCGAGTACGATGAGAAAAAGACGAGCGACGAGAATTCGACGGAAGTTATCTGAAGCAGACCGGAAGACAGAGGTTTCACACGGAGAGTCGGACGAAACACAAAGGGCACAAAAGAGAACACAAAGGGCACAAAGAGGACATGAACGTGTGCGCTGCGCGTGTGAGTCATACACATCTTCTTTTCACGCTGACACTTCACACCCTTTACGTTCTTTCTTTTTTGCGTTCTCTGCGGCTAATCTTCTTTGTGTTCTTTGTTTCTCTATGTGCGCTTTGTGTTGCGTCCGACCTCCGCGTCCTCCGTGTGAAACGCTCCTCTTGCTCTTAGACTGAGCTACGCCAGAGATTCGAGCAATGCAGGGACGTGCCTGCGCAGCAGCGCATTGCGCACAGTCCACTCTTCTGCGGATTCCATCTCGACCAAATTCTTCACCTCGCCGCCAACGAGTACCGCAATCGGCACGGCATCGCGATACAGCACGCGATTGCCGGCAAGCGAAGGCACACGCGCACCGGGCGTGAGTACGCCGACAAGATTCAAAGGATCGGCTGCGGAAAGAGAAACCAAGTCACCCGCGAGCGGTTTGCGCCGCAGTTCACGCAAGGACCCGACCGCTTCCGGTAAAGCAAACTGTTCGCCGGAAAAGCCTGCGACAAAGCGCCCACCGCGAATTTCGCCGCGCGCTTCTAACCGCCGCAAACACATCAGCAGCTCGCGCCATGGCGGTAGCCAATCGGCTTCACGATCGAGCAGTTTCCAGAACACCACGCCGTAGCGGCGCAACAAAGTGCGGCACACGTGCTCGATCACTTCGTCGCGATTGTCGAGCGCGGGTGGTTTCGCTTCCGTTTGCCATCGGCTACGCACGAGCGACCAACGCCCGGCTTCTTGCATGCCGAAGATCGTCGTGCGCCTTCGTCGGCGCGCATCTCTCGCGTGCGGCTTACGCCGCTCCTGCGGCACGAGCAAGGCGCGCAATCCGCCGAAGCTGTCCGAATTCACCAAGCCGAGGGCAACCAGTTCTGCGAGCGCTTCTTCGACTTGATTTGAGAGGAGGCCTGCACTCTCCACGATCTCGTCGAAGAATGATGCACCGTGATCGGACAAGAACTCCGCCACCCGCTGCGCTTTCGACGTGAGCTGCGAGCGTTGCGTTGCAGGCGCGAGCACCGACCACATCTTCGCATGGCGACGCGACAGCAACGCGATCGGCGTCGATCGCACCGGTGCCGCACCGCGCTCGGTATCGCCGGCACGTGCGGCCAAGCGCGACCATACGATCCGACCCGCCAAACACTGCTCATCCAACCAAGTGGGTTCGTACTCTGCGATGCGCAATGGAAGCAATTCCGTCTCCCACGCAATCGCCGCGGTTTCGAACCCTTCGAGTTGTGCGAGTACGGCCGCAACCGCATCGGGGCCTTGCATTCGCGTGCTCGGCGTTACGCGCTGCCATTCGATCAAGAATCGTAGGAAGTCGCGCGCCGCGACGGGCTCTATCTCCGCACGCAATCGCTTGACGGTGTAGCGATGAATGCGAGCAAGCAAGCGTCGATTGCACCATTGGACAGGCGCTTGAATCGCAACATCGAAGTGCCCGCGCATGGCGGTGCCTTCGGCTTCAAGCGCGATCAGTGCTGCATCCACACGCTCGAGCGCTAGATCCAATGCATTCGCGATCGATGCGGCGACGAGCGGGCCGCTGCCTTCAAGCCGACCGCGAACGATCTCGACAAGAGATTCGCTGCTGCCTTCGATCAGCGAGTGAAACAACGCAAGACGCTCGGTGGCCACGAGCACCCTTTTCGATCCCAGATCCATCCATTGCGCGCGACCATGTTGCATCAGCCCATGCGCTAGAGAATCCCAGGATGGATCCGCAGTGACTTCGTCCGCGCTCAGATAAGTCAGCCACGTCAATGCGTCGTGGAATTCGTCAGGCGTGCTCGCGTCGGGCCACGCCTCTTGGCGGACCCGGGCGATCGCTTCCGGATCGAGCTTGCCGATGTCGGCTGCGGATTCAGGATCGAGCCAACGGCGGCTGACGACGGCCTGAGTGCGGCGCTCTTCGAGGGGCGCATCATCTAAATATGCGTAGGGTCGAGCCGAGAGCACTTCCCACGCGAGCGGAGAAGGTTCGGTGAGATCGCGCGCCTCTACGCGAATCGAACCATCGAACAGGCCACGCAGCACTCGTTCGAAGCCCTCGACGTCCATGGCCTCCTCCAAGCAGTCGCGAACGGTTTGCCGGACGAGCGGATGATCCGGAACGACGATGTCGCCGACGATGTTCTCGCCGCAGGCGACTTGATCGGGAAACACCGCAGCGAGCAAGTCCTCGGCGTTCATGCGTGCGAGTTGCGGCGGCACTTTTTTACCGCCTCTGAATCTCGGTAACGCGAGGGCAATCGATGCGCCCCAGCGCCAGCGTGTTGCGAACATCGGAGCTGCAAGCAAGGCCTGAATCAGCAGTTCGCGCGCCGTGTTCGGATGCAAGTACTTGGAGACTTCAATCAGCTCGAAACTGTGCGCCGTCGTGAGCGACAAGATGATTGCATCTTCGGTGGCGGCAGCCTGCAATTCGAAATTGAAACTGCGGCAGAAACGCTTGCGCAGCGCCAATCCCCACGCGCGATTGATGCGGCTGCCGAAGGGAGAATGGATGACGAGCTGCATGCCGCCGGCTTCGTCGAAGAAACGTTCGAATACGATCGTCTCTTGCGTTGGCATGCAGCCGAGCGCGGCCTGCGCTGCAGACAAGTACATCGACAATTGCGATGCCGCCGCTTCATTCACGCCCAATACCGAGCGAATTTTGCTTTCGCGCAGCCCCGGCTCTTGGGTGTTTTCGATTTGCTCGGCGACTTGCCGTCGCAGCTTCGACACTGCGCTCGAAAGCTCATCGGTGCGCCCAGGCGCTTCGCCGAGCCAAAATGGAATCGTCGGTGCTTCGCCACGCGCGTCTTCCACCCGCACGACGCTGCGTTCGACGCGAATGATGCGATATGAGGCATTGCCGAGTTGGAACACATCGCCGGCAAGGCTCTCGACCGCAAAGTCTTCGTTGATGGTGCCGACCATCGTTCCTTCGGGTTCCATCAAGACCTGATAGTCGGCTGTATCAGGAATCGCACCGCCGGAAGTGATCGCTGTTAGCCGAGCACCTTTGCGCGCGCGTAGCTGATGATTCACGCCATCGTGATAGAGCAGTGCACCGTGGCGGCCCCGTCGGGTCGTGAATCCTTCGGCGAGCATTCGAATGAGCTCATCGAAGGTGTCGCGCGGCAAGGTTCGAAACGGATACGCCCGGCGTACGAGTTGGAACAGCTCGTGCTCGGAGCAATCGCGAGCGGACACTTCCGCGACGAGGTGTTGCGAGAGCACGTCGAGCTGATTCTCCGGAATCTTCAGCGCATCGAGCTCGGCACGATTGACTGCGGCCAACAGCGCGGCGCATTCGACTAAGTCGTCTCGGGACAGCGGAAACAAACGTCCCTTCGGAGTGCCACCGACCGCGTGCCCCGATCGACCTACGCGTTGCAGGAAGGCATTAATGGAGCGCGGCGAACTCAACTGACATACGAGATCGACATCGCCGATGTCGATGCCGAGTTCGAGCGAAGCCGTGGCGACGAGCGCTTTCAAGTCGCCGCGCTTTAGACGCTGTTCGGCATCGAAGCGGCGTTCCTTCGCAAGACTGCCGTGGTGAGCCGCAATGCAGGAGATGGGCATCTTGTTACCCGCTGCATCGAGATCGAGCCGCTCAGAGAGATGTCGACACACTCGCTCGGCGAGACGCCGCGTGTTGACGAACACGAGTGTCGTTCGATGTTCGCGGATCAGCGCCGCCAAACGATCGTAGAGCTGCGTCCACACTTCGTTCGACATCACCGCTTCGAGCGGCGAGTCGGGCAGTTCCAGATCGAGATCGCGTTTGCGCACGTGGCCGCTGTCGACAATCGTGCAAGGCAAGGTGTCATCGCTGCCGTCGCGCGCTCCGATCAAGAATCGCGCGACAGTTTCGATCGGCTTCTGCGTCGCAGACAAACCGACTCGCGTCAGTTTCCGTCCGGTCAGCGCTTCGAGCCGCTCCAACGACAATGTCAGATGCGAACCGCGCTTGTTGCCGGCTACCGCGTGAATTTCATCGACGATGACCGTCCGCGTGCTCGCCAACATTTCGCGTCCCGAGACGGAGCCGAGCAGGATGTAAAGCGACTCGGGTGTCGTCACGACGATGTGCGGCGGACGCTTGCGCATCTGCGTACGCTCGGACTGCGGCGTGTCGCCGGTGCGAACCCAAGTGCGAATTTCGACGTCGCGAATCGTGTGTTCGCGCAGTCGCTCGCGAATGCCGGCGAGCGGCGCTTCGAGATTGCGATGGATGTCGTTGGACAGCGCCTTCAGCGGCGACACATACACAATGCGCGTTTCATCGGGCAAGCCGAACTGTTCGCCTTCGCGTACCAAGTCATCGATGGCAGCAAGAAACGCTGCGAGGGTTTTGCCCGAACCGGTCGGCGCCGCGATCAACACGTCCTTGCCGGATTTGATCGCAGGCCAAGCATCCGTCTGCGCAGGCGTCGGCCCAGCGAAGGTTTCGCTGAACCAACGCGCAACGGCAGGGTGGAAGGAATCGAGGACGTTCATGTGACGCTGGAGAATACTCTGGGTCACACGAGCATGGTGCGACCGGTGATACCTAGCAGATCACCGATCGCTGCCAGTTTCAGACAACGTTATCGCTGTGTTATCGCTGCGCGGTCTTCACATCCTCGTAGCCGCCGCCCAGTGCTTTGTAGACTGCCAAGAGCGCGGTCGCTGTCTGGGTTTCGCTGCGCGCCAGCCGATCCTCGGATTCCAACGCCGTACGTTCGGCATCGAGCACCGTCAGGAAATCTGCTACACCGCTGTCATACCGTGCGCGCGCCAGCCGTGCTGCCTGTGCGGACGCATCGGCACTTTCGCGAACGTGCTGCTCCTTCACCAACGCCTGGGCATAGTTCGTGAGACTGGCGTCCGTATCCTCCAGCGCTTGCAGGACACTCTGTTCGTAGCGTGCAAGTGCGGCATCGGTGGCCGCTTCACGCTGCCGGATCCGCTGGTGCAGATGTCCCAAGTCGAAAATGCCCCAACTGATGCTTGGGCCGAAGGCATACGTTTCGCTACCTGAATCGCCCAAGTCGCTGCGGTCGGCGGCATCGAATCCCCAACGCCCCACGAACGAAACGCGCGGGAACAAGTCAGCGACCGCAACACCAACTCGTGCAGTCGCAGCCGCGAGCTGCCGTTCGGCGATGCGCACGTCAGGACGTCGACGCAGCAAGTCTTCAGGGTTGCCGATGCTTTGCGTCACCGGCAATGGCGCCAATGGCTGCGGTTGCGACAGCTGCGCGAGCAACGCGTCCGGTGAGCGCCCACTCAACACGCCCAATCGCAAGATCGAACGCGTCACGGCTGCTTCCAAGTCCGGAATCGTCGCCAACGTCGAACTCAGTTGCGCGCGAGCACGCGACGTATCGAGTTCGGTACCGCGTCCGGCATCCAATCGATCGCTAGTGATCTGCAGCGTTTGACGCTGATTGTCGGCGTTGCGATGCGCGACTTCGAGTTGGTGCTGAAAGCCGCGCAGCTCGAAATAGTTTCGGGCCACTTCCGCCGTGACCGACACTTGCGCGTTCTGCAGTTCAGCCAGCGCCGCGCCGACCTCTGCACTACGCGCTTCGATGCCGCGACGCGTGCGGCCGAAGAGATCCAGCTCCCATGCCGCATCGAATCCTGCGTCGTAGTAGTCCTGATCGCGAGGAATCGTCGATCCCGGCGGTGCTTGGCGTTCGCTCAAGCGGCTCTGCGTGCGAGAGCCGCTGACGCCCACGGTCGGCGCCAAATCGAAGCGCGAGTCGCCGCGTAAAGCACGCGCCTGCCGCAAACGAGAACTTGCGATTCGCAAGTCATGATTCGAGGCGAGCGCATCTTCGATGAGCTGCGTGAGCGTCGGATCGTTGAACTTGGTCCAATACGCGCGTTCCACTGCGTCGTGATCGAACAGCGACGAATTCGTCTCGACGAATGCATCGGGTGCGCTCACTTTGGGTTGCGAGTAGTTCGGCCCGACTGCGCAGGCCGTCAACACCATCGCAATCGCCGCGGGCAATAGACGCACGCTGCCGGCCTTCAATGTTCTTGTGTTAACCATGTGCAACTCCTTCAGCGGTTGCGAGAGCGTGCTTACCGCTGCGCGATTTCACCGCAGCGCGCAGCAACACATAGAAGAGGGGTGTGAGGAACAAGCCGAAGAACGTCACGCCCAACATTCCCGAGAACACCGCGATACCGATCGCGTGCCGCATTTCGGCGCCCGCACCATGAGCAAGCACCAGCGGTACGACACCCATCACGAACGCGATCGACGTCATCAAGATCGGACGCAACCGCAGGCGAGCTGCTTCGAGTGCTGCCGCCATGGGCGCAACCCCGAGCTTCTCGCGGTCCTTTGCGAACTCGACGATCAGAATCGCGTTCTTACTCGCGAGACCGACCAGCACGAAGAATGCGATCTGCGTGAAGATGTTGTTGTCGCCTCCCGAGAGCCATACACCTGTGATTGCCGAGAGCAATGCCATCGGCACGATCGCAACGATGGCGAGCGGCAGTGACCAGCTTTCGTACAACGCAGCGAGCACGAGCACGACGAGCAGCACGCACAGCGGGAACACGAAGACTGAGCTGTTGCCGACCAAGATTTCTTGGTACGTGAGATCGGTCCACTCGTACTTCACGCCGTTGGGCAACGTGTCCTTGAGGATCTTTTCCATTGCGGCCTTCGCCTGCCCGGTCGAATAGCCCGGTGCTGGTCCGCCGTTGATGTCCGCAGTCAGATAGCCGTTGTAGCGAAACACCCGATCCGGTCCGTAGCTTTGCGACACCTTCACGATCGAGCCGAGCGGCAGCATCTCGCCGGCGGCGTTGCGAGTCTTCAGACGCAAGATGTCCTCGGGCTTCGCGCGAAATTGCGAATCCGCCTGTGCGATCACTTGGTACGTGCGGCCGAAACGATTGAAGTCGTTGACGTACATCGAACCTAAGTAAACCTGCAGCGCTTCGAACACGTCGTTCAATGCCACGCCATGTTCCTTCGCCTTGACGCGATTCACGTCAGCCTGAATCTGCGGCACGTTGACTTGATAGTTCGAGAACACGCCGGCGAGCTCTTTGGTTTGATACGCCTTCGCGACGATCTGCTGAGTGACGCGATACAGCTCGTCGTAGCCCAAGTCGGCGCGATCTTCGATCTGCAGTTTGAACCCGCCGATCGTGCCGAGTCCTTGCACGGGTGGCGGCGGGAATACCGCGATTTGCGCTTCTTGAATGCCTGAAAGCGCCGCGTTCAATTGCCCCGCGAGTTTCAGTCCGTATTGATCCGCGCCGCGCTTGTCGAAGTCAGCGAGACGGAAGAACACGATTCCTGAATTCGGGCTGTTGGTGAATCCCGCGACCGAAAGACCCGGGAACTGGACGGCTGCATCGACACCCGGAATCTTGGTGCCGATCTCGGCCATCTGTTTGACGATCTGTTCTGTGCGATCCAACGAAGCCGCATTCGGCAATTGCACCAGTGCGACGAGATACTGCTTGTCTTGCACCGGCACGAATCCCTTCGGCACCACTTGGAACATCGCCCACGTCAAACCCAGCAATCCCGCGAACACGGCCATCACGATGCCTTTGCGCGTGAGCACGCCGCGTACGCCGCCGACGTAGCGGTCGCCGGCGGTGTGGAAGAATCGATTGAAGCGCCGGAAGAACCCGCCGAACACTCGATCCATGCCGCGGGTCAGCCGATCAGGCTTCGCGCCGTGCGGCTTGAGCAGCAAGGCCGACAGTGCGGGACTCAATGTCAACGAGTTGATCGCCGAGATCACCGTCGAGATCGCAATCGTCAGCGCGAACTGCTTGTAGAACTCGCCGGTCAGACCGGTGATGAATGCGATCGGCACGAACACCGCGACGAGAACGAGAGCGATCGCGATGATCGGGCCACTGACTTCCTCCATGGCTTTGTACGTCGCATCGCGCGGCGAAAGACCGGCCTCGATATTGCGCTCGACGTTTTCCACCACCACGATCGCATCGTCGACGACGATACCGATCGCGAGCACGAGTCCGAACAACGAGAGCGCATTGATCGAAAAGCCGAATGCCAACATCAACGCGAACGTGCCGATGATGGATACCGGCACCGCGATCAGCGGAATGATCGAGGCGCGCCAGGTCTGCAAGAAGACGATCACGACAATCACGACCAGAGCGAGTGCTTCAAGCAACGTGTGCACGACGGCTTTGATCGAATCGCGCACGAACACGGTCGGGTCGTACACGATTTCGTACTTGATGCCTTCAGGGAAGTTCTTGCTCAACTCCTTCATCGTCTTGCGGACGGCGTCGGAGAGCTCGAGCGCATTTGCACCTGGCGCTTGCGAAATCGGAATCGCAACGGCGGGCTGGTTATTCAACAAGCTGCGCAGCGAGTACTGCCCGGCACCGAGTTCGATACGCGCGACGTCGCGCAGTGTCGTGACCGATCCATCCGGCAGCGTCTTGAGCACGATGTCCCCGAATTGCTCTTCGTTGACCAAGCGGCCCGTCGTCGTCACGTTGAGCTGATACTCGGTGCCCGCGGGTGCTGGATCTGCGCCGATCACGCCGGCAGCAACTTGCACGTTTTGTTCGCGGATCGCGCGGACGACATCGCCGGCGGTGAGTCCGCGGCTCGCCACCTTGTCAGGATCGAGCCACACGCGCATCGAGTAATCGCCAGCGCCGAACAGGCGCACATCGCCCGTTCCCGGCAAGCGTGCGAGCACGTCGCGAACCTGCAAGGTTGCAAAGTTACGCAGGTAGACCATGTCGTAACGCGAGTCAGGCGACGTTAAGTGCACCACCATCAACAGATCCGGTGAGCTCTTCACGGTCGTGACACCGAGTCGACGCACGTCTTCCGGCAAGCGCGGCTGCGCCTGCGCCACGCGGTTCTGCACTTGCACCTGAGCGGTGTCGATGTTCGTGCCGAGGCGGAACGTCACGGTCAACAGCATCATGCCGTCGCTCGTGGCCTGCGAGGACATGTACAACATGTTCTCGACCCCGTTGATTTCTTGCTCGAGCGGTGCAGCAACCGTTTCAGCAATTACCTTCGGATTGGCGCCCGGATACTGTGCACGCACGATCACCGAGGGCGGAACCACTTCAGGATATTGGCTGATCGGCAGCTTCCACATCGCGATGGCGCCGATGAGGAAGACGATGATCGAGAGCACCGCCGCGAAAATCGGGCGGTCTACGAAGAAGCGAGCGAATTTCATACACGATCCTTTGTCGTTGCGGCGGCGTTCTGCGAAACCACCGCGCCAGAGGACTTGTGAGATTGAGCGGCGAGCGCTTCAGCGCGTTCGCGTGCATCCATGGCGACCAACTCGGGCGCGACTTGCATACCGGGTCGCACGCGTTGCAGTCCGTTGACGACGACTTTCTCGCCGGGTGCAAGCCCTTCGAGCACGATGCGCAAGCCTTCATCCAGCTTGCCGATCTTCACGCTGCGGTATTGCACCTGGTTCTGCGCGTCGACGACGAACACGAACTTTTGGCTTTGATCGGTGCCGATCGCACGATCATCGACGAGCACGGCGCGATAGCTGTTGTGCCCAAGAAGCTTCACGCGTGCGAAAAGGCCAGGCGTCAGCGCTGCATCTTTGTTATCGAAGGCCGCCCGAGCGCGAATCGTGCCGGTGCGCGGATCGACTTGGTTGTCGACGAACACCATCGAGCCACGGTGCGGATAGCCTTCTTCGTTCGCGAGTGCCATCAACACCGGATTCGCCGCATCGCGCGAGCTGCTGCGCTCGCCGCGACGGGCGAGTTCGGTGTACTTGAGGTACACCTGCTCATCGCCTTCGAAGGTTACATAGATCGGATCGATCGAAACGACGGTGGTCAGCAGGCTTGCCGCGCCGCTTCCGCCCGTGACGAGGTTGCCAGGCGTGACAATCGCTTTGCTCACGCGTCCCGCGATCGGGCTCGTCACGCGCGTGAATTCGAGATTGAGCTTTGCCGATTCCACTGCTGCACGTGCCGCTGCGACGTCCGCGTGCGCTTCTCGTTGTGCGTTCACGCGTTGATCGAACTCTTCTTGCGAAGCGGCTTTGATCGACAGCAGCTTCTGCGTACGCGCGAGATCGTTGTCCGCCAACTGCGCGTGCGCCTCGGCGCGTGTGAGTTCGGCTTGCGCGCGATCCAGTTCCGCTTGGTATGGGCGCGGATCGATGACGAACAACAGATCGCCCTTCTTGACGAGCCCACCTTCATTGAAATTCACGCTTTCGATGTAGCCCGTCACGCGCGGACGAATCTCGACCGACTCGACTGCTTCGAGTCGTCCAGTGAATTCATCCCATTCGGTGACGTCGCGTTCGAGCGCAGCCGCGATCGAAACCTTTGGCGCAGGTGGAGGAGCGGGTGTCGCTTCGCTGCTGCAGCCCGATAGCGAAGCTGCAATTAGATAAGCGAGGGTCGGAAGCAATAAGAAAGCACGAACTGTACGAGACATGACCAGTAGCCCCAATCGTTGTTGTAGCGGGGGCGTACTGTAGGCAGACGTTGTTTAATCAAAAATTGGGGTAAGTGAATGACATTCGTGAAGGGAGGTCAGGAATCAGTGATGGAGTGATGAGGTGAAAGCGCATACCCATGCGCGTGAACAGTGAAACGGCACTGCTCTTATTTGATCATTCAAAAATGTGATGAGCTCGAGCAGGTAGAGAACGGCACGGGCAAAATGAGAGCACGCCGTTCACCTCATCACCTCATCACTTCATCACGCGTCCGCGCTAACGCCCTGCCTCTTCCTGCGGGAAGAGCGTCAAGCAGAATTCGATAAACGCGCGGATCTTTGCAGTCGGTTGACGATGCTGCGGATACACGACAGAGACGGGCCACCAAGCGCCTTCATTCCAATCTTCGAGCACGGGTTTCAACAATCCTGAAGCGATTTGTGCCTCGACGGTGAAGTCCAACGCGCGCACGAAGCCGGCGCCGCTGACTGCCGCAATCACCGCGGATTCGGGGTCGCTAAATGAGAGCGGCGCATTCGGGCGAATCGACTGCTCGACGCCGTTCTTGCGAAACAGCCAATCGCGTGTCTGATTCGTCCCGAGCTTAAACATCGCGATGCAGTGGTCGGGTTTGAGATCCGCGGGTGAGAGTGGCTCGCCCACGCGCTCGATAAATTCCGGCGATGCGCAGGTGACGCCGCGAAATTGGCCGACCTTGCGGGCGATCAAACTCGAATCGCTCAAATTGCCGACGCGCAGGCCGGCATCGATGCCTTCTTGAACTAAATCGACGACCCGATCGTTCATGCTCATGTGAACGGTGAGTTCAGGGTGTTGTTGGATGAAACGCGGCAGTGCGGGCACGAGCAAGCGACGTCCCAACGACACCGGCACATCGACGCGCAACTTGCCGCGCGGTACGCCGCGCGAGTCGGACACTTCGCTTTCCGCTTGTTCCAACTGGGCCAGCGCTTCGCGACAACGGTCGTAGAAATTCGAACCGTGATCGGTGAGGCTCAACGAGCGCGTGGTGCGATTCAGTAGGCGCGCCCCGAGGCGCTCCTCAAGGCGGCTGACGGCCTTGCTAATCGCCGAAGGGGACATACCTAAGGTTTGAGCGGCGGCGACGAAGCTATGCGCTTCGACCACGCGAACGAATACGACTATGTCGCTGAAGCTATTCAACCGATGTAGTCCCCATGTCTGACGAATATGTCATACGGAGGCGCGACCATGATGCCGTTTTCGGGCTCTGGCGTCTGCCGTAGTGTCGGGCGAATTCTATGCGTTCGATTGGTGACCGGAACGCACCAGTCAATTATCGCCACGACCCGTTTACCGCGAAGGCGCGTGCCCTTAATGTACGCCCCGCAGCAGGGTTGGGATATTTGGGGCCATTGGGCTAATCGAATGCGACAGGAGAAATGATGTTCTTGGTGACCGGAGCGACGGGAAATGTGGGTAAGGCGGTACTCGCCGAACTCG
>DASTSB010000387.1:0-3021 GCA_035760885.1 Steroidobacteraceae bacterium | reverse complement strand
AGCGATTCAAGAGCTTTGGAGCGGTGAGATTTCGTCTTCGCGTACGCGCGTCTTTCTTGCCTTTTCTGCGGCAAATTCCTCTTCGCCTTGGGCCTTACCCAAGATCAAATCAGCCGCCTTCTCCGCAATCATGATCGTCGGTGCATTCGTATTGCCGCTGACAATCTTCGGCATGACGGACGCATCGACGACGCGCAGTCCGTCTACACCGCGGACGCGCAGCAGCGGATCGACGACGGCGAGCGGATCGGTGCCCATGCGGCACGTGCCGACAGGGTGATACACCGTCTCCGCTTTGGCGCGGATGAATGCCACCACATCTTCACGGCTGGTCTTCGAGCTGCCGGGGAAGATCTCCTCGCCACGAAATGGATCGAACGGTGCGGCATAGAAGATCTCGCGCGAGATTCGGACTGCCTCGATCATCCGTTCGAGATCCTCGGCTTCTTGCAGATAGTTCGCGCGAATCAGCGGCGCGTCCAACGAGCGCGCGGTTCGCAATCGGATGTGTCCGCGACTTCTCGGTTGCAAGAAGCACGCATGCATCGTGAATCCATGACCCGGTAAGCGATTGCGGCCGTGATCGTCGAGCTGCGCCGGTACGAAATGCAATTGGATGTCTGGGCGATGCGGTTGCGCATACTGGCTCGATACGAAACCGCCTGCTTCGGCGACATTCGACGCGCCTGGGCCAGAACTCGTGAAGAGGTAACGCAATGCGACGGATAGTTCTTGTAGTGCGTTGAAGTCGTACGTGACCGCTCGGCGACTCTTGAACAAGGTGCAGATGTCCAGATGATCCTGCAGATTCTCGCCCACCCCATTGAGTTCGACCCGAACCGGCACATCTGCCGATCGCAACACGTCCGGCGGTCCGATGCCCGACACCATCAGAACTTGCGGCGATTGAATGGCGCCGCAGCAGAGCAGGACTTCGCCATCGCAGTGAACGACGGTTCGTTTGCCATCTTGCACGAACTCGACGCCGACGGCCCGCGATCCATTCAAGACCAGCCGCTCGACGTGACAGTTCGTCAACACACTCAGGTTTTTGCGAGTACGCGCCGGACGCAGATATGCCACGGCACTGCTGCACCGGCGGCCGCGTTGTTGCGTCACTTGGTAGAGTCCGACGCCGGCTTGCCGACCGCTGTTGAAGTCGTCATTTCGATTCCAACCGGCAGCCATCGCGGCTTCGACGAACGTGTCGCTAAGCGGGCTGTGTACCCTCAAGTCTTCGACGCTAAGCGGTCCATTCGCTCCATGGTAATAGGATGCGCCGCGTTGTTGGCGCTCGGACTTCTTGAAGTACGGCAGCACACTGGCGAAATCCCAGCCCGTGTTACCCAACCGTGCCCACTCGTCGTAGTCCTGAATTTGCCCGCGCACGTAGCACATGGCGTTGATTGAACTCGAGCCACCGAGTACTCGACCACGCGGCCAATACAGCCGGCGGTTGTTCAGTTGCGCCTCCGGTTCCGTATAGAAATCCCATTTGATGCGGCGGTTGTGCACGAGCTTCGCCAAGCCGGCGGGCATGTGGATGAAGGGATTGACATCGCGGCTGCCGGATTCGATCAGCAGCACCTCGCTCTGCGGATCTTGCGATAACCGACTCGCCAACACGCATCCAGCCGAGCCCGCGCCGATGATGATGAACCGATAGCTCATGCGCGCCTTGGCGTTGTGTTCGCTTCGATCGCGAATGGATGGGGGCGGGCGGCAAACAGATTGTTCATGATGGCCACTTCTCGTTCCTCGATCGCTCGCAGCAGATCGGTGGCGTCCTCCATTTTCGCGAACGCGGTGAAGCCTCGTTCGAGAAATTCATGCAGGGCCATCACACCCAATAGGCGTGCTGGGCGGCGGGCCACTTTCAACGCAGGATGCACCCACTGCGCGCGAATCAAACCGTCCAGTGCTTGACCGGCTTCGATGATGAGCTTGATTTGATGCTGCCGGTCTTCGCGACGTCCGGCAGCTCGATACGCCGACGCGTACAGTGCCTCGTCGAGAGGCGCGTCTGAGAGTTGCTCAGTGACAGACAGGTCAAGCGACTGACTTAGAGCCTCAAGCTGCAATGCGCCGAGGATCGCGTCAACGCCACGCTGGGGCAGCAGCCGTTCCCAAGTGCCCGTCACTTTTGCGATCTGGCGATTGCGGGCGGAGAAGTCATGAGGTCCGTACAAATCGCGAACGAAGAAGTCCAGGGCATCGCGATATCGTGCATCGCTGGCGAAGTCCGCGTACGTCCTCTGCAGCCTCGCTGATTGCCATGCTTGCATTTCTCGCAGCCGCGCGGCGCGTGCCGGATGAATTGCCTCGTAGGTTTGCGCCGCCGAGATCTCGCTAATGAGTTGCGATATTTGGCTGGGCATGAGACGGCGCGGCAGCTTGGTCTATCAAGGCGCGTCGCAGCACCTTGCCGACGTTCGTTTTCGGTAACGAATCGCGGAATTCGATGAGCTTCGGCACCTTGTACGGCGTGAGATATTGGCGACAGAAATCGCGCAACTCCTCCGCCGTGATCGAATGCTGCTTGCGCACGACGACGCAAGCTTTGATCGCCTGTCCGGTCTTTTCATCCGGCACCCCGATGCAGCCGACTTCATCGACTGCTTCGTTAGCGGCGATCACGCCTTCGATCTCACTCGGGAATACTTTGAAGCCGCCGATGATGATCATGTCCTTCTTGCGATCGACGATCTTGATGAAACCTTCATGGTCGACGGAGGCGATGTCGCCCGTTCTCAGCCACCCATCTTGGGTCATCACCTGCGAGGTTTCTTTCGGGTTGTTCCAGTAAGCCTGCATGACTTGAGGACCGCGTACGCACAGCTCGCCCAAATCGGTCGCGCTCGCATCGGTATGTTCGTCCCGGAGCGAGATCTGAGTCCCAGGCAACACGCGTCCCACCGTGCCCAGCTTCGCTGCGCCGAGCACGTTGCAAGCAACGACCGGCGAGCATTCCGTCAATCCGTAACCCTCGATCATCGGTCGGCCCGTAATCGACTGCCAGCG
>DASTSB010000386.1:0-2643 GCA_035760885.1 Steroidobacteraceae bacterium | reverse complement strand
TTCGCGGCGACGGCGGGGGTGACGATCTGACTTGTTATAGGTTTTGAAGCAGTACTCATAGTGTCGACGGGAATGCCCGCCCGCTGATCTGAAGCAACAATTTGTGTGTCCATGGTAGTAACTGCGCCTCAAAAGCCTGCGTGCACAGTTCTCAGTTTTCGGAATTTCAGTCGTGCTCTGATGCGATTTCCCGTTGAAGGATGCTGATCAGAAGCGACTGTTAAATGGGTTCGCTCGATTATGTCCAAGCGATTGCGCGACCGCGCGTGCCAGGTGCGTAAGAGTAACGATGAAGGTGCGAAATCGCTAGACATGAATGCAAACAAAAACCTCTTGATCTTCACGGCGTACTCTGCACTGCGGCATGCGCGCAGCGCTTCATTTGCGCCGATCCGATGAATGCGCCAATCCGGTGCGGACTGACTCGAGGTGTGCGATTCAAGCGCGAAAGTAGTTCGCCAGATATTGGTCGAAGGTCACGTTGTCCGCGGCTTCGATCTCTTGCTGCTTGACGAGCGAGGCTTCCGCCTCTTGCGCGAACTCGCTCAAGCGCTGCTCGTTGGGGGGATATAGATCCAAGAAATACGCTTTGTGAACTTGCGACATCCGCATTGCCAGCTGCGCAAACGATTCGCCGGTCGTGCGCATCTCTTCGAGGCTGCGGGCTGAAGGCGTCAACGCAGGGTCCAGCACCTTCGATTCTTGCAGCTCGAGCGCGGCCGTATAGGGCTTCTGCGAATGCCCCCCGTCCAGCAGCTCGCAAATGCCGCGCATCGCATCGATTAGCTCTAACGCCCATGCGCGCAACTCTATGGGACGATTATTTCGATTCAATTGCAGGCCCGGCTCGCGGCCACGTCGCGCCACGACGGCATGGTTGTCGTCGAGCGAGGATTGTTCGCTGGGATCGATCGGCTCGCTCTGCTTCAACACGCATAGGGCCGCGAATGCTTCCAAGAAGCGCAACTTGTTTTGATTTACCCCAACCGGATCGAACGCACTCACATCCAGCGCACGAAACTCGACGTATTCGACGCCGGCGCGGCGCAATGCCTGCGACGGATGCTCACCGGAGCGCGTGACACGTTTCGGGCGGATGTAGCTGTAGTACTCGTTTTCGATCTGCAGCAAGTTCGCGTTCAGCTGGCGATATTCGCCGTCCACCTTCACACCTATTTTTTCATACTCGGGATTCGGCGTGCTCACCGCGGACGTCAGATCACGCACGTATTCGCTCAGACTATTGACTGAAATCTTCACGCCCGCCTGGTGCTTGTTGCGATAGCCCAGATCGCTCATGCGCAATGAGGTCGCATGCGGCGCGTACAACGTGCCGGGGCCCCATTCTTTCAACCAATGTTCTCGACCCTTCACAAACGAACCGCACAACGCGGGCGAATTACCGAACAGATACAGAACGATCCATCCATAGCGACGGTAGTTTCTCAACAGCGCAAAGTACTGTTCAGAGATGAAGTCCTGATCCGCGTCGCGGTGTTGCAAAGCTTCGCCAAGCACGGGCCAGAACTGCGCGGGGAACGAGTAGTTGAAGTGCACCCCCGAAATGGCCTGCATGAGCCGGCCATATCGATAGCCCAGACCAGTGCGATAGGCCTCTTTGAGCTTGCCGACATTGGAGCGACCGTACCGCGCGATTGGAATCGAGGCGTCGTCGTGCACGTGGCATGGCATGCTCGTGGCCCACAGCAATTGTTCGCCAAGATGCCGGTAAACGAACTGATGCAAATCGCACAGATACTGCAGTAGCTCCCAGCATTCGGGAAAAGCGGGCGTGACCAGTTCAATCAGCGATTCGGAGAAATCGGTCGTGATGTGCTCGTGGGTGAGCGCGGAGCCCAACGCCCTAGGATGAGGGCTTTGGTCGATCGCACCGGCTGGCGTGACCCGCAAGGATTCCTTCTCCACGCCTTTCAGTCCGCCGCGCAAGACAGCAGGCTCGCGAGCGTTGATGAGCGTGGCGAGGCGGCGCTCGAATACGCGGTCTATTGCCGAACCGATCATGACTTGAGAATTCGCCGTTGCACGCGAGGAACGCGAGCGGAGCGTGGGGTACCAGAGTGGATGGAAATTGAACCGAGGGTCGACAGACATCCGCCGCAGCGGGTCCCAAGTGAGGCGGATCATTCGATCAGCGCGGGTGCAGCAAGTTTCCTTAGTCGTATCAAGTGCGTCAAGCACATGGTTGATGCTGGTACGAATCTTTGCACCCTCCTCTGGCGAACTAGGATCAAAACCGCTCATCGTTTTGCTGCGACGTTTCGTCAAGTCCTGTACCGCGTCGAACGTCTATGTGTTCTGATACCGGCTCGCCGCTTCGCTCGATCACTCTCCATGAGGGCCTGTGGACGCCACGTCTATTTCCCCGTTCGCATGGATGGCGTCTCCGCTGGTATCGCAAGGTACGGTGGCGCTGCTTATTGTCGCCGTCATCGCGGCTTTGGCTCGCGCAATGTGGCTTCACACCCGAATTGCCGCTCGCACTCGTGAGCTTGAAGCGGAGCTGACGCAGCGCCGTCGTGTGGAAGCCGAACTGGAAGCGATTCGTTCGGATCTAGAACGCCGCGTCGGCGAACGCACCGCTGCTCTCGAGGCGCGCAACGAGGAACTCAGTCGCCTACGTCT
>DASTSB010000385.1:0-8168 GCA_035760885.1 Steroidobacteraceae bacterium | reverse complement strand
CCGATCAGTGTGATGAGCGGCACGCGATCTTTGAAACCGCCGGTTTCTTCCACGAGTCCTTCCAACGGAAACGGCGAATAGGCATCGATGGCGCGATACCCACGCTCGCGCGATTGCTTCGCCGCCGCGATGAGTGCCTCGGCAGTGCGAAATTCCGCGAGCAAGCCGTAGACGCTCATTGCGCCCCCTGTTGCTGCTCGTGCAATTGTTCGCGAACCTCAGAGATCGATATCGCCGGTAGGAAGCGAACGAACAACAAGAACAATAGAAAGAAGAAGCCGATCGAGCCGAATAGATGCGTCCAGTCCCAGCCGGTCGGATAGAACATTCCCCAAGACGACGGCAAGAAGTCGCGATGCAGGCTCGACACCACGATTAGAAATCGCTCCATCCACATCCCCATTTGGATCACGATGCTCATTGCGAATAGCAGCCAGACCGATCGCCGCGCACGCCGAAACCAAAGTATTTGCGGTGCGACGACGTTGCAGAAGATGAGAGACCAATAGATCGGCGCATATGGGCCGGTCATGCGGTTTTCGATCATGTAGATCTCGTAGCGATCGCCGCTGTAGTACGCCATGAACGTCTCGATGGCGTAGCCGTAGGCGACGAGCCCACCGGTTGCGAGGATCACCTTTGCGGCGTTCTCCAGGTGCCGAATCGTGATGAGGTCTTGCAGCTTGAAGAAATGGCGCAGCGGAATGCCCAACGTGAGCACCATTGCAAAGCCGGAGAACAGCGCGCCGGCAACGAAATACGGCGGGAAGATCGTCGAGTGATAGCCGGGCGTGTTGCCGATCGCGAAATCGAGCGACACGACGCTATGAACCGAAACGACAAGCGGCGTCGCAAGTCCGCCAAGCAGCCAATAGGCACTTTGATGTCGTGCCCAATGCCGCGATTCGCCGCGCCACCCGAGTGCGAAGAGTCCGTAAAGGATTTGGCGGCTACGCGTCTGAGCGCGATCCCGTAGTGTCGCGAGATCGGGAATCATGCCGATGTACCAGAACAGCAGCGAGACGATCAAATACGTTGCTATCGCAAAGAAGTCCCACACCAGCGGGCTACGCCATTGTGGCCAATAATTCATGCGGCTCGGATACGGCACGAGCCAGTAGAAGAACCAAGGTCGGCCCAAGTGCAGAATCGGGAACAGTCCCGCCATGCCGGCGGCGAATAATGTCATCGCTTCTGCGAAGCGATTGATCGAGGTACGCCATTGCTGCCTCAACAGCAGCAAGATGGCGGAAATGAAGGTGCCGGCGTGTCCGATTCCGATCCACCAGACGAAATTGCCGATGGCATATCCCCACGCAACCGGAATATCGACGCCCCAAATGCCGGGGCCGTATCGGAACAACACGCCGCATGCGACAAAGAAGGCAAGCGTGAGCAGCAGCGCGAGCGACAACCCGATGAAATACGGCCAACGCGATTTGCGCTCGAGGACGATGTTCGCGATCTTGTCGTTGATCGTGGCGTACGTATAGCCGGGCGGCAGCGAGACCGCGTGCGGTGGCGTCGTCGTCAGTGTCGGTCGCTCGGCCACTACGACTCATCCTTGTCGGTTGCGTCCAGACTAGTCCTGCGATTGACGACTTCGGCCAAGTAGGTCGTGCGCGGTCGCGTGTTGAGTTCCGCGAGCAATGCGTAGTTGCGTGGTGAACGCTTCACTCGCGTGACTTGAGCGTCCCGATCGTTCAAGTCGCCAAAGGTGATGGCATTCGTAGGGCAGGCCGCTTGGCATGCCGTGACGACTTCGCCGTCGTGCAGCGGTCTTTCGAGCTTCTGCGCTTCGATGCGTCCGCGTTGGATGCGCTGGATGCAGTACGTGCACTTTTCCATCACGCCGCGTTCGCGAACCGTGACTTCCGGGTTTTGAACGGCTTTGAGACTCTCCTCGCGTTGATTCGAGTACTGCAAAAAGTTGAAGCGCCGAACCTTGTAGGGGCAGTTGTTGGAGCAAAAGCGAGTACCGACACAGCGGTTGTAGACCTGCAGGTTCAATCCTTGCGAGTCGTGCACCGTAGCGCCGACCGGGCAGACCTCTTCGCATGGTGCATGTTCGCAGTGCATGCAAGGCACCGGCTGGAATGCCGTGTCTGCACCTTGCGGAGTGTCGATGAAGTAGCGATCGACGCGAATCCAATGCATCTCGCGTCCACGCTGCACTTGGTCCTTGCCGACCACGGCGATGTTGTTCTCCGCTTGGCATGCGATGGTGCAGGCGTTGCAGCCGATGCAGGCGTTCAAGTCGATCGCCATCCCCCATTTGTAGCCGTCGTACCGATATTCCGGATATAGGCTCTGCTCGGGTACGCGTTCTTCTTCCGCATCATTGGCGAAATGCGGATTGCGAGCGAACTCGTCATAGTCGGCTCGTCGAACGAGATTGCGCCCCTCCATTCGAGCATGGTTTTGCGTGGTCGCGAATTGCCAGTGTCCGGACACTTTGCGCACGCGCGCTTGTGCCGACCACGGCGTGTCGCTCGTGCGCAGCGCGTATGCGTTGAATCCAACGCGAGTGCCGATGGCGCCCGCACGCGTTCTTCCGTACCCAAGCGGCAGCGTGATGCAGCGGTCTGCATGCGCGGGGAGAATGAACACGCCGGCGCGGACGCGATTCGCGCCCAGTTCGATATCAATGACATCGCCGGTGGCAACGTTCAGTACATGCGCTGTGGTGGGCGAAAGGTAGGCGGCGTTATCCCAGGTGATCTTGCTGAAAGTGCGCGGAATCTCTTGCAGCCAAGCGTTCGGTGCAAAACGTCCGTCCAACACAGATTGGTCGGCGCTAAAACGCAACGTGAGGTCGTTTGGGGAATCGCTGCGCACAGCGTAGTCCCTCGGCAAAGCAGGCGTGAGTTCAAGCGGGCGCGATGCAGTCCCGGTCACGATTCCCTCACGCAGTATCTTTCGCCACTGTGCCTCGTCCAGAGAAGTGGTCGCTTGCCAGTTCGCCCGCACCGTCTCATGCGCAGATCGATTGGGTATGCCGAGCAACACATTGAGTAATTGATGTGGAGAGACGCCGCCGTACAAGGGCGCAATCAGCGGCTGGACGATGCTTGCGGTCCCGTCGAACGCGCGCGTGTCGCTCCACTGCTCGAACTCGTGGGTTCTCGGCACGTGCCACGAGCACACGGCGGAGGTTTCGTCCTCATAGAGACTCAGATGCACTGAAGCAGGCACCGTGCTGATAAGGCGCGCGAAATCCAAATCCGCGGGTGCGTCGTATGCGGGATTACCGCCGAGAATGACGAGCGTGCGGACGCGGCCCGCCTTGATGTCGCGCGCTAGCGCTCGGATCGACGCAATGTGTGGCGTCGGTTCGAACGCGACCGGCTCGATGTGACTGAACGTGCGACCGGCACCGTCAAGCCGATGATTCAAGGCATGCGCAAGAGCATGCAGTGCGGGCGGGAGGCTCTCCCCAGGAACGACCAAAGCGGAGCCGGCATTCGCTCGAAGATCATCGACGATCGCGGCCTCGAATGGCGCGAACGACTCTTGCGGTTCGGCTCCCGGTCCAAGCCCGAAGGCGCGGGCGATACGCAGAAAGGATTGCTCGATCTCGATCGGTGTCGCCGCACGACGATGATCGGCTTTCGCGCCGGTGATCGTGGGCATTGATTCCAATACGTACATGCGGCTCATTGGTCCCGTATCGGGATTGCGCAACCGCACCCAATCGCGTGCGTAACGAACGCTCGAAGTTCGACCGAACATGAAGTCCGCGTCGAACGCGACAAGCGTCTTCGCTCGATCGAAGTGATAAATCGTATCCACTGGACGCGAGAAGGCGAGCTGTGCGCCGAGCAGTTCGTTGTCTCGATGCAGTGGGTCGTAGCGATGCCACTTCATCTGCGGGAATCGTTGGCGAAGCGCAAGCAATTGCGCCTGCATCGTGGGCGAGCTCACATCGCGTGTCAGCAGATACAGTCCATTGCCGTCGGCCTTCGCGATGGGATCCAGTTCTCGCTGCATCGATTCGACGAATGCCAGCCAAGTTGCGAACTGGCCGCGATGCAGTGGCATCTTGGATCGAGCCGGATCCCACAAGTCCAACACCTGTGCCTGTGCGAAGGTGTCAGTGGCACCGAGGCTGGCCGGGTGCGCCGGATTACCTTCGACTTTGGTGGGCCGCCCGTCGTTGTTTTCGACGAGTACGCCCATGCCGTAGCCATTCATCTCGATTGCAGTTGCATAAAAAAGCGGCTTGCCGGGCAATTCATCTTCTGGTGCTTTGACGAAGGGCACGATCTTCTCTGCGGGCGGTCCACTGCACGCGCCGGACGCCAATGCAGCCGATGCGGCCATGAGCTTCAACACACGCCGACGTTCCAAGGCGAAGTCGCTCATTGCATCCCAATCGTGCGGCTCTTGGTTCATGCGATTCATCGATGGCACGTTGAACATTCAGTGAGCGATTGGCTGCCCAAAATCCCGTAATGCATACGCAGGGCCTCGCGTTCGAGTTTGCTTGCAGGAGGCTGCGCCTTCATGTCGAACACTTGGTTCGCCCTCACGAGGTGCGCCGTAGGGTCGCGGTGACATGACAAGCACCATTGCATATCGAGCGAACGCACTCGCGCGGTCAGCGGCATCTGATCGATGCGGCCGTGACATTCTTTGCAAGGGACACCATGCGTGACATGTGCACTGTGGTTGAAGAAGACGAAATCAGGCAAATCGTTCACGCGAGTCCATTGTAGGCGCGTGTTCGAGCGGAAGCTCGCGTGCAGCGGCGTGAACAGATCAACGTCGCGAAACAGTTGCGAATGACACGTCATGCACACTTGCGTGGAGGGAATCCCCGCGAACGAAGATTCCTCCACCGCTCGATGGCAGTAGCGACAATCGATGCCGTCGTCGCGCACGTGATGCTCGTGGCTGAAGGGCAGAGGTTGGTGCGGCGGGGCGTTCATTGCGTGCGGATCATCGATGCTCCAGCGCCACACCAAGATCAGCGTCACGATGAGCGCTAGGGAAACGAGTGCGCCTACTTTGAGTGCGAGCACCAGACCGCGGTCGAAGATCTGCGCCATGGAGCCGATTAATATTCACCGTTGTCCGCTTGCGTCGCTTCTCGCAACTCGCCGACATCTGACGCAGAAACTGCCGGCGCATGATTACCCCATGCATTGCGAACATAGCTGGCAACCGCCGCGACCTGTGCATCGCTGAGCTTCCACCCGTATGAGGGCATCGAGACCGGCGTCGGATGCTCTTGCGTGGCAACGCCCCGGCCGCCATTCAGAATCAGCCGGACAATCGTGGTCGGCGACTGCGATTGCACGATGGGATCGCGTGCGAGCGCCGGAAACATGTGCGGTACGCCCTGACCATCCTTGTGATGGCATGCAGAGCAGGTGTCCATGTAGATCGCCTCTCCGGTAGTTGCAACGTCGGCAGCCAGCTCGTTGCCTGAAGCGCTGTCGCTCGAACCACTGAGCGATTTCAAATAGACGGCGGCTGCGCGCAAGTCGGATTCAGTCCAGTAGCGAGTTGAGTGCTCGATGACATCCGACATGGGGCCATAGGCGACGGCTCGCGCGGTGCGGCCCGTCTTCAGAAATTCGACGATGTCGTCTTCGCTCCAACTGCCGAGCCCTTGTCGAGCATCGTTCTTGAGATTGGGCGAGTACCAATTCGCAAGCTCGCCGCCTTCGAAGCGATCATCCTTTTTTGACGCGCCTAGGAAATTGGTTGGCGTATGACACGCGCCGCAGTGTCCAAGCCCTTCGACCAGATACGCGCCGCGATTCCATTGCTCACCTTTGTTCGAATCGGGTTTCAATGTGCCAGCGTCGAAATACAAACTGTTCCACGGCGTCATCAAGCCGCGATGGCCGAGCGGCCACATCAAATCATTGGCGGGTGTCGAAGCTTGAATTGCGGGCAACGAGCGCAGATAGGCACGAATTGCATCGACGTCCTCACGCGTCGCATGGGTGAACCATGGATAGGGGAAGGCCGGATACAGCTTCTCGCCTTCGGCATCGATGCCGTCGTGCATCGCTCGATAGAACTGCTGATCGGTCCACGCGCCGATGCCGGTTACGGCGTCGGAGGTGATGTTGGGCGTGTAGATGGTGCCGAAAGGAGTCTGCATCGCACGGCCGCCTGCAAACGGCTGACCGCCGGGAGCCGTGTGGCACGCTTCGCAATCACCCACTCGCGTGAGATAGCGGCCGCGTTCCAGCTGAGCGTAGGAGCCTTGTGCAGCCTGCGCTGTTGCACACGCCAATCCAATCAGAGCAATGCTCGAGGAATACAGCGCTCGAATCGCATTCATGCGTGCACCACTCATGCATGCACCAGGGGACCCGGCGACCGCAGGTAGTCGCGCCGAATTGCATCCGTCGCCCAATACGTGAGTGCGCAGACGGTGTCGGTCGGGTTGTAACCGCTGTTGTGTGCAAAGGCGCTCGCGCCGATCACAAACAGGTTCGGCACATTCCAGTGCTGCAAATAGCGGTTGACCACGCTCTCTTTAGGATTGCTGCCCATGATCGCGCCGCCCGTATTGTGCGTGGACTGGTATGGCGCAATGTCGTACTTGGGGCCGCGCGGATTCTTGCGGATCTCTCGCGGGTTCATCGCGCGCGCCAGCTGCTCCATCTTCTTCATGACGAAGTCCTGCATCTTGTGTTCGTTGTCTTTGAAGTCGTACGTCATGCGCAGCAGCGGTCGTCCATAGACATCGCGATAGGTGGGATCCAGATCTAGGTAGTTCTGTCGATGCGGCATCACGGCACCCATCAAGCTAATGCTGAGGGAGCTGAGATAGTTCTTCACGTACGCCTGTTTCCATTTCGTCCCCCACTTCGGCGTGCCCTCCGGTGTGAAGTTCGTTTCGATCGGCCGTCCCGTGGTCACATAGTTTGCGATATAGCCGCCATGCAGAAATCCGAGCGGGCCGTGATCGAACGCATCACCGTTCCAATCATCGACGATCATCCCGAGCGCGCCAGCACCGACAAATGGATTGAACACTTTGCCGTCGAAGAACACGTCCACGCTGGGCGTGACTTGGTACGCGTAGTTCTTGCCCAACGTGCCTTTGCCTGTCGCGGGGTCGTATGGAGTGCCGATGTTGGAAGTGAGCAGCAAATGCACGTTGTGCAAGATGTACGCGCTCAGCACGATCAAGTCGGCCGGCTGTTCGTATTCCTCGCCTTGAGCATCGATGTAGGTGACGCTCACCGCGCGCTTGCCGGTGTTGTCGAGATTGATCTTGACCACGTCGCACTGCGTTCGCAGCTTGAAGTTCTGCTTTCGCATCAGCGCCGGCAGCACCGTAGTCTGGGCGGTTGCCTTCGAATAATTGCCGCACGCAAACTTTTCACAGAAGCCGCAGTAGGTGCACGGCGCGAGTTCGACGCCCAACGGATTGCGATACTTCTGCGACATGTTGGCTGACGGGCAGGGGAACGGATGCATCCCTAGGTCCTGCGCAGCCTTCGCAAACAGCAACGGTCCGTAGGTTTGCTTCATGGGGGGCGTGGGATAGGGACGCGAACGCGGCCCTTCAAATGGATTGCCCCCCGGCTGGATCTCACCGCGCAAATTGCCGGCTTGCCCGGCGATTCCGCAGAGATATTCGAAGCGGTCGTAGTACGGCTCCAATTCATCGTAGGTCACGCCCCAATCCTGCAACGGGACATCCTGCGAGACGGCTTTCTTGCCGTAGCGCTGCAGCGTCTTGCTGCGAATCTCGAAATCGTATGGAAGAAATCGAAACGTTTGCCCGTTCCAATGAATGCCCGAGCCGCCGACGCCGACGCCTGGAAGGAATGAACCCAGCTCGCGCATCGGCAGCGCGGTTTCACTCTGTGAGTTGCGAAACGTCAGCGTCTCGCGATGCGGCTCCTCGAACAGATGCATGCGATAGCGATAGCGCAGTTCGTCTTGAATGAAGGCCGGTGAGAAGTCCGTCGGCGTGTCGCGCCAATTGCCGCGCTCCAACGCGAGAACGTTGAGTCCCGCATCGGTGAGTTCCTGACCGATGATCGCGCCCGTCCAACCGAATCCGATCAAGAGCGCATCGACACTGGGAAGCTTCTTTGCCATGGCCTCAATCCGCTTTGCGCCATTCGGCGCGCCCCATGATCGATACGGGTGGCAATGTGCAGCGCACGTTGTGCTGATCGACCCAATCC